>CAZAHL010000334.1:0-7974 GCA_964484845.1 uncultured Chryseolinea sp. | reverse complement strand
GTTCTTCCTGATTCTGGCGTAATTCTTCTTCCTGCGCGCGCATTTGTTCTGCATGTGCCTGGGATTCGTCCAGCAACTTTTTTGTGTTTTCGGCTATTCTAAAAGAGGAAATGGTATGGGCAATACTTTCGCCAATTTTTTCAACAAAAGCAATTTGGTGCTTGCTGAACTCTGTAAAAGAGGCGAGTTCTACAATACCTTCCGCCGTTTCGTTAAGCTTCAAAGGTACAATAAGAACGTGTCGGGGATTTGCCTCTCCAAGCCCCGATGTGATTCGCACAAAACGATCGGGCACATCATTTAGGTAAATGGTTTCTTTTTCCAAAAAAACTTGTCCGATCAATCCGTCACCAATGGCTATCTGTTGTGTTAGGTGCTTTGTTCTATTAAAGGCATAACATGCTTGCATTTCCAGAAGTTGTTCTCCTTCATTGTTTTTTACTAACATGAAAAGAGCTCCTTGACTGGCTTGAATAATGCGCACCAGGTTTATGATGATATCGTTAGAAAGTGCTTTTAGATTTTTTGCAGATTGCAATACTTCTACAAATGTTGCAAGACTTTCGGAAGCCCACTTACGTTGCTCATCTTCCTGTTTAATCGTATTTAGATTCTCTTTTATATCGAGTAAAGCGCGGCCTAAATGATCATTGTCATGGCAGAGCTCATAGCTGGTTTCCAGATTACGCGTTTTAATTTGTTCAGCAAATTTTGTCTGGCGGCTTAAGTTGTTTTCGAGCTTTTTGACTGCCTCATCTATATGGGAGGTTTCCTGCAAACCCGCAACTTCAACATTTGCAAGGACCTTACCGGACACCAGGTTTTTAATATTACTTTCGACGGCTTTGACACCTCTTATAAGTCTTTGGATAAAATTTATCGCCAGGAAAATATAAGCAGTAAAGAGCGCCACCATAAACGTAAACAAGATGGGGTGGTTGCTAATACTCTGAGCATCTTTCCGTAAAGAATGTAAGCTGACAGTAACTAGGGCCAATAATGGAAGCGCGATCAAGAGCGCCAATTTGAAAGAGAGCTTTAGCTTGGAAAAATTCATAAGTTGCACGATGCGGCAACTCAAAGTAAGAATTATTTTTTAAAGCAAGCCCTGGATTCTTAATCTTTTGCTTAACATTCTAAGAAATCGTCGACAAGTTGATACCAACTGTCGGGCAGCCGGTGCTTTTTGATGGAATGACGTTCGCAAGTTTAGGAAATACAGTTCTAATACTTGAAGGGTATCTCCACAAGCGTTTTGTCCCAGCCTAATTTCATAACTCCTTGCTTTTCACCCTTTGCATCAAATTGAATTGAAAAATTTGGAATGGGTTCACTTAATGTTGACGCCGGCGAGGTAACTCTTATCACATCATTTTTTTCGTTGTATTTAAAAGCACCCCAATAATCCAGATCACTGTTAAGGATGATCGTCCAGTTTTTTTCACCGGGAATTGTAAAAAGAGCATACGTGCCAGCCTTTACTTGTTTGCCACCGAATTCTACGTCCTGATAAAATTTAATTTCTGTATTTTCATTTGCGCCAGTTCGCCATACTTTATCGTAAGGAACAAGTTTTCCAAAAACCTCGCGGTCATTTTTTGAGGGCCTGCTGTACGTGACGCGGATAACAGCTTTTTCACCTTCTTTTCTGTCGTGAGCGAAGCGATCCGGGAAATAAGCAAAATCCAACGGGCTTTTATCAACCTTGCGAAAATCTTGAGCTTGGATTGCATAAGAAAACAAAACAAGTAAAATGAGGGGGTGTATTTTTTTCATAGTGACTTTTTTACAATAGTAGGTAAGGGATATGAGATTAATAAAATCTGCCCATCAATGGGTGTTCCACAATAGCTCTTTTTAATTCAAGAAGATCGATTGGCCCCTGATAGCTGTAGACAATCTTTCCCCCAGGTTCAACTAAGAGGGTATACGGCAGAGCCCCATTCCATTTTGGATCGACAGCTTCGATGAGCTTGTAGTTGTCTTCGCCGTCATAAAGATAGTTGTTTACTGGCGAATGCACTCTTTTTAAAAAAGCCAGCGCTTTATCGTTATTTTCAGGTTTGTCTGCCGAAAGTGATACAAATTCAAAATCACGTTGTCCATACCAGCGCTGAAGCTGTACTAAATCCGGGTACTCAGCAACACACGGTGCGCACCAGGTTGCCCATAGATTTATAAGCCTGAGCTTGCCGGAAGAATTTTTAACAATGTCTTTAATTTCCTTTTCCTTTACCTTTTCCAAGGCAACAGGTTTTGCCTTCCACTCGTTTTCCACCTTGATGTTGTAGTCCCCTTTCCATTCCCATTTCACGGAACATCCGAAAGTTTTGTTTTCCGGAGTTGCAACAGGCTTTCCTGCGAGCAATGCATCAACTGCGGCCCGCAGGTCTTCCGCGTTTGCCTTACCTGGTTTTTCGATACTGTCGATCCTTCCCACGTAAGCAAGTTTACGATCCGCATCAAATACATAAGCGTGCGGCGTTGCGACTGGTCCATACGCAATGGCCATGGATTGGGTATCGCCATCGTAGAGGTATGGAAAATTATATTTTTTATCCCGGTGGCGTATGACCATCTCCTCATAAGAATCATTTAAGTCCGTATACCCGCACTCTTCCGGAAGAAGTCCCATTGTACTGTTAGGCATCACGGCAACAACACCGACACCTTTGCCCTTATAATCAGAAGTAAATTTAATAATACGATCCTCATAGGCCTGAGCAGTAGGACAGTGGTTGCAGGTAAAAATCATCACCAGAACTTTCGCATCTTTAAAATCTTCCAGTGTATAAAACTTTCCGCCAACATCGGGTAACCTAAATTCGGGTGCCGTCGTCCCAATGGCAAGTGTTTTCACGTCAACCTTAGCAACTTTTTGAGGATTTGGTTTAAATCCGGTTGCTGCTGCTGGAATCGAATCCTGTTTTTCTTGTGCGGCCTCTTTTTCCTTTACAGGTTGACAGGCACAAAAAACAGACAGCATAAAAACAATCTCGATTCTATTCAGGCAAAATGGAGATATAGTTTTCATATTGTAAATTTTGAATACCTAAAGCTCATAAAGAAGCATAATTACTGACTGCCTTTGTGAAAATTTAGACTTTCTTAATCAATCCCGCAACATTGCTATATTTTAAGTTCGAAACATGCCTTCTAAACGGTGTGATTACGTTTCAGACGGAGGTCTGTAATACATTACTTGGGAGGGTAGGGATTAAATATCTTGGGACAACCGACAAGCGACCCTCATTGTAGCTTTTTCTGTACAGCACCTGCAAAATTTCCTTCGGCCCTATTTATTGTGTGTTTTCAATAGATCAATATTGTCTTTTTTTGAACGATCGTGCTTAAAAATGTTGTTACGTAAATCAGGCCGGGAATAGGAGTGTAAGCTTTTAGAATAAACTTGCCTATGGTATATTGACCGGTAGATTAGTTATTCTTATAGTATAAATCCTCTCATGCAACCTCAAACAATCCTGATTTTAATAGTAGCGATCACGGTAGTAAGTTACCTATTTGATCAGATTTTAGATTTTATCAATCTTAAATCTCAACACACAAATATTCCTAAGGAGATTGAGTCTTTTTATGAAAAAGAAAAATACGTTAAGTCATTGTCCTACCATAAAGAACGCGTTAAGTTTTCCTTCATCACCTCAGGTTTCAGTTTTCTAATTTCTTTTCTTATGCTTATAACGGGCGGTTTTGGGTGGATTGACGCCCTACTCCGGGAAGAAATCTCAAATGAAATTGTACTTGCCCTTGTTTTCTTCGGAGTCCTTATGTTGGCTTCTGATATTCTTACAATTCCGTTTCAGTGGTATAGCACATTTGTAATCGAAGAAAAATATGGTTTTAATAAAACGACTTACAAAACTTTTATTTCAGATAAACTGAAAGGCTATTTGCTGGCAGCAATTGTCGGAGGCTTGCTGTTATCCCTGTTAATTTATTCTATCCGGATGATCGGCCCGGGATTTTGGATTTGGTTTTCGATCGTTGCCGCTTTGTTTATATTATTCGTCAATATGTTTTATACATCACTCATTCTTCCGCTATTTAATAAGCTTACTCCATTGCAGGACGGAGAATTGAAATCTGCGATTGAAGCATTTTCGAAAAAAGTAGATTTCCCACTTGATAATATTTTTATAATTGACGGATCCAAACGATCAAAGAAAGCAAATGCCTTCTTTTCAGGGATGGGTAAAAAGAAAAAAATTGTGTTGTACGATACGTTAATTACCAATCATACAACGGATGAGTTGGTTTCAGTGTTGGCCCATGAGGTTGGACATTTCAAAAAGCGACATATCGTTTGGGGATATGTATTTTCCGTTTTGCAAATTGTGTTTACTTTATTTGTCTTGTCACGGATCGTCTTTACTGAAAACGTATCATTAGCATTGGGTGGTTCGCTATGGTCTATTCATCTGAACCTGTTGGCATTTGGCATTTTATTTTCTCCTATTTCAGCGATAACGGGACTGCTAATGAATATGTATAGTCGTAAAAATGAGTTTGAAGCGGACGCTTATGCAAAAGAAACATTTGATGGAACCGCACTGGCCCATGCGCTGAAAAAGCTTTCCGTTGATAGCTTGAGTAATTTGTACCCGCATCCGCTGTATGTGTTTTTTCACTATTCTCATCCGCCTTTGTTAAAACGGCTTGAAGCGCTGGAATAGTTTAATGTTCGATGTTCGAGGTTTAAAGTTGTAATGCACCGAAAAACCGTAACCATGAACCTTTCCTCGTGTTAACTATTACTTCGAAACTTAAAAATGGCATGAAAGTTATTTCTACCTATTTCTTGATCGGCATTAATATCATTGTATTTGCGTGGTTAGCGTTCCAACAGCAAAGTTTGGTGATGAACACCAGTGCAGATGTGTTGGCCATACTAGAAGCGGGCGCGAATTTCAACCCCTATACGTTAGGGGGTGAACCGTGGCGGATTATCACTTCTATGTTCTTGCACTTTGGTATCGTTCATCTTCTGGTGAATATGTACGGACTATATGTTTTGGGTGCTGTACTCGAGCCGGCATTGGGTACGACGCGATTTTTGCTTCTGTACTTCTTCTGCGGCATCGCGGCGGGGATAGCCAGCTTAATTTTCAATTTATATGTTCCCAGTGCAGGTGCTTCTGGTGCAATCTTCGGATTGTTTGGCTATCGACTAGGTGCGGAATTTATCGGAAGCTTTCACGATCGTCAGAAGTTATTAAACGTGCTGATCAACTTTGTAATATTTGTAGCGATAAATGGTTATATCTCCACGCAAGTGAATGTTGACATGGCTGGGCATATCGGAGGATGTTTCGCGGGTTTGTTGCTGGCAATTTTCCATTTTAAACTTGGGTGGGCCAAACAGAAAACGTATCTGGCAGTTTTGGTCGTTATACTCGCGAGTACTTTGTTGGTCCTGCCGAAAGATCAGCTGCGTTACTATCAGATTTTTCAAGGTGTATTAAAGACTGAGGATCGTACAAATGAACTTTTCGAAACAACAGAAACAAGTGGACTAAAAGATAGTTTGCTGGCCATTCTTCCAGCATGGGATTCTATTGAATCGTCCCTTGACGCGCTCCGCCGAGTACCTTCTCAGCTTGAAGCAGATACCGCTATTCTCCGGGATTACATTCAACTTACGAGAAGGAAAACGTATTATTTCGTGAAACAGATTGAGCGAGAATCGTTTGTGTATTTTGACAGCGTTGAGATTTTGAACGAGATGCTTAGATCTCTTCCCCCAATGCAATATGATCTTTCGCATAAACTTATTGGACCGCAGAACGAGGTGGTTGATACGGTTACTTCTTCTAGTTCGCTCTTCGAGCCTGCAAAAGTATTTTATGATTCTCATTGGAAAGAAACGGAAGATACTTTTTCCGCAAAATATTATCGGGTAGGCAAAAAAGATTCTTTAGATCGATGGCAGGGTGCTGTCCTTGATTATTATAAGGATGGGAACATTCAGATGAAAGGTAAATATGTCGATGATATGAAGGATGGCGTATTTATTTATTATTCTGATCACAATACCTACGAATCTGCAGGTCGATACGAAAAAGAAATGGCCGTAGGGAAATGGGAGACCTTTCATTGGAATGGAAATTTGCGGAGCGAAGTATTTTACGGAGATCAAACTTTTACAGGAAATGTATTCGACTCCTTAGGCAATCCTCAGGTGGTTAACGGAAACGGAAAATCAATACATTGGTATGCTTCAGGTCAGGTGGCTGAAGAAGGTGATTATAGAAATGGGCGGAAGGAAGGTTTTTGGTATGGGTTTCATCCGGATGGGAAACCGTACTACAAAGAACAATATCGCGATAACAGGCTCGTGCACGGAGTTTCAGAGGGAAAGGATGGCGGGCGTTATGTGTACGATCATTTGAGCGAATTTCCATTACCTGTAAACGGCATGCCTGCTTTCCATACCTACGTTGAAAAGAATATACGTAGGTCATTTTCAAAACCCGTAACTGGAAAAGTCAATGTTATTTTTACTGTAGGCATCGATGGATCAAGATGGAGTTACGTTATAATAAAAAGTATTTCAAAGGAAAGTGACCGAGAAGCCATTCGCCTGATAAAAGAAGGTCCGGCATGGAGACCCGCTCTGCTTCACGGACAAGAAAAGGTACCCTCACAGGGGTATGTTGAAATTAATTTCTGAGGTACTTAACTTTCATAATCCTACATCAAAAGCCGAATCTCTTGCCTTTTATTCAGTAATATTAACTTCCCTATTAGAAATCCAAAATGAAAAGCATTCGCATCCTTGTATCAACTCTGCTGCTTATATCCATAGTTACTTCCGTGGTTTTTTCGCAGTCAGATAAGAATCCAGAAAGCAGCCTAATTGCTAAAGGATCGTCCGTCTCACTAGTCTCGTCTGACTTCCTGTTTACAGAAGGACCAGCGGTGGATCGAGATGGAAATGTTTTCTTTACCGACCAGCCGAATGACAAAATTATGAAGTGGTCAACAGATGGAACCCTTTCGGTCTTCATGGACAGCGCAGGCAGGTCGAACGGTCTTTACTTTGATAACGACGGTAACCTTGTGGCATGTGCTGACAACGATAACGAACTGTGGTTGATCGATAAAAATAAAAAGGTTACTGTGTTGGTGAATGATTTTGAGGGAAAAAAATTAAACGGGCCCAACGATCTGTGGATAGATCCAAAGGGTGGCATTTATTTTACCGATCCGTTTTATAAAAGAGATTATTGGAAACGCAGTGAAAAGGAAACCGAGCAAGAGAATGTCTACTACCTTTCTCCAGACAAAAAGAAATTAACCGTAGCCGCTTCCGACTTTGTGAGGCCCAACGGGATTATAGGAACACCGGATGGAAAGAAACTGTATGTCGCGGATATTAATGCAAATAAAGTGTATGTTTTTAAGATTAATAAGGACGGCACATTATCGGACCGGGCGTTGTTCGCCGACAGGGGCTCCGATGGCATGACGATAGACGACAAAAGTAATGTGTACCTAACCGGTAAGGGGATTACTGTTTTTAATTCAAAAGGTGAAAAAATTGAACACATTAATGTGGACGCGCCCTGGACTGCCAATGTCTGCTTTGGAGGAAAAGATGGAAAAACACTTTTTATTACTGCGAGCAAATCAGTGTATACCCTGAAGATGAATGTAAAAGGAGGCCGTTAAGTAGCGCCGCCATCAAAAACTTTCGCATATTCAATCGAGTGACAAAACCTCAAACCTCGGAACCTCAAACTTTGAACCTCCCCACTCGAAACTATTTCTCCTTTAACGTCCAGCCTATGCTTCCAACAATGACAAAAAGCATTAACCACGATGATACGAGCGTAATTTTATTTCCTGTAGTATAGGCTGCAGGTTGAAATTTAAACTCAACAATGTGTTTTCCAGATGGAATGGGCAGTGCGCGAAGCACATAGTTAGCCCGTATAATTTCAGTTTCTTTGC
>CAZAHL010000333.1:0-8008 GCA_964484845.1 uncultured Chryseolinea sp. | reverse complement strand
GTCGAAGCTCAGTTGGAAAAACAAGGAAAGCCCAATCAGGAATTGGTTGAAAAACTGCTCCAATTCATGCGGGACAAAAAACCTTTCTGTGACCCTGAACTATCGTTGAGTTCACTCTCAAAACAAATCGGTTTAAACCGTAATCAGCTGTCACAACTAATCAATCATGGTATTGGCGAAAACTTTTACGACTTCATTAATAAGTATCGGGTGGAAGAAGTTAAGCGCCTAATGTTAGACCCCCAGAAACAGAATTACAATCTGCTCGGCATCGCATTGGAAGCAGGATTCAAGTCTAAATCTACATTCAACCTCATCTTCAAGCGCTTCACAGGACTTACACCATCTGAGTACAAGAAAAATAGTACCTAGCCGGACGTCCAATAGAATCTATTGAGCGCAATCCGATGCGTGACTCTCTAATGTTGTCGTAAAAACATTATGAATCACAATCAAAACAAGCCGTTAATCGAACTACACAACGTCAGTAAATCCTACCCTGTTGCCTCCGGTACTTTTAAAGCACTGCGGGATGTCTCTATCAAAATAGATAGCAGAAAACTCGTAGCAATCACCGGCAAGTCGGGAAGTGGTAAATCCACATTGCTCAATGTCATCACCGGGATAGACAGGCCTTCCGAAGGGAGCGTTGTTATCAATGGGATACGCGTCGACAAACTATCGGAATCAGAGCTGGCATCCTGGAGAGGTAAAAACGTAGGTGTTGTATTTCAGTTTTTTCAACTGCTACCGACGCTCACGATCCTCGAAAACGTGATGTTGCCTATGGACTTCTGCGACACCTATCCTAGGAAAGAACGGAAAGAGCGAGCCCTTGCATTGCTAGAAAAAGTCAACATTAGAGAACAGGCAGACAAATTTCCTTCAACCCTTTCAGGAGGACAACAACAGCGTGTTGCTATTGCACGAGCACTGGCAAATGATCCTCCCCTGTTAGTCGCAGATGAGCCAACCGGCAATCTTGATTCACAAACAGCAACATCCATCTTTGAATTATTTGCAGCGCTGGCAGAATCAGGAAAAACAGTAATCGTAGTTACACATGAACGTGAATTCTCTTCATACTTCGAAGACACCATCAGCATTGCAGATGGGATGATCATCACCCCAGTTCCAATTCACGCTTAACCTACAACCAATGAGACCAAGATATATGAAGGTCATCCGTGACCTAACTTCTGAGTATTCTAAAAACTTGATGCTGGTATTAGCTATTGCCGTTGGCGTCTTTGGCATAGGTTCAATCCTGGGTTGTTATACTGTTATAAGTCGGGAAATGACCTCAAATTATATGAGTACCGAGCCTGCATCAGCTACAATTGAAATCGAGGGAGGAATCGCGTCTACTTTACTCGATAGCGTTCGAACTTTTCCAGGTATCAAGAAAGCAGAGAGACGCGCTACGATAGTTGGGCGAATGAAAGTCAATGAACGGTGGCACCCTATTTTGTTCTTTGTCATTGACGATTTTGAAAAAATGGAGATCAGCAAATTTCAAAAAATCTCCGGTGCCAAGAGTCCACCAAATGGATCTATGCTGGTCGAGAGGACTGCCCTCACTGTTATGGGTGCGAATGAAGGTGACGTAATAACTGTTCGCACACCGCACGGAAATCAGCAAACCTTAAAAATATCTGGTATTGTTCATGATCCTGCTTTAGCACCCGCATGGCAAGAACAGGCAGGCTATGCATATATCACCCTGGCAACACTTAAAGAACTGGGAGAAAATCCAGGGTTTGATCTTTTGAGAATTCAGGTCAGTGAAGATGAATATTCCCGACAGGATATAACACAAAAGGCAGAAGAACTTGCAGACTGGCTGAAACAAAGCGGAACAGAAATTCATGAAATCCAGGTTCCGCCTCCAGGTAAACATCCTCACCAAAGTCAAATGGAAGCTGTGCTTTCAATATTCACGATATTCAGCTTCATGATACTTCTGCTTGGATCAATTCTGGTGGCAACCTCGATGGCAACGTTGATGGTAAAACAAGTGCGTCAGATCGGAGTGATGAAAACGATCGGAGGAACTTCCTATCAGGTCGCGTTGATGTATTTTTTTATGATGGTTGCAGTGTGTGTGGTCGCGCTAGTGATTAGCATTCCTCTGAGCCGATTGGCCGCCTTTGGCTTTTACTCTCAAATAGCAAAGCTTCTTAATCTTGAAATCATCGACTCATCAATTCCTCTCCTCGTTCCATTAATTCAGATAGCATCGGGAATTTCTATTCCGTTGGTCGCAGCCGCTGTGCCCTTGATACGAGGGAGCAGAATCTCCATCCGCGCTGCCCTTGACAACTATGGCGTTTCAATGCAAAAACAAAATCGATGGGCCATGTTGCTATCCCGCTCAAATCTTTTTAGTGATACTTACAGGTTGTCCTTAAGGAATGCCTTCAGGCAACGCACAAGGCTCATCCTCACTTTAGGGCTACTGGCCGCAGGTGGAGCAATGTTTATGACAGCCCTCAATGTTTCTGACGCTTGGGAAATAAATCTAAAGCGAATTTACACGCAACGATTGTATGATCAGGAAATCAGATTAAATGAGCGTGTTGTTCCTGACTCCTTGTTTGGAATTATCAATGGAGTTGAAGGTGTAAAAACCATTGAAGGTTGGGACTTTACGTCAAGTTCCATCTTGAACGAAAGCAAATATGAACTAACGAAAACCTATCCCGATAAGGGTCACGGAAGTTTTAATATTCTGGCACTTCCCGTTCCAACGCAGTTATTGGATCCGACCCTAGTTGAAGGGCAATGGTTAAAAACCGAAGACTCAAACGAAGTAGCCCTCAACCAACTCGCGAGAACATCGGAAATGAAAATAGGTGACGAAGTCTCGCTCGCCATTGATGGTAAACCCACGCAATGGAAAATTATTGGATTTACGGAGGATGTTGGTTCGCCTGCTACAGCCTATGTTTCGATAAAAGCATTCTCAAAGATTGTGGGATCATCCCACAAAATCGGAATGTTGCGAGTAGCTTATTCAGATCGATCACGAGACAATG
The DNA here is from genome assembly GCA_964484845.1 of uncultured Chryseolinea sp. GTDB lineage: Bacteria > Bacteroidota > Bacteroidia > Cytophagales > Cyclobacteriaceae > Chryseolinea. Next base: position 4,970 of record CAZAHL010000333.1, on the reverse strand, counting down.
CACGTAACAAAAGCCGGCAGATCGATGATATACTTGAAAGCAATGATGTACGAGTGAGCTCCAGTATACCGGTATGGCTACTACACAATGCCGTTGCAGCCCACATGAAAGTATTAGTGAATTCTCTTCTCGCGATGGCCATCTTGATGGCAATTGTCGGCACACTGGGACTGACATCAACAATCAGCATGAACGTCCTTGAAAGAACAAGAGAGATTGGAGTGATGAGAGCAATTGGCGGTACCCCGACAGTAATAAAGAAGCTCATCGTTTGGGAAGGGATCACGATTGGTGTACTGAGCATCCTGGTTGCGTTCGTTGTCTCAATTGCTCTCTCATACTTCATGGGAGAATTCATCGGACATATCTCATTTAGAACTCCGTTAACCTTGACAATCTCAAAGATGGCAATCGCTATCTGGGTAGCGCTGATTACGGTGGGATCATATGTCGCGTCAGTATTTCCAGCAAAAAGAGCCAATAGAGTTACCACCAGAGAAGCATTATCCTATGAATAACAAATCTAATCGAGTCATTCTACTGACTACTGTCTTATTCCTATTGTCGATGATTTGCAAAGGACAGCAAGGCAGAACTTTGCCCGTACTTGTCGGAGTTCTGCAACTATTGAGGCTGTGTCCAAGAGTCGCTTTCTAAAATTTTGCTTGCCTCAACTCATATTGACGGCGCCGTCGGGATATTCTCGGTCGGTTCTCAAAAATAAAATTTTCCTAAAAAAATCATGTAGACAAAAGGGTGTGTGGTAGATTTTTTTTTCTAGAAGCAACAAAATAAATGTGCAGCATTGTCGCTGATATTAACTTTTAATTTGGTCAATGCTTCGTTTACCATATAAAAGAATGCAAAAGACAATTGTCTATAAACCTGCTAGATTTTCATAGGGCGCAAACGTTTGCGCCAATGGCAAAAACATTGTTACCTTTGGTCCGTGAAAGACACGATACCTAAGCCTTAAAACCCGTGTCTGTTTGCAAAAAAATGTTCTTTTCCGACGCACTGTTCAAAATGTTTTGTGACAAGTTTCCTAATTTTTTCAGATGCTGCGCGGCCCTTATGCGGTGCGTTGAAGACACAACTCTCGACGTACGAACCGGTGACAATCCTCCTCTTATTTCCAAGATGATTTCTTAACTCTTTTGATATGGCGCAAAGTTTAAATTTTATTCCCACAGATGACATTCTCTCCTTTATTAGGGCAAAAAATGTTCATTACCAACTACCATACGAAACATTGATCAAGCAAACACTTGATTATGGACAAGGGGTGCTAAGTGATACTGGCGCATTGGTAGTTTCTACAGGTGAATTTACAGGCCGTTCACCAGAAGACAGGTTCATTGTCGTGGATTCATTGACTGAAAATAGTGTTCATTGGAATCGGTTTAATATTCCTATTGAAGGTAAATATTTCGATATTCTTTATCGAAAGATCTGCAGGTACCTTCAGGATAAGCCAATCTGGATACGAGATTGCATTGCCTGCGCACATCCCGACTATGCACTTCCTATTTGTGTTGTCAACGAAACCCCCTGGGCTAACCTGTTCTGCCATAATATGTTTATCAGGCCAGCCGAAAACAAAGAAGCTACAAATCAGGCCTCACGTTGGACTATCATCCAAGCGCCTGGTTTTTTTGCGAATCCTGAAGCCGATGGCACAAGACAACATAATTTTTCCATTATCAACTTTTCCAAAAAGATAATATTGATCGGAGGAACGGCGTATACGGGAGAAATAAAAAAAGGAGTATTCACCGTACTCAATTATTTATTACCAACGCATCATGGTATGTTAAGCATGCATTGCTCAGCCAATACAGGCGCAGACAACGATACCGCTATCTTCTTTGGTTTAAGCGGTACCGGAAAAACAACACTAAGTACGGATGCAGAACGAAAATTAATTGGCGATGATGAGCATGGCTGGACGAGTAGCGGGGTTTTCAATTTTGAAGGAGGATGCTACGCAAAATGTATTGGTCTGACAAGAGAAAAAGAGCCCGAAATTTATAAAGCGATAAGAGACGGGGCCTTGCTGGAGAATGTTACATTCTTTCAGGGTACGAACACTGTTGATTACGAGAATACTTGTGTAACCGAGAATAGCCGTGTTTCATATCCCATACACTTTATCGATAACATTGCAGTTCCATCAAGTGGTGGCATTCCTGAGAATATTTTTTTCCTGACGTGTGATGCAACCGGAGTATTTCCTCCCATTGCCAAATTAACTCCGCAGCAAGCGATGTATTATTTTATTTCCGGGTACACGGCAAAAATTGCCGGAACGGAAACAGGTATCGTTGAACCACAAAGTACCTTCAGCGCCTGCTTTGGCGCGCCATTCATTCCTCTGCATCCGTTTCAGTATGCAAAAATGCTGGGCGAGAAAATCAAAGGACATAACACTAAAGTTTGGCTGATCAATACCGGGTGGACAGGTGGGCCTTACGGGACAGGGAAGAGAATTCCTTTAGCGCATACCCGGACCATGATTAAAGCTGCACTGAAAAATCAGTTAGATCACGTAGAAATGGAAACGCATCCTCTCTTTAATTTCTCGATGCCGGTAACTTGTCAGGACGTGCCCGCCGGAATATTAAATCCCAGAAATACATGGGATGACAAAAACCGATATGATCAAAAAGCAAAACAGCTAGCTTCCGAGTTCAACACGAATTTTGAGAAATATAGAAAAGGAACAGATGCCGAGGTTGCTAATGCAGGGCCTAAAATTTAGGCGCCCTGTTTATATTAACAAAATTGCCTCTGATAAACTTGGTCTCCCTTCGGAAATTCGCTCGTCCATTGAATATTCCCATCCATATAGTTTCCGCCTAGTGCAAGCAGGTAGAATGAATAGTACATTCCCACGAGTCTCTCATATTCTCAAGGTCTACCGCTTGTAAATGCTCCCGCATTGTATTGTGTCTCCAGCTGATCGTACGCTTGAGAAAGCTCTTTCACAAACGAAGAGATTTCAGAAGTTACCTGACTAGATTCAAAATTGAGGTTGTCGAAATAACGCGGACGGATATCCTGAAGGAAATAAACCGCGTCTTTTGTTCTCTCCTCATCGTCACAGGAACTGAACGTGATAAGCAAACAAATTAGAGTAGGGAAAAAATTGAATGTTTTTTCATCTCGTGATATTTATAAAACAGAATTTTTTAGGGCTCGAATTTTCCGGGCTCGAATTTAAAAGCGATATCAACAGGGTTTCTTTAGTCTGAAGCGTCAGCTAAAAGGAACAGAAGGCCAAGCTATTTAATATGTGATGTTCTTTAGCTTATTCGCGATAATGGTCTTGTCGGCATTGGTTCGTGCGAGCGTCATTGCCATTTCGAAATTTATCCGCGCCTTATCATTGTCTATGTCGGTGTAAAAATTACCGAGCAGCGTGTAGAACAGGTGATTTGAAGACAAGTTCAATTTTTCGGCTTCTTTAATAGCCTTGTTTTTCTCCCCGGTTTTGAACAGGGCATATGTTCTGTTTAAAGCTGCTATTGGCGAATATTCTATCTGGAGAAGTTTATTATATAACTGGAGGATGTTCTCCCATTTTTCGCTTGAGTCGTCTTTTAAAGTATGCCAGTAAGCGATGGCTGCCTCAAGATGATATTTCGAGATCTCTTCACCTTTTGCAGCTTCATTTAAATAGAATTGCCCAGTGTTGATCAGTTCTTCGTTCCAAAGGTTTTTATCCTGATCTTCATACAAAACAAATTCGCCACCGTTATCTGTTCTGGCATCAAACCTGGATGACTGAAAGCACATCAGGCTTAACACAGCATTAACATATGGTTTATTGGTAGATTCATTTTCGACCAGAAGATATGTTAAACGCAGCGCTTCAAAGCAAAGATCCTTCCTTAATACGGTATTCTGGGTGGACGAGTAATAGCCTTCGTTATAGAGAAGATAGAGGGTTGTGATGACAGCCTCCAACCTTTCATCTAATTGAGAAAGGGAAGGAAATTCAGCTTTAAAGTTTATCTCCTTCAGTTTTATCTTTGCCCTTCCAAGCCGTTTTTTAATTGTTTCTCTGTTGGTAAGGAAAGCCTCGGCAATTTCATCGATTCCAAAACCGCACAAAATACGAAGACACAACCCGATCTGCGATTCCATATGAATTGAGGGATTACAAATCGCAAACATCATTTGCAGCTGGCTATCTGTAATATTCCTTTCCGAAAGATCTATCTCAGTTTCGCAAAAATCGCTGCCATTTCGCTTGATCTCCAACGAAACCTTTTCAGAAAACAGTTTGCTGCGTTTACAATAATCCTTGGTTTTGTTTCTAGAGACTGCGTATAACCAGGCCGTAGGATTTTCGGGTATTCCCTTAAGGCCCCAGGTCTCTGATGCCAAAAGAAAAGTGTCGCTAACAATATCTTCGGCTACCTCAATATGCTCGAGACCGAAAATCTTACAAAGAACGGAAATTATTTTCCGAGATTCGGTCCGGAAGAGGTGCGGCAATATTTCTTGTTCTTGCATGGAAACAAAATCAAGGAATTTTACCTAATAAATTCAGTAAACGAAAGAATTTAAGCGTTAACCTTTTATTAAGTATTATTATTTAAACGCCAAACTGCCTGAGGTGATGATCCAAATGCTTATAGTCAAGGATACCGTATTGATCCGCAGTCATTTTTCCAAAGAACGGATGAACACGTCCTTCAAATTCTGTTTTGTTCTTACTGCAATACTGCTTTACCAATGATAAGAGCAATTTTTTCTGTGTTTCGTAATCACCATTCTCTTTAACAACAAAAGCCGGATGAGTAGGGGTATTCTTTGCCGCAGGCTTTTCATCCTTGACAATCTTTTTCATCAGCATTTGGCCAATAATGTATGATATAAAAGGTCTATTGTCTTTCCTTTCTCCAAAACTTGATTTCGTTGTTTCAGAGCAATGTTTCAACATTTGATACAAATTCATTTTG
>CAZAHL010000332.1:0-8016 GCA_964484845.1 uncultured Chryseolinea sp. | reverse complement strand
TGATACAGGCCTTCAAAAACCAACTCCGCCTTTCGGCTTAACCCGAACTCAGGTTGTCAGGTTCGGATCGGAACTAATTGACTGGGATTTGACGCGTGAAGGCGTTGAAAAGAAAGACGGCTACGTGGTGCCCATCCTATTCTTAAGAAACCTAATTGAAAATATCGATGCTATCGGCATCTTGGTTCGGCACTGTGCCAGCGATCCTGCGAAATCCCTTCTCAGGACTGTAGTTGAAAACTTGTTCTCGCTAGAGTACTTGCTTGCAGAAAAGCAAGATGAACGTTGCATGTGTTTCCATGTTTGGAATACCTATCATAATTGCAAGTATTACGAAATGCTCGATGGCACTTCGGAACGGGCAAAACAGTTACAGGCATTGTTCAGAAAGGATCAATCAATGAAAGACTCCGCTCCATTGGTATATGAACTGGTCGATAAAATGAAGGCAAACTCTAAAGAATTGCTTGCCCTTCCTGTTTACCAGGAATTCGCCGCGGAGTTTGAGCGAACAAAAACAAAACTAAAGAAAAGCAATCCACACTGGTACTCACTTTACGATGGCCCTCAAAGTGTTGAAGCTTTAGCAAACAAGTCGAAGTTCCCGGCATTGTATGAAGTATATCGCGGCTTGTCAAACACTGTCCATGGTGTCAATATTATACAAGGTAAGATTGCCGGAATTGGTGATGGTCAGATCGGAATGGACCAGCTACGTTTTCCAAAAGAAGCACATTCGATGACGCAGTATGCACACAACTTGTGCATAGCAATTTTTTCCACCTACATCGACACCAGGCTTCCGGAACGAGCAGAAGAATTCCAACAATGGCGCCTGTCAATTCAAGGATTTAGAAATGAACTGACGAAAGGCAACCCAATAAATTTTAGGTGACCAAAGCAATTTGACTCTGATTAATTGATATGTAGTATGAGTGACTTCAATAGCCTTGACGATTATTACGAGTATCTGGAGAAAGACTCTTCGTTATTGCATGATGTAAATCTAACCAACCGACTGTTGTCTCTTCGGGACAGGCTTTCGGATGAGATCTTAAAATCGAATTGCACATACGAAGCACTCTTTGTTCAATTCCCGATTCGCAAAGGAGAATTTCATCCCCAGATATCATATACCGATGGTGATGGATTTCCAAATCTATCATTGTTCGCTAATGGTCTTGACTATATCAAATTTCGTGCTGCCCATACAAGCAATGCTAAATTCAAAGGAAAGTACAACCAACTTTTATGGGAATCACTTAAGCATAACGACTTCGGAAATGCAGCAGTCGATAATTATTATGCTTTACTAGACCGAGCTTACACCCACGACGCAGACATCGCTGGCGATAACTCAACACAACAGGTGTTTCAAAACTATTTCGAAACTCTTTTTGTCATTTCACAGCGCCTGAATTATCGTAACAAGGACGTGCTTGCGCTATTCGAAACGTATCTTAGGTCGGAGAAGCTCAATGCTTTTGAAAAGGTTTCGATCATGACCTTCATTGCGACTGAGGCAAAAAAGAATGACCCGGCTACACTTCAGACGTTCTTTGACTATTCAAAACAAGCTGTAGACGGAGGCGAACACCCTGTATTAATCGAAAAATATCTTGAGTTGCGGATATTGCTCTCACAGAAATTGAAAGCAAGCGCCGCGCCCATTTACGAGGAGCTCGCGGAACATTTTCTGGCGGAAGCGAAGAAACGCAAGGATTTTATCGCTCACGACTTTTACCTGAAAGCAATATCAAATTTTCAAAAGGCAGGGAACAAGGCAAAAGTTGAAGAAGTGAGTGTTTTACTTGAAACAGCAAAAAGGACGTTAAACTTCAAGACGATAACAACTGAGCATTCAAGCGAATTGCTGAACACGCTTTGGAAAAATACCCTTGAACATCTTGACAAAGTGATCGAACCGGGTGAGAGCGATGATATCTATCAGTATTTAATTCATGCGGATGGTTTAATTCCCCAGGCAAGCGCACTAGGCGACAATATTCAGCCGGACATTTTTAAGTTGATGCGAGTGATGAGCTTTGATATCAATAAGAACGTTGCCAACAATGGCGTGGGTGGAGTTAATTCATACCTGTTGCACATTCAGAATTTTACCCTTCGGAAGCTTTGGTACATATTTTCAAACGGGATAAAAGCCCGGAAGATATCCTATGACTCACTGATGAGTTACCTAAAGCATCGTTCTTGGTACGGACAGGATTTTACCTATGTTGACGGCGACGGCACCGTACAAGGATTTAATTGGATACAAATGATTTCTCCATCCCTGTTAAGTTTCTTTCAGCAGTCTGAGATTGACATGACATTGAAAAAGAATAACGATGAAGGATACATCCTGGCTGTGGACTCTCTCAGTTTAAAGTTCGAGGGATTTTTGAGAGAATTGTGCAGGGCCATTGGTGCACAGACAATCGAATTTAAAGCAGACGGAACGGAAGAACGGATTTCGTTTGATAAATTATTAAGTGGAGAGAAAATTCAAGCGCTTCTCCCCGCGGACGACATCGCTTTCTTGAAGTTTCTCTTCACTGATGCTGGATTAAACTTGAGAAATAATGTCGCCCACTGCTTCTATCCAGCACGAAAGTATTCAGCGGGCATCATGTTCTTACTTTTTGTTGCGTTGTTGCGCCTAGGCAATTACTCCCTTAGCCCACGCACTGATCAGTAAGCTTCCTTCAAACTTAAACGACACCGGCGCTCGGAATTTCATAGCAATAATGTCACCTGCGCAAAAATACTGCGCAGTGAGTTCAGTATTTTGACGTAAAGAAATCGGCTATGTTCAAACTTCAGGAATCCATCAAAGCTGCCCTTGCTGCCAAGCGAAAAGAATTCAAAGGTACCGATGAAGAGTTCAATGCGCACCTTAAAGAAAAATCGACAGAAATATTGACGGGTGCGGCGACCGCTTTCATGACGGGCCTTTACAAATTTTATGACGAGAGAAGGGTAAAAGCAATCCAAGATGACTTTGCCAAATTCCTGAAGTGGAATCAGGACCATTATAAGAGTGGTCTGCAAATGTTTTTGATGTACATAGACTTGACCGTTAATGTCAACAAAGACATGACAAACCACTTCAAGGTAGAAACGTTTCCAGAGGATGAGCGATTAAAGTTCGGCCAACTTTTACAGCTCCATATCAAAGGATGCCAGGTTGCAAATGAAATTTACACCCTTATCAATGCGGGATATGCGGATGCAGCATTGGCTAGGTGGCGGACCTTACACGAGACATCCGTGGTATTTGTAGCCCTTTTTAAAAACGATCTGGAAGTATCCAAGATGTTTTACGAGTACCAATTTATTGAAAAACTCAAGCGCGTTAGAACTTATCAGATCCACCACGGCACGCTCAACTGGAAGGCAGCGGATGAAGACACGATAAAGATACTCGAGCAAAAGCGTGTAGAACTTCGAGATCGATATGGAGCGGATTTTCTAAAAGAGTACGGATGGGCCATCAAGTTTTTGCCTAAACACAAACGCCATTTCGCAGCACTCGAAGAAGACTCGGGTCTATCTTATTTACGTCCATTTTATCAATGGGCCAACAAAGGTGTTCATGCCGGACCGGAAGGAGTGTTTACCAGACTTGGGTTTGAAGACATAAATATTCCCAGAGGGTATTTAGCCGGGCCCTCACGATACGGAATGGTTGATCCCATGCAGTTCACCACCTACTCCCTGCTGAAAATGACGACGGGATTGATCGGATTAGCGGACACGCTCGAGAATCAACTGTTGCAAATGGTTTTAGAACAATTGCATGATGAAATTGCAAAAGCCATGATCGAAGCGAAAGGTAAATTGCCTGAATGATGATACTGATATATTTTAAAACAATTTAAACTATGGGAATACATAGAATAAGACCGGCATTCCAAAGTAGAGATTTTGAATTTGTGACCGATATCATGTTTCAGATCGAGGCGTTTCGAACCTACATTAACGCAACGCAAGCTACCATCGAGGTCGATATCAAAAACGAAATCGCCAAGTACGAAAAAATAATGAAGGAGGAAGAGGAGCAGTACCTGGAAATGGGATTCGATTTTAATGAAATGGAAATCTTGGAACACACCAGTGTTTTATATTATAGTTCGATCTTTATTTCGATCAGTTCTTTCCTGGAAAAGAAAATGTTTCAGCTCTGTAGGGTTGCTGAAAAGAAACACGCAGCAAAGATCAATTCCATTCCAGGTACGGGTATATATAAATACTATCAGTATTTGACGCAGGTCGTCGGTTTGGATCTGACCAAGCTTGATGAGGAATGGAATAACATAGTTGCTCATTCTCGGTTCCGCAATAAGCTTGTTCATGAACCCGAGAATCCGGACAGCGAATCGCCTAATAGCTATCTCACCGTTGACGGATTGCATAAATACCTGTCGCTAGTTTTCAAATTATTAAATGATATAACACATGAACACGTGCATCCTGATCGCTAGTAGGCGTATATTTTTCTTCTTTACCTTTTTAAGACTTCTTTGTAAGTTCCCTTCCTATGGAATCTGATGATGATGAATGTACGGATGATTTTTTGTTTGTTACCTATTAGGTAACACTTTTTTATTTACTTAATCTAGTGAATGCTTCTTTGATTGTATTTACAAAGACAATTGTGTTTGATTTATTGCTTTCAAAAATAAATGCCTTCAAGCTTTTGCTTTCATAAATGGAGAAGTCGCCAACAATCGCCAACCGCAACCTATAGTTCACCACTTTTTGCAGCATCTCTCCTGCGAGGCCGCTTCGTAAGTCAAAGAATCTTTCATCAATATTCTCTTGATGGATAATAATACCCTCTGCACAAGCGTCCATGATCATCTGAAGAAATTGCTGCGTCGTGCTAAGCACAACGCCCTGTGCGCTGAACTCTGCAATAGACTGACCATTGATATGGTGATGAATGTACGTCATAGATTTCTTTTAACTTATCTTAATGTCTGTAGCGCGGAAGGGCTTTAACCTCGATCTTGGCGCGCTTCGCGCCACGCATTTATCTGCGACTATGCTATCACGCCACCGGCACTGCCATAAGATAAAGAATTGTGTTCCCCTCTTTCAGGCTCGCCCTATGTGGAAATTTCTGGTAACGCTCCAGATCCTTGGCTTTTTCAGAGCCACGCTTCTACTTAGTTACCTTAATTTCCATAATCGTTGCACATGCAGGGCTCGAACCTGCGACCCCAGAGATATGAGCCCTGTGCGCTACCAGCTACGCCAATGTGCAATGTTGTTGTGATAGATGGAATCGAACCATCAACCTCCATGGTATCAGCATGGTGCTCTACCGTTGAGCTACATCACATTATGTCCGGCCACACGGTAACGATCCGTGTTCTTCCCGTTAAAAGCGGGAAGCATCACCTTAATGCTTTAGCCAGAAAAAATTTTGTCTCCGGTTTTTCTTATCAGTTTCCATATCTTTTTTTACTTATTTATTTGTCGAGGCGGTTGGATTTGAACTAACGTGCAACCAGCTACGGTTTCGACACGGTATAAGCGTGAGCCGATACGCCTCGTTCTTAAGTACGAGGTACGAGTTACGAAGTACGAATGCAATACAACCCGACGGAACAGCGTTATCACTTTCCTGTCCAATCATTAGTACCTCGTACTTCATCCCTCGTACTTTGAATAACCCACCCGGCTGGGATTGAACCTGCCACAAGAAAATCTATCTGACCTCCTTCGCCACCATGGAACATTCGGGTGTTTTAATTACTCAATCCAGCCAAGTTATACTACATGTATAACATTGGAGCATTACCTCCCTGGCTGGATATCAGCGGATACTACGGGCATCGAACCCGTCTGATTCTCTGGAGCGACAATCCAGCGGCCACGCCAAGCAGCCCCAATATCCCAATCCAACGAGGACACAGATGGGCACGATCCATCGACCTGGGCGTTAACAGCGCCCTGCTCTACCGGCTGAGCTATGCGTCCGATAAAATTTAAGCAAAAACAAAAAGCCCCAGGTAGTATACCGGGGCTTCGTATTCATAATGAATTTAATTCTAACTATAAATATTCCTTCCCGGGTATACACAATAATCTCTCTTCACCATAAAGCATATACGCTGATGGTTTGTATTGAGATTATTTATAGTAATACACGGTTTCATTTTTTTCTTATTGTGATACACAAGATAAAATAAGTTTTTTTAATGTTACCTAAGAGGTAACAAATATTTTTTACTTTTGCCATCCCAAACGAAAAAGATCCGTTTGTGGTTTTATGATTGTCTCAATTCGTCATAGCGTTTTAAAAAATCTTTTTGAAAAAGGAACAGCTACTGGAATTTCCCAGGAGCTCAAAGATTACCTATTGCTATGGCTTTCAGTGATCCATGCAGCGAAAGATCTTCAGGATCTTTCAATTGCTCAGGTCACTATCCTTGAAGGAAATAATAATACTCATCGACTCAAGGTTCATGGCATAGGGACGTTTTCGTTCCGTTTCATTGATGGAGAGATACGACAGCTAAATTATAAGGATGACTTCGCTCAGGCTACGTCATCCAAAGCAGGACGAAAAAAATAAGTATCTATGCCACGAATGCACAGCCCCTCCCATCCCGGTCAGATTCTTGAGGAGATTTATATAAAACCTCATCATCTGACGATCACCGAAGTGGCGGGAGCGCTGGGCATCGCAAGAAAGAATCTTTACGCTGTAATAAAAGGAGAGTATGCTATTTCTGTCGATATGGCATTTAAACTCAGCAAAGCATTTGACACGACGCCTGAATTTTGGCTACAGGCGCAAATGAACTACGACTTAGCGAAAGGATATAAAGAAGCCAGCAAATTAAAAGTGAAGAATCTTCTAACGAAGTAATCTATCATTGAAGGTTGAATGAGCCTCAGGCACTACCCTTTAAAACAGGACAGACATTTAGTTGAATAGCTTTCCGAAAACTTCCTCAAAGGGATCTCTTCCCACAACCATATAAAAAAATAATGCGCCTAGGACTCCATGAAATAGACCCATGACAAATACATTCCGTTCCCTTAAATAAATGAAGCCGTAGAGCAACGCAAGTATAAATGTCCCCAACATTAACCAGTTGTGTGGGTAATGAAGCAAACCAAAAAGTGTAGCAGTCAACAATATGATAACAAACTTATTTAGTTTGTTTTTTTGTAAATCCTGCAAGTTTCCAGCCACCAAACCAATGACAAGAAATTGTTGGATAACACCCCAAATCGGATAAAGAATTAAAATGGGAATGATATGCCCGGTTATATTAAGTGTCTCTCGATAATATCCAACAATAAAGAATATCAAAACCAAGGCAGCACCGAATGGCAAAATGCTTAATGCTACTTTTCTAAAATTATCTATTCGGAAGCCCCAGTAGTTTAAAATGCCTCCAACTCTTTTACTTTGATAAACTACATAGGCAGTCCATACAAGTATTGCAATTGAAATAAAGAGAAACCTCCATTCAAGCACGTCCATGAAGGCAAACTTTCCAAGTCCCGTTAGTACCACGCCAGTTATTTCAAATTTTCTTTGTCTGTCTGAAATAACCACGTGTATCCCCGTGCTTGAACGTTTCATATTGTCAGCATTTATCAGGTTATCTTAAAGCATTTCAAACTTCCATCCTCTCGGCCCATTCCAAACCGCCCGGTAACTCCTTCGAATTAAACTCAAGATGAATTACGCGTCTGTGTTTCTGACTTGTAGCCTTAGAAGAAGCGTGAAGTAAAAGAGGTTTCATCATTTGAATTCCGCCGGTAGTGACATCACATATATAAGGAATGCTATTTTGGGTAATTAAGCTTATTTCTTCATCAGACAGTTTTTTATTATGAGATCCAGCGACAACCTTTAACGCACCGTTTGTCTCATCCGTATCATCAAGATGAATTCTTATTGTAATGGTATCTTTTAAAATTTCTTCGGGTGGACATACTCCTGGCACCTCGCTTTTTTTAGTCCATGCTGTAAAGCCTTCGGTTTCG
>CAZAHL010000331.1:0-8089 GCA_964484845.1 uncultured Chryseolinea sp. | reverse complement strand
CCGAGTTCGATGGCCAGCTTAATGAAATGTAAATCTTCGTTGGGTGTCATCAATGGCTAAGACTCGTTTAAACTACATTGCAATTCATCCTTGATTATAAACCTATACCTCTCCTTAACATTTCGCTTTCCAAGTCTTAATATGACATTCCTTAGCTTTTTCTCACACGAATGGCAAAAGCCCTTGCCGGATTCGAAACAAATACGCATCAATCTCACTTTGAAGGAAATCGTTTTGTTTGAGAGCTGGAATAAACTACGTGTGATGAAGTTATAATTTTTGTAATTGCCTCCATTAGCCTACCCCACATTGTACCAACCCGAATCCTGCGATACTAAAACAAAATTTAGCAAGCCTTCGGCTTTCATCGCGTTAAGGTACTCAATATTCATTTGAATTGTATCCCGGTTGACCCCGTCAAATGATACCCAGCACTCTAGTGATTAGTGGGCTACGTAAACACCTGGACACGCAAACACATAAACACTTACCTTCCTGTCACATTTTACTCCGTATAATTGTCTATGGGTTGACCCTAATTATAAGACATTTGGATGGATAACCTTTATAGAAAACTGATCACATATTCCTACAATATCTTAGGCTCCTATGAAGATGCAAAAGATCTTGTTCAAGACACTATTGAAAAATACATTTCACTAGATAAGTCTCATATTCAAAATGAGAGCAACTTTTTGATAAAATCTATTATAAATCATTCTATAAATTTCAAAAAAAGAAACAGCAAAATATCAAAATTCGGTGTTTGGCTTCCTGAACCTTTGAATACAGAGTCACCTGATATCAAAATAATAAAAGAGCATACCGCCAACTATTCACTTTTGGTTCTTATGGAAAAACTAAACCCTAAGGAAAGAGCCGTATTTATTTTAAAAGAAGGCTTCGACTACTCTCATGATGAGATTGCCATCGTCCTGGAGATTTCTTCGGAAAACTCCAGACAGCTTTTTTCAAGAGCAAAAAAAGGTTTAAGTCGGAATACTTTTAATATGAGCGCGGCAAAGTTGGATAGCCTAAAAGTATATGTTGATGCAATCGTAAAGGGCGAGGTAAAAAAATTAGAGAAACTTTTAATGGATGATATTAGAGTTTTTGCAGATGGCGGCAACAAAGTTAAAGTCATCAAAGATTTAATAGTAGGAAAAGACACGACCCTGAAAGTGTTGCTCTTCGTGTATAATAATTTTCAACATACACTCCGATACGTCCTCACCGCTGTCAATCACGAGCCTGCTATTTGTTTTTATGACCACGATAAATTAATCTATTGTCAGATATTTAGATATTCGGGCGAAAAAATTTCTGATGTATATGCTATTATGGACCCAACCAAATTAAAAAATCTTTCTACGTAATTCAGTGTCACATAATTCATTTCTTATTTGTCTTGTACGGAAAATAGACATGAAGACATTATTAAGAATTGATGCCAGCATAAGAAAGAAAGGATCTTATAGCAGAGACATTGGCGATTTCTTTCAATCACAATGGGAAATAAAAAATCCAGAAGGAAGGATAATCAATCGGGATTTGGCTGAACAAAATGTACCCCACATCAATCAGCGACTAACGGAAGCCTTCTATTGGGAGGGAAATACGCATGAAATTCTTTCTCTGTCTGACCAAATTATAAAGGAAGTGATGGCTTGTGATACACTACTCATTACAAGTGCACTCTATAATTTTTCCCTTCCCTCAAGTCTGAAGTCTTATATTGATCATCTGGTAAGGATCAATAAAACATTTTCTCAAGGTTCCGATGGTCGGTATTTGGGGCTGATGAAAAATAAACAAGCCATTATTGTTACCTCAAAAGGCGGTATTTACAAGGGAACAAATTATGGACATTTAGATTTTCAGGATCCGTATTTAAAAGCGGTTTTAAATTTCATAGGTATTCAAATGATAGAGGTATTTTCCATTGAAGGAACCAAGGATGTTAAGTATGCAGAAAACTCACTGTCAACAATCAAATCACACATATTAAACTTCTTAGTGAAAGATGTTAATCCTACTTTCTCAAATTAGTTTTTTTAGTTAAAAATAGCACAAGTCTGATCACACACTAACCAAGCATCAACGCACGCAGCTTTTTCACTTGACCTTTTCCCACACTTCACTCACTGGGTTTCCCGTAGTTCCTTTACCCTTGTGGTACCAGTCTGTTCCATTAAGTTTACAGTCAAACGTAAGTGATTTCCCTGCTCGGGAGTTGTCACGAGAAAAAAAGCCAATGGTTTCGGTGTATTGATTGTCTTGGAGCTTATACGTGCCGCCGCCAGTGCCGGAGAATTCTTTAGTTTCATGATTGAAGGCTGCCCACTGAAAATATTTTCCGGAAAGAATTTTCATGGTCTGGCGCGGTGAGTCTACTCCCCTGCGTTGGCCGGCTATGCCTTCATCATTCACACGCGCACCAAAACGCCATGCACCGCTCACAGCAGAAGATACGTCATCTACTTTCTGCCAGGTTTCCTTTATCACATTCTCACGTCCGTTAGATGAAATCGTGAGTTCATCATTTTTAAGTGAGAAAGAATAAGTCAGGGACTTGCGCACCTGTGTACTATCGCTGGTATTAAAGTCCAGCACTTCAGTATATTCTTTTCCGTTAGCCTTATACTTTCCGCCACCGGCTTTTACAAATGCACCATCTGCCCTGTGTACGGAAAACATGAAATACCCATCGCTGTAAATTTTAATGCACTCGCCGGCAAAAGGTTTTCCATTGTAATTCATCAGCTTCCACGCACCACTGAGATTTTGAGCATTCAAACCAAACGAAGAAAGGATTAGTACCGCTAATCCTGATATCAACAATCTGCAATCTTTCATCATTCTTGTTCACATTTAAATCTTATTCTTAAAGTTACTCAATCGCCACCAAAAAACTTTCTATTTCGCAGCGTCGCATTGTCTCCCACTTCGGGGGACGCTGCGTTTTCAAGCATAACGTTTATGCTCTTCTAATCATTGGTTGGTTCCGTCAGGGTCCCCGAGACGGGAGACTCTTCGGAGAATGAGGTACTCATCATGATACGGCACCTGTGACCCTGATGACAGACATTAATAAATCTCACCCCGGCTATTAGTTTTTTTCACCATTAACGTTCAACGCAAGTAATGAAAAGTATTCTATTTTTGACATCATCATTAATTCGTGTGTATGATTGAAATTCGTCACTTTAAGCTTATTGACACGGTATCAAAAGTTGGATCGTTAAAAAAGGCGGCTGAAAAATTATTCCTCACTCAATCGGCACTAAGCCATCAGCTCAAGGAGCTTGAGACGCAACTTGGTGAACAGATCTTTTATCGTATCAATAATCAATTGCACTTTACTCCTGCGGGCAAAGAGTTCCGGGATGCAGGTAAAGAAATTCTTGAACATCTTGATAAACTGCAAAGCAGACTTCATCAGATAAGCCAGAATCAACTCAGGAATTATATCCACGGATATTCTCTGGAGGAAACAAGACGACTCAATGATCAGGCGACTACGATCTCGGACCTATTGCATTGGGACTCAACATGGAAAGAAGGTTCATTGATCCTGGAGGCTGCTTGTGGCGTAGGTGCGCAGACGCGGATCATCAGTCAGAAAAACCCGAATTCTAATTTCATTTCTATTGACCTTTCAGAGAAGTCATTAAGCACCGCCACTCAGGTCATTGAATCACTCGATATCAATAACGTTGAGTTCAGACAAGCTGATGTTTTCAACCTTCCGTTCGACAACGGATCGTTTGATCATATCTTTGTTTGTTTTCTGCTTGAACATGTATCGAAGCCGGAGATCGCACTCTTAGAATTAAAACGGGTTCTTAAAGTCGATGGAACTATAACCGTGATCGAGGGCGATCATGGATCTGCTTATTTCTATCCTGAGAGTGCTGCTGCACTCAAAGCAGTTCAGGCGCAGGTCACGTTACAAAAGCAAAATGGAGGAAATGCGAATATTGGAAGACAGCTTTATCCGATGCTGTCAAACGCTGGTTTTGCAAATGTTAGTGTTAACCCCCGGCAAGTCTACGTCGATGATTCAAAACCAGAAATGCTTGATGCCTTCGTCAGGAATACTTTTACCGCCATGATCAAAGGAGTAGCTGACGAAGCGATCTCCAAAAGCATAGTTGCCCGAGAAGACATGGAAAGTGGTATCAGAGAATTATATCACGCGGCGGAAGGTGGTGGTTCTTTTTGCTACACGTTTTTCAAGGCGATCGCTTATAAAATTGAATGATGCGGCCACGCAACCAAGATCAAAGACGCACAACGTTTATTGCTCTTCTAATCATTGGTTGGTTCCGTCAGAGTCCCCGAGACGGGGCCAAGTCTTGGGGACTCGGCTTTACTTCGTCGGCAATTTTTGCAAAATCCTTGAGAACATCCTTTGGTATCATAAAGAAAGGATCCCGAAAAACTTCGTAAAAGGCGATGAGCTTTACAAAAAAAAACAGGTACCTAAGGTTATTGGTACCAATGCGCTTTCAAAATCTTTAAAAAATTGCCATATATTTATGCACAACCTTAAACTGCTATTTATACTTTATACCCAATAATTTTTTTATATGTTGACCCAGAATTTAAATCTATTGTTCCCTCAGTCTGAAGCATTTAATAACAGCTTTAGTGTCAGTCAGGCCGTTAAGGTAATTTTCGGAGACAATAATAAATAGGATAACATGCTCTCCAATCTTAAAGTCGCTATGAAGAATGCGGGCAATCTCTCGGAAGCTGATTTGAATCTGCTTATTTCTAAAATGACAATGAAAAAATTCAAGAAGGGAGAACACTTTCTTGAAGAGGGAAAAATAAATAGATATGTAGGCTATGTCCAAAAAGGACTGGCGATGTATTACCGGGTTATCAATGCAGAAGAAATCCCTGTAGATTTTGGGATCGAAAACAATTGGCTCGCATATCTGAGTAGTTTTAATAATCAGAGCGTTTCAGATATGAACATAAAAATGTTGGAAGACAGCACGGTACACTGTATTTCCTTTTCTGATCTTCAAGAGCTTTTTATATCCCAACCCAAGTTGATTGCTTTAAAAAATTACCATGTAGAACAATCCTTAATGGATATTGCCAGACACAGCGCCAACCTGGCTATGCTCGATGCCAAACAGCGGTACTATAAATTTATGAAAGAGAAACCGTTCCTTATCGATAGAGTACCACAGTATTACATTGCCGCCTATTTGGGTATAAAGCCTCAATCGCTGAGCAGAATAAGAAAAGAAGGCTAATGTTCATTTCTTAACAAATGTGAATTAAAAAGGTCTGCCTTGAGCCGACTTTTGTATCCATAAACAAAAAAAATTATGGAACAAAACATCTCAAATTATTTAAAAGCGGCAGGAATATGTTTGCTCATTTCGTTAGCTACCGTTGCAGTGGCTCAAAACGAAAAGCAGGATTTGGTCTATTCAGATAACACCAAGCAGTGGAAATCTGAAAGGAAGGTTGCCATCCTTTTAGGAACAAGTCAACTCCTTATTGCCAAAGGCTTTAACATCGAAGGCAATTATATTCACAAAAAATTAATATTCGATTATTCCCACGGGTTCTCACTAGACTATACAGATGATCTTTTGACGACGGAGCTTAAAGAGAATGGATTAGTTGTCCATATTCCCTGGACTACCGGATTTGGCGTGGGTTACAGGT
Source organism: uncultured Chryseolinea sp. (assembly GCA_964484845.1). Lineage (GTDB taxonomy): Bacteria > Bacteroidota > Bacteroidia > Cytophagales > Cyclobacteriaceae > Chryseolinea. Next base: position 2,395 of record CAZAHL010000331.1, on the reverse strand, counting down.
TTACAGAGTGGTTGAATTTGCGGGTAGAGCCTAAGTGGCATTGTTTTGAATTTTATTACGAAGGCGAAGCGCAAAATAAAACAAACGAAATCGCTTCATACAATACGTTCACGCTCGGCTTAGGCATGTACGGGTTTTTTCAACCCTTTAAAAACAAGAGTAACTTTCTAAAAGGTATTACAATCGCTCCCAGTATTCGATTCTGGCCTACGGTTAACTCAACATTAAAGGGTGACAAGTTCCAATATTCAAATAAGAATACCGGTTCGAATGAAACAATCGAAACGCTGGATGTAGGTATAGGATTTACGCCACTTATTATCAACGTAGGTGTAGGCTATTCTTTTCAAATCAAAAAAAGAAAATAATGGCAACAGAAGTTAAAGCGGTAGTTTTTAAAACGCAGTTCCTGAAAGAAATAAAAGAATTTTACACATGCACCCTGGGATTAAAAATACTAGAAAGCTCCAAAAACCATTTTGTGATTTTTTCGAAGGGCCTCCGGCTTCTGTTTGTAAGCTCAAATCAGGATTTTGAAGTTGAGCTATACCTACACGATATAGTACGCCGTGTGATAAAAAAAAACAGGGCAAAACAATCAAATTCTTCCCGCGCGGGGCTGTTCGTACTTGAAGACCTCAACAAAATCAAAGTTTTTGTTTCAAGGGAAATAGTTAAAAAATAAATTTTTCAGGAACTATGAAAAAAATCACATGTATATTTTTGCTTGGCTCACAGCCATTTCACGTCGTCGCAGATTCTTAAGTTTGAATAAGAAACATAGCATATGCGGAATTGAATGGACGGTGCCTCTACCATTCGTTTCTGGTGAAGCAAGCATCAATCCTATCATCCAAAAAGTCCTATACATCCTAGTCAATTTCCACCACTTTCTTATTCTGCAGTCTCTGCATCGGCGCGGGAACGATATTTAAAATTCCTTCTTTCAGGGTTTGTATGAGTTTACTTTTAATATAATCGCGATGGGTAATTAGACTTACCTCACGTGCGGGTGTTGGATCCCTTAATTGTTTAACGAGTTTACGCTGGGGTTTGCTGAACTCCATGACGGCTAACTCTGGCAAGATGGTAATTCCGTCGCTTTTGTCCACCATGCGTTTGAGTGTCTCGATATTGCCCGTTTGATACTTAAAGTGAAAATCACTTCTTTTTTTTAATTCACACAAGTTCAATATCTGGGATCGAAAGCAGTGACCTTCTTCCAATAGCCAAAGTTGGCTGGGATCAATTTCAGTGGCCAACACATATTTTTTATCGATCAGCGAATTTTTTTTTGAAACATATACAAAGAGTTCTTCATAGAACAGTATGTCTTCCTTGATCGAAGGGTCTTTCAACGGAGTTACTACGAGACCGCAGTCCAGGCGGCTGTGTTTGAGTTCATGGATTATTTCCTCCGTGATGGCCTCTCTGATCATAAGATTAATCTGAGGGTATTTCTCGCGCACATATTTATAAAGCGGTGGTAATAAATAAGGCGCCAGCGTAGGAATAATTCCAATCCGTAGTTCACCAGCAAGTGTATCCTTTTGGTCGCTGATAAGTTGTTTGATCATGTGTGCTTCGCGCAGTATTGTTCGCGCCTGGCCAATGATAGTCGCGCCAATTTCCGTGGGAATGACGGGCTGTTTCGTGCGGTCAAAAATTTTCACCCCGAGCTCTTCCTCCAGCTTTTGAATTTGCATACTCAGGGTGGGTTGCGTGACAAAACATTTTTCCGAGGCCAATACAAAATGACGACAGGTATCTAGTGCAACAATATATTCAAGCTGTGTTAAGGTCATAGAGAATAGCTATAAGATTATAAAAATAATCAATTTGATTTATTGAAGCAACTGGCGTAATCTTGAGGCTGGAAAAAAAACTCAACTTATAAAGGATTACCAACCCACAAAAAATGGAAAACAGTGCCCCTACTAAACAAAAGTCATTAAAGGTTAATGACAGCGAAGCGAAATGTCCGTTTCACGGCGGAGCGCTAAAAACCACCGCCGGCGGTGGAACGAGAAATCGTGACTGGTGGCCGAACCAGTTGAAGGTGAATATCCTTCGCCAACAGTCTTCCCTATCCAATCCGATGGGTGAAAACTTTAATTACGCAAAAGAATTCAAGTCCCTCGATTTGAAGGCCGTTAAGAAAGACATTTTCGATTTGATGACGAAGTCGCAAGACTGGTGGCCTGCTGACTACGGTCACTATGGACCTTTCTTTATTCGGATGGCATGGCACAGCGCAGGTACTTACCGCGTTTCGGATGGCCGTGGTGGCGCGGGCGCAGGACAACAGCGCTTCGCTCCTCTCAACAGCTGGCCTGACAATGCAAGCCTTGACAAAGCACGCTTGCTGCTTTGGCCCATCAAACAGGAATACGGC
>CAZAHL010000330.1:0-8103 GCA_964484845.1 uncultured Chryseolinea sp. | reverse complement strand
CGAATACTGTCCACAGGCTGAATGACAAAAAAAACTAAGTCATGAACGTAACCCGTTCCCAATGCGATAAAAAGTTTGTCCTTGAACCCATGTTTCAACTCAAGCGAATGAGTGTATTGCGGTGTGAGATATTCATTTCCCCGATAGTATAGATACGGGTCTACATAGGAACGTGCGGGATTGAGTGATTGATAGTTCGGCCGATCTATCCGGTAACTGTAAGAAAACGTAAGCGAATGATTTTTCGACAAGGGACGGGACAGAAATAAGCTGGGGAAAAAGTTTAAATAATCACGAGTAACTATGTTATTAAAAGAAAGTGATTTGCCTACTGAATGAGTGTGTTCGGATCGCACTCCGAATTGCATTTCAGTTTTGGTACCGAGCTTTCCAGAAAAGCTTGCATACACTGCGTTAACTTGTTCGGTATATTGAAAGTGATTGGATAAATCAGGATCTTGCTCTAGGCGGTCAGCTTCACCCCGGCTCAACGTCAGGTTATTATCACTATAAACGTAGCTGCTTTTAAGACCTGCTTCCATCTTCCATTTAGGAGACAAGGATCGATTGTAATCAATTTTAGCAGTACGGATTGTAATGTTGGTAGGCATTTGGTTAAGCAGCCCCATAAGGAGTGGGGAAGGAGTGTCTGACGATACCGTTTCAGTAAGTAGCGAGTTTGAATAGTTGCGTGTGAAATTACCAAGATCAAAGTCGGCGGAGATTTGGCCTCCTTTTTCTCCGAAGGAATGCTGAAGATTTATATTGCCTATCTGATTTGATGATATGCTCGATATGGTTTTATCGGTCAATGCATGCAAATAAACTATTCCTCCTTCTTCCGTCCGGAACGAGCTCTCAGCGGTTCCCACTTCGCCGAAGTTGCTCCAGAAGCCGGTCCACACTACCCCCACGGTTGTATGCTTACTGATAAAATAATCTAACCCCGCTTTTGCATTTTGGCCGCGATCGCGAAAACGTATATAGGTCTCTTGATCGGCCAGATTGTGTTCCTCTCCCTTATCAATAGTTTGTTCAGTTCTGAGGTCAAAATAGTTGCCGCCCCGGTTGGCGCTATAGTTGCCAAAGAAGTTAAGTTTTTCAGTGCGGCGGTTCAACTGCATACTCCCCCTTCCTCGTTCATAACGTCCTGATCCAATACCGATTGACATGGAGCCATTTGTACCTACGTTATTATTTTTTTTCAAGCGGATATTTATGATGCCCGAATTGCCTGCTGCGTCGTACTTGGCTGACGGATTAGTTATCAAGTCAATTTGATCGATGTTGTCGCTAGGCATGGTTCGCAATAAAGCAACAAGATCCGCCATTGGCAGGTAAGTCTGCTTTCCATCCAACTGTACAATGACACCTTCTTTTCCCCGTAGTTGAAGCAAACCATTTTGCCTATCCACGGTAACACCGGGCGCTTTTTCAAGTACTTCAAGTGCCGTGCTGCCACTGGCAATAATACTGTTCGCCACATTGACTACCATCCGATCCATATGCTGCTCAACGAAAGGACGTTTTTCCGTAATGACAACCTCCCCAAGTTGCGTGATGTCATCGGCAAGAGTAAAAGCCACTACTTCCAGTTCGGGATTTTGAGAGGTGATTTTAACGGGCGATAAATAAGCTTTCTTGTAGCCGATCATAGAAGCCGATAACAGGTACGTACCGAACGGAATATTATCAAGAGTATAAACTCCTGATGTATCTGAAACGGCTCCTTTTACCAGCGTAGAATCTTTACTGTTAAGGAGCAACACATTTACAAAGGGCAGCGGCTTTCCATCATGCTCCTGCACCCTGCCTTTAATGGATTGACTAAATGCATTAAAAGAGAAAAGCATGATAAATAAAAGAGCAAAATGTTTAATCATATCGTGTTATCATTTAAAGAATAAAAATTTATTTTAAGCAGATCCTACCAAAGCCTATCTCTGATTTTCTGATAGTCTTCCTTCATGAGAGTAACTTTGTTGAGGGTAACAGGCACGCATCATGCCACCGCTCAAAGCCGCCCCGGAGAATGGGTTAAACGGTTTATGGAGAAAGTATAATTTAACTGATCCGAAATGAAACGTAGCACTGTTTCACTTTAGAACACTTTTTTCAACGTATCGACTAGGCATTTTATATAGCTCGCAACAATAGAGGATGCAAACAGGCAATTTGACATTAATGAATCTGAAGAAAGGTTTCTTATTAGAACGCGAAGAAAGTTGCTTCAGGACTTTGGTGCTTCAAAGTCAATACGATTTTTACGGTAAAATCAACGTTGAGAAAATATGAATATTTAGATGAGCAATGTATTCAGTCCTGAAGGGACGAAATCATCAGCCCAGGGCATCGCCCTGGGACTGCAGTCGTCAGAGTGTTAGCGGGCCAGCACATCAAAAGTTTTGCCCGGTCCCTATCTGGCCCGCAATAGATGTCAGTGGATGATATCGTCCTTTCAGGACTTTGGTCCGTCAAGGGTTGCTGATAAACTTCAGCGTCGCTCGATTGATGGCAGGACTCAAGCGGGTGGTTAACAATTTTCAACAGCCTAGTTGAACCGGCCGTGAAAGATTGTGGAGCGCTGTGCTCGTCCGCCCGAACGGATTTAACCGCAGGGGACGCGGAGAGAAATCCATTAAAACGTCTTAAACTCAAAAGGAATCTCCACCAGTTCGGAATATTCCCGGCCTGTAGCTTCCATATCTTCGTCATCATCCAGATAGTACCACAGAATTTTGATGCCCTTAATCGGCTCAAGCGCTGCGAGAATATCCTGAATGAATTTTGATGAAGCTGTATTGCAATAGTCGAGCTTAAACACAAAGTCAGTAATGGCATTCGGTTCTTTTTTATAAAGCTCAATCCACTTCAACACTGGGTCATAAAATACCGCTGAATCTTCCGGAAGGGAACGGCCTGAGATTTCAAATATTCCGTTCGGTTTGTCGAGCGTTATCGCGGGGGTATCGTCACTTCCTTCGAAATGTAAAACTTCCATATGCTGATCCTGCAATTAAATTACATCTTTTTTATCTTTTCAAATGGAATGTTAATTATAATTATAATTAGTGTCTGTCTATAAAGTAACGGCGTCAAAAACATTTCACCCAAAGCACGCTAAGGAAATCCCGCAAAGGGCGCAAAATATATCTTCTGCGGCCTTTGCGCGTATCTTTTTCTTTGCGGCCTCTACGTGAACCTTGACTTTAAAGACAGACTCTAATTAGTAAACATCCAAAAACACATATATGTCGATTTGGAAATTCGAATGATATATTTTGAGCTAATTGTAAAATCACAATGGATTAATACTTGGTTTGGTTGAACGTTTACCAATTGTAAAAATGTGGCAAACTTAAAAACGGTATTGAAAAAATTATGCGTAAAGATCATTCCGGTCAGCTTTCGCCACCTCAACAAAAAAGTTTGCGATTTTCTCTGTTACTGTCTTAAAGTACTTCGCTCCTTTTTCTGCGGAAGCTTTTCTTGGATTGCCCACACCTGTGTCTTTTGTTACTTGCAACCATTTACGTTCTGCCCAAGCCCATCCTTCGCGAATGGCTGTTATTCTAAATTTTTTTGCGGCACCATCTCCTGCTTCAGAAATTGGTTTGACCAGTTCAGGTTTAAGATGTAGGACTACGCTTGTTTCCATCTCGCCAGCGTGGTCATCTTTATTTTCGAAAAAATCCTTTTGATCTACTGCTTGAAACCAATTGCAAGAGCTTAAAAACATGTTCGGAAACTGAAGTCCCAGTTCACGTATCATCGTTTTGAAATCATTCCCACCATGGCTGTTGAGAATAATGAGTTTATAAATTTCTTGACGATTTAATACTTCAACAACATCACGCAAGACTGCGAGTTGCGTACTTGGATTCATATTTATATCCAGCTTAACATCAAATTGCCCCGTGTTTACCCCAAAAGGAATGGTTGGAAGGACGATGACTTTTGCACCCTGATCCCAGGCGATTCTTGCAGCTTCAGCCGCTACGTTGTCTGCTTCAATAATATCCGTTCCGTAAGGTAAGTGATAGTTATGAGCTTCGCAGGCTCCCCACGGAAGAACTGCTAGTTCATAGGATGTCTCTTTAACAGTCTTCCAGTTATTTTCAGCAAGTATGTATGGTCTCATTTTCTAAGGGACGAGGTACGAAATTACGGTTAATTTAGCACGCAAAACTTACAAAAAGCAACACTCCGTACTTCGTACCTTAAATCGTTGCTCCCTGGCAACTGCTTCCCGCCCCCGCGGTACACGCGAAACAATGCTGGCCTACGACTATTTCACGTTGTTCAAGCTTCGCTTTATCAAATGCGCTTATGTGTTGACCTGCCTTGGGTGAAGTTTTAAGACCAAGCATCTGATTGAAATCGCAATCGTATAAATATCCTTGCCAATCGATGGAAATTGTATTTCTGCACATTACTCCACCCACAGCCGCAGGATTAAATGCGTTAATAAGTTTCTCCATGTAATCCTCGTAGTTACCCGATTCTATGAGGAAATCCAAAAAACGACTGATCGGGATATTGGTGATCGTAAATAAATTATTGAAATCAATATCAAAATGGTTTTTCAATTCTTTTTTAAAATCGCGTTGAAGTTGTTCCTGATTTCCAGGTAAAAAGGCGCCTGATGGATTAAAGACTAGATCTAAGATGAGATTGGAACCCTCTTTACCATAGCCAACCTGATTAAGCATTTGCAATCCTTTTATAGATTTCTCAAATACTCCTTGCCCACGCTGGCGGTCTGTTTTGTCGGCATTATAAAATGGTAACGATGAACATACACGCAAATTTGTTTCTTTGAAAAATTCTGGCAAGTCGTAGTACGACGGATTGGCGGTAAGGATAGTTAAATTTGAACGAACAATTATTTCGGCAACTCCCGCCTTGCGAGCCTCGCTGACAAACCACCGGAAATTCGGGTTCATTTCCGGGGCGCCGCCGGTAATATCCAGGGTATTAATCTTGGCTTCCGCTAAAACTTCAAGGCAATGCTGCAAAGTTTCACGCGTCATTATTTCCTGGCGATCAGGCCCTGCATCAACATGACAATGTTTGCAAACCTGGTTACACATATAACCAATGTTTACTTGAAAAATTTCAATTTTTGAAGGAAGTAACGGAAATTGACCAATGGATTCAATCTTTTTTTTGAAAGTCGGCAAATGCCCGGATTGGAAAATGCCATTTTCCAGAATGTCTACCTGCCGTTGTTGTGTGGCAAGTTGATGGTTTCGTGCGTGGAGTGACTTAATCATAAAAAGAAAGTCAATGCGAACTACATGGAAATTTTTTTGGCTTTGTTCATCATCTGCACGCCATGTACAAGAGACGACCCTCCACGAATTGCTGCAGCGACGTGTATAGCCTCCATCATAGCTTTTTCTGTAACTCCTTTTTCAAGAGTATCTTGTGTATAAGCATCAATACAATACGGGCACTGAATGGTGTGAGCGACGGCTAATGCGATCAAAGATTTTTCGCGTGCTGTAAGATCACCTTCTTTGAAAACATCACCATACCAGTCAAAGAATTTTTTTGCAAGATTTCCTTCCCATTCTGCGATACCTGCGAACTTCTTCAAGTCAGCGGGATTGTAATAAGTTTGTTCCATAGTAATTGGTTAAAAACCAAAAGTATAAAAGACGCACAACTATTCTATGACGTGCATAACAACTTAAGAACATCAAATTTACGTACGATGTTCCTCTTTACTATGGATTCCTTAAGCGGGAACTGCTATCCGGTAGGTTTTACCTCTCTTAACGGTAAGTCTATTTTCGCGCAACCATGGATTGTGGCGCTTGAGTAGCTTGTAATTTATTCCTTGTTGTTTGGAAAAATTTACCAGGTCTTTAACGGTTTCTTCTACTTCAACATATTTTATAGGTTCTGGCTTGTATAAATGGTTGGATCCGATCTGAAAGCCGTATCTCATTGGATTCTCGGCAATTTCCTTGATGGCCAGGATCCGAAATACATAGCGCGAAGTTTCGTCATTAAGGTATAGATCGTAATAAGTATCAACGGATTGATCTTTTAGAGCTCTGTCCATACCCCCCATACCACGATTGTACGAAGCGGCTACCATTGTCCAGCTTCCAAATTTTTTATATGCTTTCTTCAGATATTTGCAGGCGGCTTCTGTTGCCTTCAACGGATCGTAACGTTCATCCACTTCATCCGTGATTTCCAGATCAAGTTCTTTGCCGGAAGTTTTAAGAATTTGCCAATATCCTACAGCATCGCGGTGAGATATTACATTCATTAAATTGCTTTCAATCAAAGGCAAATATTTAAAGTCTTCCGGGATTCCATACTTTTCTAAAATTTTTTGCATCTGTGGAAGCCAGCGATTCGCCCGTTTAATAAGGAAAATAGTATTGCTGTGGAGGTAACAATTTATCTGAAGCTCCTTATCGAGACGTTCATGCACGTCCGGAATGTCTAATGGGACAGGCTCACCGGCAAAGGTCATTTTATTGGGAACATCAAATGAAATTGCTGGCAGGCGCTGGTCTGAAACTGCTCCCGCTTCATATTGAACCTCAATTACACCATCGTCTGAAATTTTATCCTTACTGGGTCCGTCGGACCATTCGTTGTAAGAAATGTACCCAAAAAGCACAATCAGGGAACTAATAGACAGGAAATTGGATAGGTTCATTTTCATCTTCGATGCTTTCAATTAGAGAGGCCAGATAGGAATTACCAAAGGTAGGGATAGTATTCCCCACCTGAATTAATTGCCTTACATAAACATATACGTCTGTACCATTCTCGAGAAAATAAAATTTTTTATCTTTCAAAGCGGCGTAAACTTCTGAATATATAGAGAACTCACATCGCCTGCGGAAAGTTTTTATAAGTCCTGATTATTTGTTTTAAAACTTCTGGAACGGCATGTATCGCTTGAGGTGAAATATCACGTCATCGTGGCTCCAGTTAAGACTTTAGTATATTTGCATCATCATTTTAAAGGTTAAGGTTTCAGGTTACAGAACCTCAAACCTTGAACCTCGAACCTCGAACTTTTTTGAATATAATACCAAGAAGAAAACCTATATGATCAATTACATTAAACGAAAAATTCAAAAGCTAAAGCAAAAAAAGACTTTTCTGGAGTATGGTTATGAAGTTAAAACATTTGACATTGATACCATCGGGAAGGTAGAGTACGCTCAATGGTTGCACCCTTTTGAAACTGCGAAATCGATAACAACTTCAAATGTCAATTTTTATAAAAAACTTGCCAGCAAAGGGTCAATGATCATAGACATTGGAGCACACACAGGCGATACTACAGTGCCGATGGCGCTTGCAATTGGAAAGGAAGGAATGGTATTGGCACTGGAGCCCAATAAGTATGTTTATAAAATACTGGAACAAAACTCCAGGTTAAATGCAAATCATACCAACATTATTCCCCTTTGCTTTGCATCCACCAAAGACGATGGAGAATTTGTATTTAATTATTCTGATGCCTCTTTTAACAACGGTGGTTTTTTGGCCGAGATAAACACAAAAAGCCATCATCACGATTATACTTTGAAGGTTATTGGAAAAAATCTGGAGAAATATCTTTTGCAAAATTACTCCGAACAATTAAAAAAGTTAGCATTAATTAAGATCGATGCGGAGGGCTACGACAAGGAAATTTTAAAGACTTTACCTTCTATCTTGAAACTCTATAAACCGAACTTAATGATCGAATGCTATAAAAGAATAAATCAGGAGGAGCGGTATGAGTTGTTTGATGTCGTCGATAGTTTTGGATACAATTTGTATCGCCTGGAGAATTTTGAAGAGACCGGCACGAAAGAATTATTGCAGAAAAAAAATATGACCGATAAAAAGCACTTTGAAATGTTGGCAATCCATAAAGAGAAATAAAGTCTGTATTAATTGTCTGAAAAATTTAGTGTTATATAAGAAGCTATTCCTATTCTAAAGCCGTTATTCAAGTATTTTCCATCCTGAAATGCTGCGGCTGCCTCAAGGCGAAGAAAGCGGAGGATCCCATCAATCGAATAACCAACTTCGGTATAATTTTTTGACGTCGGAGTAGCCAGATAATTCACAAAA
>CAZAHL010000329.1:0-8106 GCA_964484845.1 uncultured Chryseolinea sp. | reverse complement strand
CAATGTCGAATGACGAATTTCGAACTCCGAATTTCGAAAGCCCTACTTTAATCCGTTTGGTATCCATTATTCCAAAATAATTATTAGCCATTCCCTTCGACATTCGACATTCCGTGTTCGACATTCGACATTCAATTTATCACCCCCTAACTTTCCCCTCAACCTTTCCAAACCCCACACGCTTTCCATCCTTCTCCGCAAATCCCTTCATAATAACAGTATCATCATCTTCAAGATATTTTCGCGTGACGCCATCTTTCAACGTAAGGGGATCTTGTCCATTTCGAGTTTGCTCAAGCAGGCATCCGGCGCTATCGCGTGTTGTTCCGCTGATGGTACCAGACGCCATAATATCTCCGACTTTTACGTTGCAACCATTTACGGTATGATGAGCCAGCTGTTGGCAGATATTCCAGTACATATATTTGAAGTTAGTCTGGCTAATTCGCGATGCTTCCCCTCCTTCGGGTTGCAGTTCTATTTGTAGCGCAATATCGTAACCTTGATCGCCCTCAAACTGGAGGTAAGGTAAGACGATTACATCCTGTATTGGTCCCGTTGTTTTATAAGGAGCTAAGGCTTCCATCGTAACGATCCACGGTGACACGGAAGACATAAAATTCTTGGACAGGAAAGGGCCGAGTGGAACATACTCCCAGCTCTGAATGTCACGCGCAGACCAGTCATTAAACAATAAGAATCCAAAAATATAATCTTCCGCTTTTTCCACCGGAATGGCTTCGCCGAGTGTAGAGTTCTTTCCAATCACAAAACCGATCTCCAATTCGTAGTCTAACGACTGCGTTGGTCCAAAAATGGGTGCTGCATCATCCTTGTTTTTCTTGAATTGGCCTTGTGGGCGTATCACCGGTGTTCCGGAAATTACAATGGACGATGCACGTCCGTGATAAGCAACGGGTAAATGTTTCCAATTAGGAAGCAAGGCGTTGGCGGGATCGCGAAACATGGCCCCAACGTTGGTTGCATGTTCTTTACTCGAATAGAAGTCTGTGTAGTCACCAATCCGAATGGGCAACAGCATCGCGACCACGGCCTGGTTATAAAAAACGAAAGGGTGGATGTCCTTCATGTCTTGGAGCTCACGATTGTCTTTTGAAAACAGTTTCACCAGTCGTTCCCGCACAGCCGCCGTATATAATTTGCCCAAGGCTATAAAGTCATTCAGATATTCGTTTTGAAAAACTAACGGCGATATATTTAATTCACTGAAATATCCTTGCGCAGAGAGCACAGCAAGATCGACTACGTAGTCGCCAATGGCCGAGCAGCATCGCGGAGCCAGACCCTGCGGTTTAAATACCCCAAATGGAATATTATATATGCTAAAGTCGCACCCTTCAGATATATCGATCCAGGAGGTAAGCGTTTGCCTTGCCTTTATATTCGGTTTATTCACAGAAAGAAGTTTTATAGTGTACCTCTGATCTCCTGCTCACGCTCAATGGCTTCGAACAGGGCTTTAAAATTTCCTTTCCCAAACGACTTGGCGCCTTTGCGCTGAATGATCTCGAAAAATAATGTGGGCCGGTCCTCTACAGGCTTGGTGAAGATCTGGAGCAGGTATCCTTCTTCATCGCGATCCACCAGAATGTTGAGATCACGCAGCGGCTGTAGGTCCTCGTCTATCTTTCCTACACGTTGCAAGAGATCATCGTAATAGCTGGACGGGATGGTCAGAAATTCCACGCCTCTGCTTTTCAGTTCGGTAACTGTTTTGATAATATCGTCTGTAGCTATCGCAATGTGTTGGACTCCAGCTCCTCCATAAAAATCCAGGTATTCATCAATCTGTGACCGTTTCTTACCTTCTGCCGGTTCGTTAATGGGGAATTTGATGTATTCATTTTTGTTTGATACAACTTTGGACATCAGGGCCGTGTATTCGGTTGATATATCGTTGTCATCAAACGTGATTAGCAATTTAAATCCCATCACGTCTTCATAGAATTTCACCCACGTATTCATATCGCCTAAGGCGACATTGCCTACACAATGGTCTACATGTTTCAACCCAACGGAAGTTATTTTAAAAGGACTCTTTGCCTTAACATATCCCGGAAGAAAAGGTCCTGAATAATTTTTACGTTCCACAAAAGTGTGAATTGTATCGCCGTATGTTTTAATGGATGCGGTAACAGTCTCACCGAATTCGTCGCGCGTTGTTTTAGGTTCGGCAATTGGTATGGCCCCACGTTTCGTTGTCTCGGAATATGCTTTTGTTGCATCGTCCACCCACAATGCCAGTACTTTCACCCCATCACCATGTCGCTGCACGTGGGCTGCGATGGCACTGTTAGCCGTCATCGACGTCGTGAGCACCAGGCGGATTTTTCCTTGTTGCAAAACATAAGAGGCATAGTCACGCTGACCTGTTTCAGGACCGGCATAGGCGACACGCTCAAAACCCCACGCATGCTGGTAGTAATGCGCGGACTGCTTGGCATTACCCACATAAAGTTCAATATAATCCGTGCCCTTCAGCGGCAGAAAATCTTCAGCCGCATCCTGGTGTAAATCTTTCAGTGAGGGAGTTTTTGTTGTAATTGCCATCGGTTCAAGTTTCTAGTTTCGAGTTTCTGGTTTCGAGTTAATGCTCGAGCCACGATTTAAAATATTTTCCGTCATCGATCCTCATGGCGGCTTCTGTTATCAGCAACGGTTGGAACGTATCTACCATCACGGCAAGTTCCTCTGTCTTTGTTTTTCCGATGCTTCGTTCCATTGCTCCCGGATGGGGTCCATGGGGTATACCGCCGGGATGAAGTGTCAGGTGGCCTTGTGAAATATCATTGCGGCTCATAAAATCTCCATCAACGTAATAGATGACTTCATCCGAATCGATGTTACTGTGATTGTAAGGTGCCGGAATTGATTTCGGATGATAGTCGTACAGCCGTGGACAAAATGAGCAGACTACAAAATTGTGTCCTTCAAAAGTCTGGTGAACAGGAGGGGGCTGATGCACTCTTCCTGTAATGGGTTCAAAGTTGTGGATAGAAAATCCATACGGATAGTTATACCCATCCCAGCCTACCACATCAAAAGGATGGGTGGCATAGATATAATGGTAAAGGTTATGCTGTTTTTTAATCTTGATAAGAAAATCACCGTGTTCGTCGTGCGTTTCAAGCTCGGCGGGAAGAATAAGGTCGCGCTCACAATAAGGAGCATGTTCCAGCAACTGTCCGAATTCATTTCTGTATCGCTTCGGAGTATAGATGGGGCTAAAAGACTCTACATAAAATATCCGGTTGTCAGCGGAATCAAAAAGAATTTGATAGATCATTCCTCGGGGAATGATGAGGTAATCGCCATACTTAAAATTGATTGTCCCTAAGAAGGTCTTCAGTTTGCCAGAACCTTTGTGAATGAATAACAATTCGTCAGCTCCGGCATTTTTATAAAAGTAACTGGTCATGGATTTTCGAGGCGCAGCCATACCGATGTGAACGTCGTTATTCACGAGCAGCGCCGTTCTGCTTTCAAGAAAATCATCTTGAGAAGCCACATCAAACCCGATAAGTTTTCGGCTGGTTAAGCTTTTTTGAAACGCAATTTTCGGTGCCACATCGATCACTTCCTTTACTTCTTTCACTTCGGTCGGCCGATGCGTATGGTAGAGGAGCGAAGCCATACCGTGAAAACCTTCGGTTCCAAAGAGCTGTTCGTAATAATAGCCACCATCGGGTTTCTCAAAAATAGTGTGCCGCTTAGGTGGCTTTTTTCCTAAAGAATGATAGATAGGCATGGCATTTATCGAATTTTGCTAGAGGAGCAAAGATACCAGCGCAAACGATGTAATAGAAACAAAAAGGGATATTATTGAGATTGAATATCATCCTCAATTTGATAAATCAGGCACCTAACTACCGCAAATACACGAATGATGGAATCGCTCTATGTCTTAACTCCCGGTAATGCTTCCGGACTATCAATACGTCCTTTCAAGATTTCCGGCTAGCGAACGGCAGGGTTATTACAGAGATTACACTGTCCAACTGGATTTTTGCTCACTTAGAATGGAATTTATAACCTTGAAGGCATTGCCTGAACTGTAACATCGAAAGCGAAAGAACGTCTTGGATATTGTTATTGAAATCCGGTAAGAGCCTTATACCTCAACACTTTTAACATGAAAGCTATTGTCTGCTCGCGTTACGGCTCTCCCGATGTTATGGAACTCAAGGATGTTCCTAAACCAGTTCCGAAGCCGAAAGAAGTATTAATAAAGATCCATGCGGCCACTGTAACAGCAGGCGATTGCCAAATGCGCAGGTTCGATATTCCGATCCTGTTCTGGCTACCCGTCCGGCTGTTTTTAGGCATCCTCAAACCTCGGCGTGGAATATTTGGACAGGAGTTTGCGGGCGAAGTTGAAACATGCGGTAGCAAGGCAACCCGATTTCGACAGGGCGATCCTGTATTTGGACCTACCACCCTAGGTCTAGGTGCCTATTCTGAATACATCTCGATACCGGAAAACAATCTCTCCAGGTTTACGCCCCAAAAGATGTCGTATGCCGAAGCAGCCACGATCCCGACAGGGGGAATTAATGGATTGCATTTTATCCGGAAAGCAAACATTAAACCTGGCGAAAGTGTGTTGATCAATGGTGCTGGCGGAAGCATTGGCACGTATGCGCTCCAACTTGCGAAGTCGTCTTGTGCGGAAGTAACATGCGTTGATAGCGGTGACAAGTTAAGTATGCTAAGTTCTCTCGGCGCCTCAGAAGTCATTGATTACACCGAAGATAATTTTACAAAAAATGGCAGGACGTACGATGTTATTATTGATGTGGTTGGCACGAGTTCGTTTTCACGATGTATTAAATCGCTAAGACCGAATGGTCGCTATGTTTTAGGTAATCCTACCCTGACTGGGATGCTTCGTGCATTGTGGACATCCATGACAAGTGATAAAAAGGTCATCTTTGAAATGGCCAGCTACAAACCTGAAGATCTTACTTTTATTAAAGATCTGATAGAAGGTCGGAAATTAAATTCTGTCATTGACAGGCATTACCCATTCGATCAAACAGCGGAGGCGCACCGTTATGTCGAAGCAGGGTTAAAAGCCGGTAACGTTGTGATTTTAGTGGAAGATCAAAAGACTGGAAGAGAATGATGAAAGCTATGGTCTATGAAGCGTACGGCTCACCGGACGTGCTAAGACTGGAAAATGTAGAGCTCCCCGTACCTCAGCCGAATGAAGTGTTGATAAAAGTTGCGGCAGCTTCAGTGAATTCCTGGGACTGGGATCTGCTCCGTGGCGAGCCTTTCATTGTCCGGTTGCCAGGCGGAATTAAAAAACCGGAATTCAGGATACTCGGTGCCGATGCGGCAGGCGTGGTCCAAT
Organism: uncultured Chryseolinea sp.; assembly: GCA_964484845.1. Classification (GTDB taxonomy): domain Bacteria; phylum Bacteroidota; class Bacteroidia; order Cytophagales; family Cyclobacteriaceae; genus Chryseolinea. The sequence continues at coordinate 2,729 of CAZAHL010000329.1, read as the reverse complement.
CGACAGGCAACAATGTAAAGCAATTTAGGCAAGGCGATGCCGTATTCGGCGACTTGTGTTCTTCAGGATGGGGAGGTTTTGCGGAATATGTATGCGCCGACGAAAAAGCGTTGATACTGAAACCCTCGGGCTTGACTTTTGAAGACGCTGCAGCCTTGCCACAGGCAGGAGTCATGGCAATGCAAGGGCTATACGACATCGGCAAACTTCAGGCGGGCATGAAAGTTTTGATTAATGGGGCAGGGGGTGGTGTCGGAACTTACGCTGTTCAGCTTGCCAAACTTGCTGGCGCAGAAGTGACCGGCGTGGACAACGGCGACAAGTTTGCCTTGCTGCGATCCCTCGGTGTTGATCATGTCATCGATTATACGCGGGAGGATTTTACTATCAATGGAAAACAGTATGATCTCATTCTGGATGTGGTGGCGCATCGTTCCATCTTCGATTACAAGCGGGCGTTGTCTCCTACAGGAATATATGTGGTGATCGGTGGCGTTATGTCCAGGATTTTTCAGTTCATGCTCCTGGGACCATTGATCTCAATAACAAGTAGCCGAAAGATGCGCATCCTTAATCACAGTCCTAACAAAAACCTGAGTTTGCTCGCAGAACTCGTGTCATCGGGAAAGATAAAATCGGTTATACACAAATGTTATTCCTTAGCAGAAGTTCCCAAGGCGATGCAATGCCTAGGGGAGGGCAAAGTTAAAGGCAAGGCCGTAATCAAGTTGGTTCCATAAACTCGAAACATCAAACCTTCAGTGTCATTTGCCTATTAAGATCTCCTTAGTCTCTGGTGATTTTAATATTGCTGATGAAATATCTGTCATTGTCAGAATCGCTATTCGCCATGTCGAAAGACAATGCGTTAAACAACATGTCGGCCGGCATTCCCTTATCATAGGTTACAATCATTTTTCCATCAATTAATAATTGCAAGGCTTCACCGCTTTTTTTAATGGCGACGTGGGTACGATTTATTTTTTTATTGTTTGAAAATCCTTTAGCGACATAATACTTCGTACCATTCGCGTACACCGTGGGAAATTTAGTTTCAAGCGTTACTTCGCCATCGGCTCCGCCAGAGCCAGGGCGGAGTTTTAAACTTATAAAGGCGTCGGATACTCCTTCCGTCTTTTGTTTTGCGAGCACGACCACTAAACCTTTCGCACCCCATGTAAAATTTTCTGGTGCGATCACATCGTATGAAAAAGTAAAATTCGGGGGAAAGGGTTTTTTTAAATTAGTTGGGATCAGCGAATTACCTGCCAGTATCGCCCAATTATTTTCAGCGCCATCCACGGTTGCGACGACAGCGGTAATACCGTTGTGATTTGCTTTAGCATACCATCCGATGGGTTTTTTGCCAACGCCCGTCGTGGAAAAATCCTCAAAAAAATGAACGGCCCCATCGAGAGTAGCTTTCCCTCCTGTTCCTGATTTTTCTGTAGCGGCCACCGTTTCCTTAAATGCTGGTGAATGCTTCGGTTTGTATGGCTGGCCTTTTACTTTTTCCGGGTAAAAGAAAAAATTATACACATACTCAAAATTGAAGTTGTTGATGATCGACTCATGCATGTGTTTCTCTTTGGGTTGACTTGCGCTCCAGTCCCAAGAAGCCAAGATCCACTGCGGCTTATCTTTTTTGCAGAGCTCAAACATAGAACGCTCTATCGTATACACAGGATATCGATCACCGCTTCCACCGGTTCCTTCGAAAACATCGGGGTAGTTCTCTAGTAAAATATCCGGTTGCGCTGTAGGCAACGCAGCGGTTTCATGTAAACGATCCTGGTGGTTTTGCTTGCTATTTTTAAGGCAGAGCATTCGCTTGGTATTCTTATCGTCCAGGTACTTCATAAAATAATCGATACTTTTTTGGTTGCCGCTATTTTTCTCATAGATGCTTTTCTTTTCCGCTTCATATGCTTTCGGTATCGCCGTCTCAAGCAGACGCAGATATTCGCCTTTAGTTAGTTTTATAAAAGGCGATTTATTTTCCTTGCATAGCAAAACGTATTCTGTTCCGTTTCCGGCTTCAACGTTCTTTATCCAAAAGGTGGGGAATGGTTTCAGGCTTTCAACCTGTGACAAGTCTTGCTGTTTTTTTATTTCCTCTCTCCCTGAAGAGATGACTTCAAAAGAAGGCATGGTAAAATAATATTCCGTTGTCGTGCTGAGTGCAGGGATAGGCCAACCAGGTACTGCATTCGCTGACATACTCCATGCGGTTTCCGTTTCCTGTACTCTTTCCAATTTTCCGTCTTTGGTATAGGATACATTCCACACATAAGCCGTTGCACCATAGCCCTGTGGCAACGCTGCATTATAGGGACTGTATTGGCTTGCCTTAGGAAACACTTCTTTTTTGATGTCACCAATTCCACCTTTGGGTAAGTAGCTTGCCTGCATCCAATTGGCTAAGGAGTCGCATAACGATAATTGGACAATAGTAAAGACCCGGTTATCTACCTTTTTACTTTCTTTAGCGCCTTTGAAATTGTACACTTTGTACCACCCTGGCTCGCTTTCTTCAATGGCTTGCTGCCGGGTAGTTTGAGCGAGCATAGTGCTCCAGAAAAATACGCAAAGTATTGCCAGAATATTTTTGTTCATAAATTTTTGAGGAAGCATGGAGCAAGGTTAAAAAGCAGGAATGGGATTCGACTTTACCTCTTAAGGTAATAAGATCCTTTTTATATTCAAGTAAATTCAGAAAGTAAATATGG
>CAZAHL010000328.1:0-8138 GCA_964484845.1 uncultured Chryseolinea sp. | reverse complement strand
CGATTCATAATTTGTTTGCGTATACCCCTGCGAATACTGGATTTTCATTTGTGGTGATTCAGCATCTTTCTCCGGATTATAAAAGTTTAATGGCCGAGTTGCTTTCCAAGCATACAGCGATGAAAGTCCTGGAAGCGGGTGATGGTATGGTGGTCGAACCCGATACGGTTTATGTAATACCAACTAAAAAACTAATCAGGCTGAAGAATGGGGTTTTATACCTCGATGAAAAGCTAAAATCACGATCGCCGAATAACGCAATTGATGTATTTTTTGAGTCATTGGCCACAGATCAAAGGAAAAGATCCATCGGAATCATCCTGTCAGGAACTGGAACTGATGGAACCAAAGGCATTGAGTTCATAAAACGCGAAGGCGATACGGTTATCGTCCAGGATCCGCTCACAGCTACCTTCGATGGGATGCCGATTTAGAATATAGTTTGATTACATCATTTGTTAATCAACGTAGCGCACAACCTCGAGCCTAACTTTAAACCCGAAAGTTTAAACTCGCGACCTAATCTAGCGGATTACGATCATTAATAAAGTCTTATAGTTGATGTAACCTTATCATTTTAAGTCGGTATCATATTTTTATAGACGGCTAAAACTTATTTTTAGCTGCGTGCATCCTGTTATTACCGATACGATAAAACCCTTACGTCATGCTGCGCAATTATGTTATTCTTGCTATTCGCAATCTGAAAAAAAGAAAACTTTATTCTTTCATTAATATTTTCGGTCTAGCCATCGGAGTTTCAGTATGCCTTGTCATATTAAAATATGTTGACTTTGAGTTAAGCTATGATAGTTTTCACAAAGATGCTCCTAACATTTATCGGACTCTTACCAAGGAATATCAAAACGGGGAAGTTCGCAGTACCAATCCGTTGTCGGGATATAAGCAAGGACCTTCTCTACAGGCAGATATTCCTGAAATAAAGAATTATGTTCGTACGCATCCTATGTATGGCGGGGCGGTTATTAATAACAATAACCTGGCAGAACCTTTACGGTTTCATGAATATAATATTCAGTATGTAGACTCCACCTTTTTTGATGTTTTTACTTATGAAGTTCTTCTTGGTGACCCAGGCACAGCGTTAGACAGACCCAACACGATGGTGATCACAGACGCGATGGCTAAAAAATATTTTGGTAAGGAAGTTGAACCAATTGGTAAAATGCTGACGATAACCGGAGGTTGGACAGAAGGCGATTATGAGGTAACAGCCGTGTTAAAAGAATTGCCGCAGAATTCTCATTTGACGTTTGACTTCCTGGTAAGCATGCATAATCTACTTGAAAATGGACAATATAAGAACGATGATGGATGGGGCTGGAGCAATTTTATTACGTACGTACAACTAAATCCAAATTCTAATTTGAAAACCCTGCAGGGTAAAATGCCTGCGTTCATCCAAAAATATCGCGGAAAGGAACTTGCGAAATCCAATGGAAAACAAGATCTGATCCTACAGCCCATACAGGATATTCACCTAAATCCGGGCCTCGAACATGAATCGAGTTCGACAACGTCTGTTAATACCATTTACTTTTTTATGCTGATATCCATTTTTGTTCTTGCTATTGCCTGGGTTAATTATATTAATCTCGCTACGGCTCGAGCCATGGAACGGGCACGGGAGGTAGGAGTTAAGAAGTCGATCGGAGCTTATAAGAGCCAACTGATAACTCAATTTTTTAGCGAATCTGTTCTTGTAAATTTATTAGGTGTAATAGTAGCCATTGGGATGGCGATACTTTTACTTCCACTTCTTGGCAATATTGTTCAAAAGGATTTTTCATTCGACTTTCAGGACCCGCGTTTGTGGCTGGTATTGACTGGTTTATTTTTAGTAGGCTCTTTTGTTTCTGGTGCGTATCCTGCGTTTGTATTATCTTCTTTCAATCCTTTAGTTGCCTTGAAAGGTAAAGGTGAAAAACCAGGTGGAGGTTTGTCTTTGCGAAAAGCGCTGGTGGTATTTCAGTTTGCGTCTTCCTTAATTTTAATCGCCGGTACATTTGCCGTATATCGGCAACTCCTGTTTATGCAAACTCAGGACAAGGGATTTAATATTGAACAGATGCTGGTTATAAATGGGCCCGCTATATTGGAGGCAAAAGAAGAAGAGGAAAAGAATGAAAGGATCGTTACGTTTATGAATGAGTTAAGGCAGATCTCTTCTGTCAAGCATGTTGCCGGTTCAAATGCAGTTCCAAGTAAAGGATACAATTGGGGAACAGGAATACGAAAGTTTGGAACTGACCCTGACGCGGATCGGAGTGGAAGTATTGTTTGGGTAGATTTGGATTTTATCGACACTTACGGAATAGATTTTATTTCAGGACATAAGTGGAACAAGGATGCTGCATCTGATATGGATGCTGTTTTGATTAATGAAGCGGCGGTAACGACTTTCGGTTTGGGTGATGCAGAGAAAGCGTTGAATGAAAAACTGATACTCGGCGGCGGGGATACGGTATCCATACTGGGTGTCTTAAAAAATTATCATTGGAATTCTTTAAAAACGGCTCATGGCCCCTTTCTGCTCTCACCAACAAAAGTGGCCAGACGACATTTTTCAGTTCTGCTAGCAGGGAAAGACATGCAGCGTTCTATCGAGCAGATTGAGAAAAAATTCAAAGCTTCGTTTCCAGGAAATCCTTTTGGTTATTTTTTCCTAGATGACTCCTTCAATAGTCAGTATCATGCCGATCAGCAATTCGGAAAGATCTTTAGCATGTTTGCAGTGCTGGCAATTATAATTGCCTGTCTTGGATTATGGGGGCTGGCCTCCTTTACAACAACTCAAAAGCTGAAAGAGATAAGCATCCGGAAAGTGATGGGAGCTTCTATAAATAACATCGTCACATTGCTATCGGGACAATTTATTAAGCTAGTCCTTATTGCAAGTGTAATAGCGTTACCACTTGCCTGGTATGGGATGAATCAATGGCTCGATGGCTTTGCATTTAAAATCGGGTTAACGTGGGATTTATTTTTTATTCCTGTAGTTATCCTTGCCATCATTTCGTTGGGAACGGTAAGCTTTCAAATTTTGCGCGGGGCGAATGCGAATCCTGCAAAAGTGCTTCGATCAGAATAGGTTTACGATTTTAATTAGAAGTGTTACATAAGGGGAATGTCGTGTTTCCGAAGCCACGAGCTATGTGGAGTTTCTCAAAGCTCAAAACTCCTAGCTCAAAGCTGGTTTCAAATACGTCAAAACCGTATTGCCATGTCGAAGTAATGGCTAAACGACTTGCCATTCATCTACCTGGTATTGCAGCATGGTTAAGAACTCAGATCGCGAAGGGATGTCGAGGTATGGATAGGTTACCTTAGACAGATAAAGCCCTTGAGGATATGCCGGTTCAATTGTTTTAGGAGTTTTCTTGGTAATCAAATAACTCTCAAATGTGTCTACGCTAAGTTCGCCTCGGCCAATTTCCAAAAGTTTTGCAACGATAATTCTTACCATTTTGGTTAGAAATCTGTTTGAAGATATCTCAAAACGGAGTTTATCGCCGCTTGAATCTGAATAAAGTTTAGCAGACGTGACATTGCAGACCGTGTGTTTGTTGTCATCGGGCGTTTTGCATAAAGCACGGTAATCATTGTACAACAATAGAAGCGCAGTGGCTTCCCGCATTTTCGATAAGTCTAGATTTCGTTCCGGATACAGTGAACTCATGCCACTGAGAAACGGATCCTTATAGGTATGAATAAAGTAATCGTATGTCCTTTTCGTAGCATCAAATCGTGCGTGCTGAAGACCGTCCATCGGGATGATGTCAAACACTGCAATATCAGGAGGTAGAACTTTGTTTATTCTGAAAAGTAAATCGTAATCCCATTCTTTTTCAATATCGACATGAAAAAAGAACTGACTTGCATGTACTTGAGCATCGGTTCTGCCGCACCCAATTATGATATGAGGGCTTTTCAAAATCTGACTCAGGGTAGTTTCCAAAACCTGTTGCACATTTAGAATGAGAGGTTGCCGCTGCCAACCCCGGTATTTAAATCCATGATATCCGATGTGAAAAAAGTATCTCAAATGGTTTCAGTTTAATATTTCGAATAGTTACTTCACAGTGAGTCATGCTCACTTATTACGAGCAAGTATTTCCTCAACTTAATATGCCTAAGTGTTCATTTTATGATTTAGAAGATTTTACCATTGTTGAATAACAATACCCAATTGCTTGTCCATTAATGCAAATTCCTTTGCTCCCCAGGGACGAGGCGTGATTTTATTAAGATTTGGGTGTAGAAAATCGGGATGTGATGAACTTATTTTTTTGTATACTTCATCAATATTTTTCGTTACAAGTCTAAATTCAGGATTATGTTCTTTTGCTAATTCCTTATTCTCAAAAAGATTTATTCGCAGACCGTCCTTTTCGATCACACAAAATGGGTTATCTGATTTCAATTCATCGTGTTCAATATTAAATTCCAGACAATCGATAAATAGTTTCAATGCGTCTTTAATATCTACATAAAATACATTAGGAACTAACTTGGTAAAATTCATATGATATTAAACATTTCAATTTTTCTTTAAATGTTTTCTGTACAAATGACCGCTAACGTTTATTTATAAGGCGTAGGCGGCCTGAAACATGCCCCCTTCCACCGTTGGTTAATAAATTTACTTGCAGAAAAGTAAATATCAAAATGAACCTGCCTATGACTTATATATGCTGTTGGCAGTTGGCAGTAGTTGAAATCATTCCTCCATTTTCTTTTTGGCTAATAATGCGGAAACTATTCCGGCAGCTATTATTCCCAATGGGAGTATCAGATTGTCCGTAATCAAGTATGATATTAAAGCTACAAGTACTCCAATACCAATCCTTATTAATGCAAAATTGTAGACTGGTTCAGTCTGCTTAATTGTATCCCATTTTCTTTCGATCAAAGTGTCGCGTGCAACTTCTCTTGCCAATTCCTCAGGTATGCCTTGCTTTTCAAGTCGGGCATAAATTGTCTCTGCATCAAGGCCTGAGTTTTTAAGTCTCAGTCCCATTAGGTATGCTTTCTTCCTTAATTCTTCTGGTGTTAATTCTTCTTTTCCTTCATTCATATTTGTCCCATTTCAATTGCTGTCAACGCTTGGCTATAAAACGTGTGCGTTTAAAAATCTGGTTTATTGTTCCACGTTGCTGATCGGAGTTACTTGCACACTTTTAAGTACCACATACTACAGCACATGTTTTATAGCCATTATAGTTTGTAAAGATATCCCAACTGGGTCTGAAACTTAACCGGTTTCCCATTAACAGTTGCGGGTTTCCATTTCGGCATTTTCTTGAAAGCCTCTAAGGCAGCCTCATCACACCCATATCCTATACCTTTTACTACTTTAAAATCACTCGGAGTCCCGTCTTCATCGATAACGAATTGAATCATTACTTTTCCTTCAATTTTGTTTTCTCGTGCCTCTTTTGGGTAATTATGATTCTTTCCATCCACATACTTTCCCAAGGCTTTCATTCCTCCAGGGAATTCCGGTAGCATATCAACTTTTGTATAGATCGAATCTGACTTGGGAGTCAGGTTGTCTTGAGCTATCAACGTCCCACTTGAACCAATCAGAAATGCAATAACAAGAATCAAATTTTTCTTTAGGATCATATGCTTATTATTGGTTTAAAATTATTCTTTTAGTCCAAGTCTTTTACCTGGAAGTCTTTCATCGCCTTGCGCACAATGTTTAGTTATAAAACGTATGCTTTTGACTGACCTACAACTTTGTCCCACGTCGCTGACCAAATCTAATAGCCTTTAAGAACCTACAATATAGCTTATGTTTTATTGCTTTTGTTAGCTGTTGTTTTTCCTATCAAAAACGAATTCAATCTTGTCCGTCTGGGTTATAAAAGTATTATTGTTAAAACCATAAATTGGTCTTTTATAGAGGAATGTTAAGTCAGTGATATGATGATGAATATAGCCGTCCGTTACTTTAATTCTTGTCTCAAAAACTCTAATTTCACTAACTTTGTCGTTCGTGTAATCACGTGCTTTTGCAAAGCATTGAAAGGAAGAAAATTCATCGTCATGTTTGTCAATCAGTAATCGTACTTGACTGCCGATGGGAGTCAAGTCGGTCATGTTGTAGTTTATTCTAAGCTGGTCCGTCTCCTTGGTTGATATCCAATTGCCAATTATTTGCTCTGTCTCTACAAAACTTAAGTTATAAAATGAATTGTTCCTTATGGAATTTCGTAAAAACAGAAACAATTCTTTTAAGTTGCCTTTGTGCGACAAATTTTCCGCGACGATTCTACCTAACATTTTCTTGTCATACCGGTGTACCAATTCGGAGCTAAAGGCTTTTTTTATAATGTCTTTATCTACGAGAGATTCTCTTTCAATCAAGTCATTAAAACATTTTAAAAGATTGTGTTGATTGTTGCTATTTAAAAATCTGTCAAAGTCCATTGGAATTGATCCAATGTATTTTGGGTCAAGTCTAAATTCGTTTAATAGAGTTTCATATTCTACTAAAAATACTGATTGAAAGAAAGGGTCATTTAGCAAATAAAATTTTGTCCAAAAGACTAATCTTTTGTCCAAAAAGTATAGCTGACTATTCAGTTTAAAAGTATTATTTCTATTTGTCATGAAAAATAAAAGCCCACGTTTGTGCATAACTACAAACTTGAACTGAGCCCAGCAATGGCCCATACATTTCGTTATGGCAGCCTTTTTTTTAAAGTGTCAAAATTAAGTTGCCCAGCGCCTCTTTAACATCGGGAAAATTAGTACAAACTCTGGGGTCCATAATGTTCCCCCCAAATCCGTCATGTTCTTGAGAAGCTGTTTTCTCTATTTTAACAAGCTCTTGCTTTAGCTCACTGGGTTTGAACTCAGCAAGAGTCCAAATGCAAATCACCTGAACAAAGCTTGTTCTTGTTGTGTCACCAATAACACTCATTAGTTCCTGTTTACATTCTGTTGTGTTGCTCGATACCAATGCCCTTGCTCCGGAAACTTGATTATGAAAATTGGCAGTGTCATTTAGAAACGGAACCAATTCAGAATACAACCCGGTCAGTTTAAGGTGATAAACACATTCCAGAGCAACGTGCTGAGCAAAAAATGTACTCATTTCGTCTTCTCCAAAGCCGGCTGGGTTTAATGAAAGATATTTTTTAACGAAGTCATTAATAAACAATTTCTCGTAAGGTAAGTCGTGATAATTATTAAATATGGCAGTCATCGTCTTTTCATAAATATCGACTGGTACACTCGCTTGATGATAGCTATGTCTGTACGAAGCTGAAACTTTTTGGTCCTTTACAGGTGCGAATCCTGCTGTGGGTGTTGCAATGCAATATTCACCTTCTTGATTTTTCTTGATAAAAAAGTAGCAATCCTTAATACCATCAAAGTGGAATTCCGGGCCATGTCCACCTGATGTACTACATAAGCGGAGTAAGTGAAATTTGGTAATCTTTATCGTACCCTTGATCACTTGCCCGCCTAAAGACCTAATAATTTCAATTGTTACACTTTTCTCATTTGAAGATTTAATCTTTGCGAATACAAAATAGTCGGCTTCGCGGATCACTTTATCTTGCCAAGGTTCGTCCCATGTTGTGGCAAATATCAAAGTCGGAATGATAGTGAGAGAAAATAAGAGTATCGTCTTTAGTTTTGTCATATCGTTGCTGTTACTTTACGTTCTTGGCGCTAACGTTTGTGCATGAGAAGTGGCGTGATTAGAAACCGCGTTCTTGTCCCGTTTCCGAGCTAAGTTAGTTGGAAACACTTTCACCTTATAGTATCCACGCCATTTCTTGTGCATTTTGTTGACAGCTGTTACCTCTTCACCGATTTCTTAGGGTCGAACAATATAGGTATAACCAATCTTGTCTTCGTTGGCACTCCACTTTGTCTGCCAGGAGTAAATGGGTAGTCCAATGAAGCAAGAACTCGCACTGCTTCTGCCCGTAGCCGGCGTGGATGACGGCGGGCAGGCCCCGCTCGGTCAGCCGGGCCCAGAACGGGTCCCAGAACGGGTCGTGCACGGGCGGGACGTCGTCGCGATGGAAGTAGCCGGGCACATAGGCACCGGCGAAGCCGCGGTCGGCGATCCAGTCGAGCTCGGCGAGGAT
>CAZAHL010000327.1:0-8152 GCA_964484845.1 uncultured Chryseolinea sp. | reverse complement strand
ATCCGAATTATTCCTGCAACGAAGCCATCGCAGATGTCCTAAGCTGACATACCTATGTTCGGTATTGAACGGAGCAATTAAACATTATTTGAAATGAAGCTTGGTTTAAGCGATCGGGAGTGGCACGATTGTTATATTTCCGTATTCAATAAACCAATGGACTAATTTAGATTTTGCTATATGCTTGAGAATTACCTGAAAACTTCGTTCCGCAATCTCCTTCGTCATAAGAGTTACACATGCATAAATGTTCTTGGCTTGAGTGTCGGGCTTGTCACCAGTATTTTTATTCTCCTTTGGATAATAGACGAGTTGTCTTTCGACCGCTTCCATTCAAATTCTGACCGCATTTTTAAAGTATTAGTCAACAACACGTATCCCAGTGGAAAGATTGAAACCTATCCTGCAACCCCTACTAAACTGAAGGATGTAATCGTAGAAGAAATTCCTGAGGTAGAATTAGCAGCTCAGTACAGCATGGAGACAGAATTGTTGGTAAAGCATGAGACCAACGCGTACAATGAAATTGGAATTTATGCTGACCCAACAGTATTCAAGATACTAAGCTTTCCAATTGTAAAAGGTAGTGAAACCAAACCCCTAACAGACATTAAATCAATTGCTATTTCAGTAAGACTTGCAGAAAAATTATTTAAAAACGAAGACCCTATCGGAAAATCGTTGACTTTGGGTCAATCCCATGAACTTATTATTACTAGTGTCTTTGCTAACATCCCCCAACATTCAACTCTTCAATTTGATTTTGTCGCTTCCTTTGAACTTTATACAAAAGAAAATCCATGGACACAACACTGGCAAAGTGGCGGCACCCTAACAATTGTATTATTGAAATCATCAGCCTTTGTTGATATGGCCAATCGGAAGTTTGCTGATTTGATTAAGAATAACTGCCCCGATTGTTCCACTTCACCATTTCTATTCCCATATGTAAAGTCAAGACTTTACAATGAATTTGAAAACGGAAAGAACGCAGGAGGCAGGATACAACAGATTTACCTTTTCGGGGCAGTTGCTATACTAATTCTTCTGATGGCTTGTATTAACTTCACCAATCTTTCAACAGTCAGGGCAGCTAGTCGAAGCCGCGAAGTAGGAATTAGAAAATCAATAGGTGCTCAAAAAAATAGCCTTATTGTACAATTTATTTCCGAATCGCTACTTCTATCTTTCATTGGACTTGTATTCGCCGTTGTGATTGTTCAACTTCTTCTCCCATTCTTTAATGAAGTTACAACCAAATCTATCCGGTTAGACTTAACCAATCAGGTGTTCATTGCAGGGACTTTAGGTATTACATTGATTTGCGGATTGCTCGCGGGAAGTTATCCTGCTTATATTTTGTCAAAATTTAATCCTGTTAAAGTCTTAAAGGGAGATACTCAACTCGGACTGGCTGGAAATTCGCTTCGCAAATCGCTGGTCATAGTCCAATTCACCACTTCTATAATACTAGTTGTTGGAAGCATTGCCGTGTACAAACAAATAGTTTTTATCAGCGAAAAAAACCTTGGCTTCGATAAAGACAATATCGTAGTGGTAGATCAAAATGAAGGTATTGTAAAATCGTACCCAGCTATTAAGAATGATTTGAAGCAATTAACCTCCGTTAATGGTATTGCCTTTGGCGGGAATAACATATTTACTATTCCCATTACCACTACAGACCCGATTTGGTCCGGTAAGCCGGATAACTCGTCCATCCTCTTCAAAGTATATCGATGTGATGCGGAATTCATTCCAACTATGAATATTAAAATCCGGAGTGGTAGAAACTTTATTGACGGTCAAGATGCTTCAAATTATATCATTAACAAAAAGGCTGCGGAAGTTATGGGGTTGTCACTTGAAAATGCTGTTGGGAATGAACTTGAAATGTGGAATGGAAAGGGAAAAATAATCGGCATTACTGATGATTTCCATAATGATAACTTGAAGTTTGGTATTGAACCTATGATATTTATGTATTCTGAAAATGTTGGCAATCACTATTTCATTAAGTTAGGTAGTGGAATACCCATAACTACAACCCTAGAGCAGATTGAGAGTGTATTCAAGAAGCACAATCCTGATTACCCGTTTGAATATACTTTTCTCGATGAAGTTTTCAATAATGAATACCAAGCAGAAACAGTTATTGGAAAACTAGCTTTAAGCTTTACCGTCATTGCTGTTCTTATTTCGTGCTTAGGACTTTTTGGCTTAGCTTCTTTCACTGCTGAAAGAAGAACCAAAGAATTAGGTATCCGAAAGGTGATGGGTGCATCCGTTGGGAATCTGGTTATTATGCTTTGTAGTGATTTTACTAATCTCGTTTTAGTCAGTTTATTCATTGGCTTTCCAGTCTCTTGGTATCTTATTAGCGAATACTTGTCAGCCTATGCGTTCCACGCTGAAATGAATTGGAGTATTTACATTTTGACGTCAATTATAATGTTGTTTATTGTGCTACTTTCTGTAGGATATCAATCTGCCAAAGCTGCGGTATCAAATCCAGTCGACGCATTACGTAATGAATAGCTGGACGCATTTTTTTTCTTCGCTGGTCGCATACACATTGTCTGACCGCGCTTACCGCATTGGGAACAACTTAACGTTCGGCCCTTCATTGACGCGGGAGACCTCCGTAGTGCTTACGGCTCATAACTATCAACTACTATGACCTCTGCACGCTGGCGCTGAAGCTTTAGCGTAGGCGCCTGACTTCTGCATGTCTAGTAAAACGAAACTAGATACAGACATCCCCCGCGTAAGGCGCTTATCCTTCGATCTATCCTTATCCTGCTGCATCTACACGTCCAGGCTATTGCACCTGAAGGGCTTCGTTAAGTTGTGATAACTCACCCGTCTGAACCTGCCTCATATGCAGTTCGTGTTCTTCAGTTCTTTGATTTAAACTTCTCCTTCTAATGCCCCCATGGATGGAGGCATTCCATAATTTGACGCAAACATTCAAAAAACAGAATTGTCGTGTCTTTTCCCTCAAATGACGGGTAAATGACGGGTGAAAATGGTGTCTGCTGATTCACTGGTGACCGTTAAACGCGTAACATTGTGCTTCTAAAAATTGATATGCAACAACCGGAATTGGGAAGGCGACTTACCGCTTTACGCAAAGAAAAAAACCTTACTCAAGAAGAGTTGGTGGAAAAAAGTCACGTGAGTGTACGCACCATTCAACGCATTGAGGCCGGTGAGGTGTTACCCCGCATTGTCACGGTGAAAATTTTATTAGAAGCACTTGGAGAGAGTTACGAGTCATTTTCAACCAAACAAACCCAAGTGATGGAAACACACAAAAGCACTACACCAACTACCAACCGAAACACGCTATTGATAGCCGTACTGGCAGGAGCTGTTTACCTGATATCTGAAATTATTCTGGGAACGATGGATATCGCCTGGATCACAGACGATCGTGACTGGGGAGTACGGATGAATGCCATCTATACGAGCCTCACAATCGTGATGGTGATTTCGTTTGCACTCTTCGCGCGAGGATTTATTGCCTTGAGTTCCGTATTTGAAAACACTTTGTTGAAGGTGGCCGCCTACTTGCTTGTTATCGCCACGGTTGGCAAGGGCATTTTAGATGTGAGTTCGCTATCAGTAGAAGAAATTGAGAGTGTTTGGATGCCATACGCAGTAATCGCTGTTGTAATGGGCGCTTTGGGCATTGTATTTGGAATATCCCTCATTCGGCTGCAAGATAGTATGGGTGAACTCTCGCGCATAGCTGGGATATTAGAAATTGTGATGGGTTGCTTGCTCATCACCGTAGTGTTATTCTTCATCACGTACGTAATCTTGATACCTGCGGTAGTAATAGAGATACTGGTGCTCTATCGTGGATATGAATACCTTTCCCGGCCCGAGTCTGCACACATTGGTGGTGCATAAAGAGAGTTTTATGAAAAGCATCCTACTTTACATGTTAGGTACAGTTTTGCTAATGCTGCTATGGGCTGGTGTTGCTTTTTTTGGGACAGTGGACGGTTGGTTTCATCAACCCATCGCAAAACTAAATACATCCCAATCCTTTCAGGAAGCCGTTGATGCAGAACTGGATAAACAATTCGTAGGAAATTTTGCAATGGCGATCGTTAGCGGTGGAACCGTGGAATACGAAACATTTTATTCAGCAGGGAAACCCGTGGATAGAAATACTATTTTTCAAGTTTCATCATTAAGCAAGTGGATTTCTGCTGTTGGAATCATGAAGCTGGTAGAAGATGGCAAGCTCAATTTGGATACTCCGGTAAGCAAATACTTAACAAGATGGCAATTGCCACCCAGTGAATTCAACAACGAAACCGTGACCGTCCGGAGACTGTTAAGTCATACGGCAGGCCTTACAGACGGGCTCGGCTATTCAGGTTTTGAAACGGGTACACCGGTACAATCCGTTGAACAATCATTAACCAAAGCATCCGATGCCGATGAGGGCACTAGCGGTGAAGTACGTGTTGGTATTAAACCAGGCAGCGAGTTTAAATATTCGGGCGGTGGCTATACGCTCCTCCAACTACTAGTAGAAGAAGTGAGCGGACAATCATTTGCTTCTTATATGAAGGAAACAATATTTGCCCCTTTAAACATGGTGCACTCTTCCTATACGTGGGAAGATTCATCCGATTTTAAATTGGCGGAGTTTTATAACAGTGATGGGAGCAAAGCCGGTCACCACCGCTACACTTCACTTGCCGCTACATCATTATATACTTCACTATCTGATTTGGAAGTATTCTTTCAAGCGTTTCTGAAAGGGAAAACCAATGAACCCATTGGCAGAAATGCGCTTAAGCCGGAAACACTTGCAACGATGCGGGAACCTCATGGACAATCAATGGGAGTGGACATTTGGGGGTTGGGGACAGTGCTTTATGCAACAACAGACGGCATCGATTTCATCATAGGCCATGATGGGAAAAGCACTCCACCCATCAATACAGCAGTACGATTGAATCCAGAGACCGGAGACGGGATCATCATACTTGAAACGGGGCATCCTATAATGGCAACAAAACTTGCCAGTGAGTGGGTCTTCTGGAAAATCGGAAAAGTAGACACTTTCCTTTTTCCGATGTTAATGAACAAACTGGTCTGGACAATTGGAACAGGCTGTGCAGTGATTTTTGTTATTACAATTATCTCCAGTATTGTGAGAAGGCTACGAAGGAAATGAGGAGAAAGGCCCTGCTATTGCCAACCGAGTAGACAGTTCATGTTTCTTCAGTACAGATCTTTGTAGTCCTGCTTTCTTCAGCGAATGCCTCACGACAAACCACTCCCGAATAAAAAAATCGGGACAGGCTTTGCAGCTTACCGTGCGCATCAATGCTGTGTACATAAGGGACTTGCACCCTTCGGATAACCTATTTATTTTCCCTTCTGGAATATTTAACGCCATACTGGGCGCACACAATGCATATAATCAATGGTGGGGCATTATAAGTCTTAAATATTTATCTTCGTCTAGCGCTTAGTAACTGCGGACAGATTCGACTTCGAAAACCCACCACTGCTTATATGCTAGCGTTATAGCCAATGCTAACCGACAGCAAAATAACTAATTGAGACAGTTATGGAAGAAAGACCAAAAATTAAATTGGGACTAACGATAGCTGATAGGACATTTGAATTTATTGGATGGCTTTCGATTTTGGCGATTTGGGTTTTGACGGTTACAAACTACGCTGATCTACCTGACACCATACCCACACATTATGATGGAGCAGGACAAGCGGACGGATTTGGAGGAAAGGCAACTATTTTGACTCTGCCATTAATCGCGACAATTCTATTTGTAGGGATGACAATACTGAATAAGTTTCCACACATTTATAATTACCCAATAAACATAACGGAAGAAAACGCACCTTGACAATATATCAATGCGACAAGATTGATAAGATATTTAAAACTCATTATTGCTATTGTTTTTGGAGTAATTACATTTAAAACAATTCAAAATGCAAACGGACAAGCAGACGGTCTTGGAACATGGTTTTTACCATTAACATTAGGACTAATTTTTAGTCTGCTGATATATTTTATAGTAAAATCATTTAAGACA
Organism: uncultured Chryseolinea sp.; assembly: GCA_964484845.1. Taxonomy (GTDB): domain Bacteria; phylum Bacteroidota; class Bacteroidia; order Cytophagales; family Cyclobacteriaceae; genus Chryseolinea. The sequence goes on along the minus strand of CAZAHL010000327.1, from coordinate 2,058 downwards.
AAACAATGACAGAGAGAATATTGACTCGGTCGGCAACGTGATAATTGTTGTCGGTCAGTATAAAAATGACAAAGAGATGGGGTATTGGAAATGGTACAATAAAGACAGTGTTTTATATCAAACTGCCAATTACGAAAAGGGTATCACTTCCGGACTATACAGAACCTACTACTCAAACGGAACAATTGAATCAGAAGGATCTATTAAAAACGGAAAATACCAAAGGCTTGTAATCTACTATGACGAACAAGGCAAAATTGTAGAGAAAGAATTCTATAAAAACGACGTTCTAGTAAAACTAGTGAGAAAATGAACTACCGCCAACAAAAGCTTCCATAAACATTGTAAGGCATTTATAACCAGAGATGAAGGACGATGAAATAAAAAGGATAGAGAAAGAGCTAGATGTGGAGTTACCGCACCACTATGTGACATTTCTCTTGGGCTTCAATGGATTAAATAATCCGGAAATAGATATTGAAAACTTCCTTTATCCTAATCCCGATCACCTGATCGAAATGAACCGAATGATTGGATTTTATTCTGATTCTAAAATCATAAAGAGAAAACTGATAATCGGTGACAATGGTGGTGGTGGTTTCTATTTGATTGACCTTGTGAATCCAAACGACAAAAGGGTATACATTTTCGATCACGAAGAATCCGTTGAAAACAACTTTGACAAGAAAACAGAAACGTGGAATTGGGAAGGTCTTGAGCACTATGAGACCTTGGAAAGGTACAAGAATAGTTTGCAAGAGATGTTTGGATTAGAGTGAGGGATTAAAACGCCTTACAACAAAAAAATAAACATATGCCGTATTTATTGCAGGTTCTTAAAGGGTGGGCTACTAAATTTAATTGGCAACGTGAGACAAGGATGTATGTACTTAACGTGAAATATTAATTTTCAAAACAATCCATTAAAACAAACTAAATATGAAAACAAAATTCAGCTGTCTACTTGTTGTCGTTGGACTTTTATTTGGTTGTCAGCAAAATGAATCGACAAACAGCCCCAAAATAAAAAAAGGCATGATTAAGGTAGCCATCTTCTATCCAAACGGAGAGGGCAAAACATTCGACATGGATTATTATTCCAATAAGCACATGCCCATGGCGGCAAGTTTATTTGGTGATTCTTTAAAGGCAATGTCAATTGACAAGGGACTAGCCAGCGGTACACCAGATGAGCTGGTTCCATATTTAGCAATTGGATACTTTTACTTTGATACCATGTCATCTTTTCAAAATACAATGGGACCAAACTCAGAGAAACTTAGGGCTGATGTTCCAAACTACACAAATATTAAACCGGTGATTCAAATCAGTGAAGTACAAACCGTAGAATAGGCAGGCTTTCAATATGCGGTTTCATTTTATTATCTACTTTTCCCGCAAGTAAGCTTATTCATCACGCCTGATAAAGAAGTGCTACTAATCCACATACGCTTTATATATTAGCCGTTGGCAGCAATTACCTCGGAAAAATTCGGTGACCTTTTCAGAACAACTGGATTAAGGACTCAAGAAAACAAACGCATGGCAAAAATTAAGAACGTCACTCTTGAGTTTACCTGCACGGAGAAATTAGGCGACAAGCTTTTCTGTGACAAGTGTTCGCATATTGTGGTTGACTTTACAACGAAGACAACTGACGAATTACAAGAACAAATAAATAAATCACTAAGACCTGTTTGCGGCAAATTTAAAAAATCTCAACTGAGTGATCAGTTTCTGAAGTATGCGGCTGCTACATTTATCGCCACATCGTTGACGATTCCGACACTAGGACAAATTAAAGGCGACTCATTACTAAAAGCGTGTGAAAAAGTTGAGACTGAGGGTGAGGAAGACACATTTTTCGGACTAATCGTTGAGACTCAAGCCGAACCAGTTGGAGGATATCAGAAATTTTTTAAAACAATCGCTAGTAAAATGAAATATCCAAAGGGACTTAATGAAAAAGGGAAATATTTTGTTGAGTTTACTGTTGATTCTTTAGGACAAATGAGGGACGTTAAATTGATTAGAGGATTTAATGAGCTAGCGGATGCA
>CAZAHL010000326.1:0-8158 GCA_964484845.1 uncultured Chryseolinea sp. | reverse complement strand
TTGCCGTCTGCGATTAAAGCATACAAGTACATTCCAGGACTTAAGTCGTTGCCTGAAAGTTTTATGGTGGTGTTGCCGCGTTCATGCACCTGGATGTCTTTTATTTCTTTGCCTTCCAGATTGTAAATAATCAGGTTGGCTTGTGTAGTGACTTCGGGTAACTCAATGTGGATTTCAGTACTTCCCGAAAATGGATGGGCATTTTTTTGAAAAGGCACAGTATCTGAAGATTGTTTTTCACCGACAGGGATGTCCTCCATGTAGTTATGAAGTGTTTCTTTTAATTCGACTATTTCCTTTTGCCTCGCATCGGCTATGACCGAAAGTTCCTGCACTGCTTTCACGAGGGGCACCACAAATTCAGCATAACGGATCGTATATGGGTCATTTTCATTTTGAGGTGTTTCTACTCCGCTGAATACATATCCTGATTTTTTTATGACGGCTTCGACTTCCTGCGCTATAAAACCGATCTGGTATTGAAGTGGTTTTTTTGTTTCAGCTTGTTCAATTTTCAGGCTATCGGTAATTCCTAAGAATTTATTTAAGGCATCTTTGTCAAGGGTATAACTGACCGGGTTTAGTTGGTTGATGAAATCAAGACCCGACACATCATTCTTCAAATCCTTTTTAAATCTACCATCCGATAAAATTGACCACGATACCTGTCCCCCAATACTGGTTACATCTGAATTGCCAATACGGACCTGGTCGTCAGCGCTAACTGTTGCCCGGTATCCTATTGCTGTGGTATTTACAAGCCCACAACTTCCTTGCGGGGCAAATCCGGCATATGCTCCAAAGGAGGTATTGTATGAGCCGGTGCAACTATTCGAGCCTTCCCAATATAAAGCATGAAAGCCAAAAGCACTGTTTTGTGTACCTTCAGTCGCAGATAATGCACGAGTCCCATAGGCAGAATTATACAAACTGGCAATGTTTGCTTCCATTGCATAGGCTCCTGTTGCAGCGTTATCATCTGCTGTAGTGTTGTTATACAGTGCTTGAAATCCCGTTGCAATATTATAAGCGCCTGTGGTATTATTGCGCAATGCTAATGATCCGGTTGCGGTATTATTAGTTCCTTCAGTAGTGGTATACAAAGCTCTATATCCATTAGCGGTGTTAAGCCCATAACCATTGCTGTAATATAAGGCTTGCCTTCCAATAGCAACGCTGAGATCACCATATGTGTTATAACGCATTGCCTGGACGCCTACTGCTGTGTTATAGAAACCTTCGTTGTTACTATTTAAAGCGTAAGAACCCATAGCGGTATTGCTATATCCAGTTGCCGTATTCCGGCCACAGTAAGCTCCAAAAAAAGAATTGTAGGAACTGGAATTTGTCGAAGCATTCCCTGCATAGTAACCAAAGTAACTGTGGCTGGCACCTAGAGTGCCGGCACCAGTGCCATAATGTGTTTGTGCCTGCATCGAAATAGAAACACCTTGCATCAGCATGAGAAATAAGAGAGTCTTTTTCATGATTTTTAAAAAATTAGATTACTGGAATTTTTTAGTACTACACTATTTCGTTAGTATTAGGCGTTTTGTATCCACCACTTTTCCATCCGCGATTAAAGAATAGAAGTACATCCCCGGACTAAATTCGTTATCGGAAAATTTTACCGTAGTATCGCCGCGTTCATTCACCAGGATGTCTTTTAATGGTTTGCCTTTCAGGGTGGAAATAACGACGTTAGCCTGCCGGATGCCCTCCGGTAAAGCAATCGGGATTTGAATACTGCTCGTACCAGGATTCGAATCGTCTTGAAAAAGTACGACGCCTGTAGGACGTATATCGCCGAGGAACGCAGTACTATTATCGTTGCCAAGCTGACGTTTCAATTCGCCTATTTCTTTTTGTTGATCTTTGGAATAAGCCGTTAATTCTTGTACAGCCTTTACAAGTGGCACGACGAATTCGTCGTAACGGATGGTATAGGGGTCATTTTCATTTTGAGGTGTTTCTACTCCGCTAAAAACATATCCTGATTTTTTTACAATGGCTTCGACTTCCTGGGCTACAAAACCGATCTGCTGTTGAGGTGTTTTTCTGGCTGCCACGTTTTCTATTCGTACGCTATCGGGAATTCCTAAGAATTTATCAATGGCATCTTTGTCGAGGGTATAACTCACCGGGTTTAGCTGATTGATGAAATCAAGACCTGCCACATCTTTTTTTACATTCCTTTTAAATCGGCCATCGGATAATATTGTCCATGCTACCTGCCCCCCGATGCTTGTTACACTGGAGTTGCCAATACGTACCTGGTTGGAAGCGGTAATTGATGTATTATAGCCAAGCGCCGTTGCATTGTAAAGGTAACAAGTTCCTACAAGGTTCATCCCGGCCCGGGCCCCGAAGGCCGTGTTATAAGAACCGTTGCAAGAAGAATATAAAGCTTGTGCGCCAAAAGCACTGTTATATGAACCGTCCGTGAATGATAATGCATCTGCTCCATAAGCAGAATTACCGCTACCCGTAGTGTTTCCTGACAATGCATCGGCACCTGTCGCCGTGTTTTCATTTCCAGTGGTATTATTTTCTAATGCCTTCCATCCAGCCGCAACGTTTAGATTACCCGTAGTGTTGTCGTGTAACGCTTCCGATCCGGTGGCTGTGTTTTGGCGACCTGTCGTATTGGAATACAGGGCAGCATACCCATTCGCTACATTGTAATAGCCCGAGGTGTTGTGGAATAACGCATACGTTCCAGTGGCCGTGTTGCTGAAACCGTCGATGTTGGAAAATAGAGCCTGAAACCCTACAGCCGTGTTCGAATGACCTGTCGTGTTGTGGTATAAAGACAGCGCGCCGATAGCCGTGTTGCTTAATCCGAGCGTGGTATTTCTACCACTCTGAGCTCCAAAAAAAGAATTGTCGGAACTGGAATTTGTAGCATCATTTCCAGCATTATAACCAAAGTAACTATGGTTGGTCCCTAGTGTACCGGCCGAGCTACCGTAATGCGTTTGCGCCTGCGTAGAGATAAAAACACCCTGCATCAGCAGGAGAAATAAGAGCGTCTTTTTCATATTTTAAAAATTTAGAGTACTGGATTTTTTTTGATAACGATGAAGCTCACAACCCAAAGCACGCGATCGATTTAAGCTTACTTATTGCGTCAGGATCAGTCGTTTGGTGTCAATAACTTCTCCATCCACGGTTAAAGCATAGAAATACATTCCGGCACCGAGCGCATTTCCGGATATAGTAACACCCGTCTTTCCCCGCTCATTCACCTCAATATTTTTGAGCTGCTTTCCTTCTAAATTGTAAACGATGATGTTGGCCTGACTTATGGATTCCGGAAGTTCCATCTGGATTTCCGTAGTGTTGGAAAAAGGATTGGGATTGTTTTGAAAAAGAAATGCACCTGTACCCATCGCACCCTGCTGGCTCATGGTTGGTTCGTTCGTATATTTTTTAAGCTGCTGCTGTAGGTCTTCCACTTGACTTGACAACTCCTGTACTGCTTTAACAAGTGGTACCACAAACTCTGCATAACGTATGGTATAGGGGTCTGCCTCATTTTGAGGTGCCTCTATGCCACTGAAAACATACCCTGATTTCTTTACGATTGCATCAACTTCTTGTGCAACAAAACCCACCTGCCGCGCGTCCCTTTCGGCTTCCGTAGTAGGTACGCGCATGCTGTCAGGAACACCCAGGAATTTATTGAGCGCATCCTTGTCAACGGTATAACTAACCGGATTTAGCTGATTAATAAAATCCAGTCCGGCTACATCGCGCTTTAAATTCTTCTTGAACCGGCCATCGGATAACGTAGTCCAGGAAACCTGCCCGCCAATACTGGTGACATCTACATTGCCAATGCGTACTTGATTGGAGGCAGTAGCCTTTGCATAATAACCCAGAGCGGTATAATTTGTAAATGTGTTTCCATTGCCGCTGCCGGCGTAGGCGCCAAATGCGCTATTGTAGGAAGCATTCCACGGTAAATAGAAATCACCGCCATCTATTGCGTGTGATCCAAAAGCACTATTATAATTACCACCTTGGTTGTTAGCTAGTGTCCGGTTACCGAAGCCACTGTTGTTACTTCCTGCGTTGGTGCTGCCTAGCGCATAGTAGCCGGTAGCGGTATTTTCTTCACCGGAGGCAATTCTCAAGGCGGCAGCACCGATAGCGGTATTTTTGTTTGTAAACTCGTTGTCCCTTAACGCCTCAAATCCTATGGCGGTATTGTTATCACCCGTGGTGTTATACCTGAGGGATGTGGAGCCTAGCGCAGTATTGCCATTACCGTTACTGTTCTGGCGCATACTCAAATATCCGATACCCGTGTTATCATTTCCTATTGTAAGTTGTCTTCCGCTGGAATTTCCAAAGAATGAATTTCCTGTGCTGGTATTTTGTGCGGCGTTACCTGAGAAGTATCCAAAATAGCTGTGGTATTGTCCCAGTGTTCCTGCTGAGGTACCGTAATGGGTTTGAGCTTCTGCGGCAGCAGAGATCATCGATACGAGGATGAGTAAAATATTTTTCATATGTTTTATAGTTTTCGCAAGAGATTTTTACGTACAAAAATTCGGCACAAACAAACCTCAAAAAATGTCGATCGCTCATCAGGAGAGGCGCCCGGACACAGCTGCCACAGCTTACACGTTGTGTCCTTGCTAGGGACAGCTGAACTCGGGCTGTGGATTACTTCGTCAGGATAAGACGCTTCGTGTCCACAACTTTCCCATCTACGATCAAAGCATATAGATAGATACCTGCACTAAAATCATTTCCTGAAATTTTAACGGCTGTATTGCCCCGTTCATTCACCAGAATATTTCTTAACTGTTTACCCTCCATGTTATAAAGGATAAGGCTGGCTTGTTTTGTAGTTTCTGGCAAGGCCATTTTAATTTCTGTGTCCTGTGAAAAAGGATTTGGGTTATTTTGAAAGAGAGCAACCTTCAAATTAGTGTTTTGGTCTCCACTAGCACCTTCCTCATTGATACCTAGTTTTTGTTTCAATGCCGTGATTTCCAATTGCTGCTCTTCGGATTTTTTTTCCTGCTCGTTCACTTTGGTTGTCAGCTCTTGGACGGCCTTGACCAGCGGGACAACGAATGCAGCATACCGAATGCTGTAATGGTCTTGCTCATTTTGAGGTGCTTCTATGCCGCTAAAGACATATCCTGTTTTCTTTACTATTGCTTCCACCTCCTGGGCGATAAATCCCGTTTCGCGTACGGGCGCTTTTTTAGCTTCGAGTTGTTGGGTTACACTATCCGGAATATTTAAAAACTTATTGAGGGCTGATTTATCAACTTCGTAGCTCACCGGCCGGAGCTGATTCACAAAATCTAACCCGGATACATCTTCTTTTATATTTCGCTTGAACCGACCGTCAGACACGACAGCCCACATGACTGGGCCGCCGATGCTTGTTACGGATGTGTTTCCAATCTTTACCGAGTTTGAGGATGTAGTCGTCGCCCGGTAGCCGAGTGCGGTAGTGTTTTCCAATGCATCCGAATTGGGCCCGGCAGAAGCACCAAAAGCTGAGTTAAAATTTCCTGACACATTATTATAAAGTGCGAAAACTCCGTTCGCTGTATTTGCCTCACCCCTGGAATTGGAGTAAGCGGCCATAATGCCGGTAGCTGTGTTTTCATTGCCTTCCATATTGGAGTTAAGTGCGCCTGCCCCGGTGGCTGTGTTCCAATAACCTGCTGTATTGGATTGAAGGGCATAAGCACCTATTGCCGTGTTGCTGAATCCCGACTCGTTTAAATACAATGCTTTAGATCCATTTGCTGTGTTGAAAATTCCTTCTTTGTTAGAATAAAGAGAGAAATACCCGGTAGCTGTGTTGTCATTGCCTTCCGTGTTACGAAATAAAGAATATGATCCAATGGAGGTGTTGTAACTGCCCGAGCTGTTTGAATATGATGACTTATATCCATTTGCCGTATTTTGATACCCATTTACATTAGAGTAGAGCGCTTCATATCCAGTGGCTGCGTTAGCGCTTCCAGAAATGTTAGAAAACAATGTCTTAGCTCCAAAGGCAGTATTATTGGAGCTCTGTGTCATACGTCCGCTGAAGGCGCCGAAAAAAGAATTACCCGAACCGCCACTCGGAACAAATTGTCCTGCGGAATATCCAAAATAGCTGCCGTTAGCGCCTTGTGTACCTGAGAAAGCTCCATAGTATATAGTTTGCGCGTACGTTGTAAAACAGATGGTTTGAACCATCAAAAAAAGTAGGATTGATTTTTTCATAACGAGAGGATTAGAGTGAGAGATTTTTTAATAGGTGCTGAAGGGCTTTATCGGCTATTCAAACATTGAATTAAAAGTAGGTCACAGCGTCTTTAGCCGTTATCGGATTTGTCCCAATTGATATTCTATATGTAACATTCTCATTTTTATCAGCGGAAATTTAATTTTCGAGAGACGCCTACGTATAAAGTGAGATCCTTTAGTATGTACTCTGAAATTATTTGAGGGACTCCCGAATTCAGGGATCGGTTCCGGTAAAAAATCCTCGGCCCGGTAAGTAGTAAAACGATTTTTACCGCAGAAATGGGTGATCTCATCAACGCACTTATGCTGTAGGGTATTGAATTAAAAATTATACTTTAGTCTTAGTTTGAACATGGATCAGATCCCCAATTACTATTACATGAAAAAAAAGTTCAAGAACGGTTTTCCGCTGCCACATATTCGAGTTATCCGAAAATTCACCCTGCTTTTATTATTTACATTATTTATTGGAAGCATATCGGCACAGTCACCCGCAAAACATGGCCGCCTAGTAGTGAGCAAAGATGGCCATACATTGCAATTTGAAGACGGGACACCTTTTTTTTGGTTGGGTGATACAGGTTGGGAAATGTTTAACCGTCTAACGCTGGAAGAAATGAAGGTGTATTTAGACAACCGCGCTGCTAAGGGATTTAACGTGATACAAGCTTCAGGTTTATCAGTGCATGATTTGAAAAGTCCTAACCGGTATGGGGAGTTAGCGCTTCACGATCTGGATCCCCTTAAACCCAATGAAAAATATTTTTCAGTGATCGACAGCGTCATGTCCTATGCTTTGAAACGTAATCTTTTTATTGCTTTCGTGGCCACATGGGGTGATAAAGTAGTGGAGAAAACATTTGACAGTACGGAGGCTTACACGTACGGTAAATGGCTGGGTAGCCGGTATAAAAATTTTCCCAATATTATTTGGATCGTGGGTGGCGATCGGGCCCCTGTAAAGGATACTTCCGACTACCGGCCGATATGGAGAGCCATGGCAAATGGTATTATTGAAGGCACTGGTCATCGTTGCCTGATTACCTATCATCCTGCGGGTGAACGGTCATCCTCAGAATGGCTGCATCAGGAACCCTGGCTGGATTTCAATATGATTCAATCCAGTCATGGGAGACAAGATTGTCCCGTCTGGGATATGGTTAAAAAAGACAGAAGTAATACACCCAGCAAACCGACCTTGGATTCCGAACCGAACTACGAAGATCACCCTATAAATCCCTGGCCGAAGTGGAATGTTGACAATGGATACTTCCGTGATTATGATGTGCGGAAACAAATTTATCGCTCTGTTTTTGCAGGCGCTTTCGGCGTAACGTATGGCCACCACGCAATATGGCAATTCATGAGTGAACGTGAAGAAGTAGCAAATTATGCCGATAGAGGTTGGGTCAACGCCATGGATCGTCCTGGGGCTTATCAGGCTGGCCATTTACGAAAGTTGATCGAATCACGACCGATGCGTCAACGTGTTCCGGATTTAACTATTCTTGCCGAAGGACAAGGTGAGAGAGGTGAGCACATAGAAGCTTTCCGGAGTATGGATAATAGTTATGCCATGATCTACCTGCCTATTGGAAAAAAGATAACGCTTGACATGTCTTTCATGAAGTGCAAAAATATTATAGCGTGGTGGTTCAACCCTAAAGATGAATCAATACAAAAAATAGGTGTGTTACCCCGGACTTCTCGAATGGAATTTACAGCACCTCTCCATGGAGTCGAAAATGATTGGGTGCTCGTGGTTGATGATGCAACCAAAAAATTTAAAGAACCAGGTAAACAATAAACGTTGGATGTATGGAATTTTTTTATATGAGTATCCGCAAGGAGTCCTAAAGATAGGATTTTGACAGAAGCTGTCATC
>CAZAHL010000325.1:0-8202 GCA_964484845.1 uncultured Chryseolinea sp. | reverse complement strand
ACCTTCCTCATTAAACGCCATGGGGCAGAATTCATAATAGACCTCCTTACCTCCTAATCCAAATGCTTTTATAGTAGCGTAAAGACTATCGGATAAAACTCTAAAAGCCTCTCGTTGCTGTCCCATATTGTTGGTTGATTGAATATCTTTTAATGAGTTGTCAAGAGCTGGCAAATACCTGGTTCCGGCACTGAGCGCTTCTCCTGACAATAACGCTACTTCCACTTTGCTTAATGATGCCCGGATTGCCATTGCTTTGGAGGGAACAGAATTTGAATCAGAAGCAACAAATGCCTCCTTTAACAGGATGTAAGATGTGAGGACATCACCAAGCTGTTTTTGAAAAGTTTCGTTGACCTTGAATTGCGGTTCACTGGCAATAGCAGCCGCCGTTGTTCCAGAAGCTGGTTGAAGACTATCTGCATCTTCCGACTGCATCGGACTTTTTTCTTTACCAGGTCCCGAACAGCTCATTAAACCTGAAAGCGAAATAATTCCCAAAATCAAAAATAAGACGATCTTGTTCATGGCACATAAGGATTTGATAGAACCTTTTCCACCAATGAGAACGCTAGGTGTCAAATTATGTTTATAATAAATTGTCTGAAATTGGCCGGAGTTCCCATTCCAAGAACAGTAAAAAGTACGTTTCCATAGTTTCAAAATCAAACGGTCGATGGCTATTTCTTTCTGTGTCCAATCCACACTATAACAGAGGCGTAGTGTAGCCATGTGGATATCAAATTTTGAACAATATTTTTCTAGTTTTCATAGGAGAAATTGAAAATTTTACAAGCTGATAAAAAATACAAAGCAACTTAATTTTTATCTTTTTTTTCCCCGAAAACAGCGTGGAATCGCACTTAAAAAATCGTTAAAAATTGTAATCCCAATTCAACCGTCTGTTACCTCCTTTCGACGGCGTAAAAATTCAACACCTTGCTGAATACGCAAATCTTGCTGGTTACCCCGTATGAATAGCACACAAAATAACCACTATGAAGAACTATACAATTTTACTGTTCTTGTTATGTCTGCTTACCTCTCGGTTAGCAGCGCATAACAAGCCCTCGTGCAGTAGCGATAGCTACTCCACCGAGGTGTTGAAAGAACAACAGCTGTCAGAAAGCTGTGTTCAGTACGAGATAAAGGTGTCGTACGATGGCACAAAGAGCTTTGGCCTATCTCATTATTCGATAGGAATTCCTTGCGGAGAAGTAAAAGATTTCAGCAACTCCGAAAACTGGAAAATGGTGTTTGGCAAAGATCGAACAACCGGCGTTTACGGGTTAAAAGTGGATGACATAAGTGGCTTTGGTGAAGGTGGAAAAGATAGTTTTATAGTGAAATTCACGTGGTGCTCAGGTGGTTCATGCACTAAAGAGTTAGGCGTGGTTGCATATAAAGCAGGAAGGTGCGTCGATTACGATACATTATCGAATCCGAATGTTCCCGATACTACACAAACCTGTTCAAGCTTATTAGCCACCCTGCAAAAGAAAAATGCAACCTGCTCTACAACCAATAACGGTGAATTGCAAGTTGTCATCCAGGAAGGCCAGGCACCGTTCGTTTACTCCTGGTCCACCGGTGCAACCAGTTCCACTGTTCAAAATCTTGCAGCCGGAATGTATGCAGTTACGGTAAAGGATGCCAAAGGCAATACCTTAACCTTGAATGGGGAAATCTCTGCTCCACCTCCAATATTAATTACGGAGTCAGTGATCGATGCATCGTGCAGCGTATTGAACAACGGATCAATCGCTCTTACTGTTACAGGAGGAAGCGGAGGATATACATTTGCCTGGAGCAACGGCTCAACGACACAAAATCTTAGCGATCTCTTCGGTGGATTTTACAGCGTAACTGTCACTGATTCAACAGGCTGTTCAGCAGAAAAAAACTTTGCTATTACCAATGCATCTGTGATCTCAGCGGAATCTGTTCTTGCCGGCCCATCGTGTTCACAAAACAATGGCAGCATTAACATCACCCCTGTTGGCGGACTAGCTCCCTATACGTATTTGTGGAACAACGGTGCCACTACACAAGATTTACAAAACGTAGCAGCAGGAAGTTACCGGGTCACAATCACCGATGCAGCAGGATGTATGGCAAGAAAGACTTATGCCCTTGAAACCAGTAATACCCTGTCAATCAACTATCAGGTAACAGGAACAATTTGTTCAAGCGACACCGGAGGAGCTATTGATCTCTCCATATTCGGAGGAACTGAGCCCTATAGTATTAAATGGCTGGATGGTCCGACGTCCGAAGATCGTTCAGGATTGGCCATTGGCCTCTATCAGGTCACAGTAACAGATGCCACAGGATGCTCCACGCAAGCAGAAATTAATGTATTTAAAGAACCGCTGCAGGTGAGCAGTATCATTCACCAACCGGCTTGCTTCGGAGATCTTGGATCCATTACTGTAACCCCTACAAATGGAGTTCCTCCATATACGTACAACTGGTCAAATGGCGAAACAGACAATTCGATTGAAGATCTTGCAAACGGATTTTATAGCGTTACAATTACAGATGCTGCTGGATGTAGCGAGGTACAATCATTTTTCATTATGGCACCTCCAGATGCTATCAATGCTACAGGTGAAATTACGACTGCACAATGTGGCGCTGCAGGTTCCTTTGCCATAGACCTTACGGTACTGGGTGGCAAATATCCGTACACGTATCTTTGGTCTAACGGAGCGACTACTGAAGACTTATCGAGCCTTAATGCAAGTACCTATTCAGTGGATATTAAAGACGGGTTGGGTTGTATCGTGAAAAAAGAGTTTACGATAAATCCTGATTCCTTCAACGGAGCTTGTTTGATTAACCCAGTAACAACTCCTGTAGTATGCCGATCAGTTGGTAACTTCTTGTCTACCGGCGTTACCGGTGCTACTACCTATGCATGGACCGTTGCCAGCACCGACAATAGCTGGACGATTACCTCAGGAAGCATCGATTCATCCGCTGTTTATACAGCCGGTAATCCAGGAAGTACTGCTACCTTCACCCTTTCTGTAACAAAGAATGGTTGTACACAAACATGTACATATACCGTAACGGGTGGATGTATTGAGCGCGATAATACTGGCGGCGGGGATCCTAGTTCAAGCGAACCTTGTACTACAACGCCAACAACGCCTCCGGTTGTTGTAATACCTCCTGTAGTCGAAGAACCAGAACCTGAAGAAGAGAATAATCACGGTTGCAAGGTAACTGTAGTTCATGCTTATCCTAACCCCTTCAAGGATAAAGTAAGGTTCGAATGGAAGGCTGCAAAGAATGAGAAAGTGCGCCTTGAAATATTTGACGGCCGTGGTCACCGTGTTTATTTGGTCTTTGAAGGTAACGTCACAGCCGGCACACGTTATTCATTTGACTGGGCTGCCATGGGCTTAAAAGATTGTGTGTATTATTATCGCTACACATCTTCCAAGGGCGTAGAGCACGGAAAATTAATGAGAAAAAGATAAGTTTTGAAAGATTTAATAAAAGGCCTGCTGGACTCTGGACCAGCAGGTCTTTTTTTTTGACGTTGGAGTAAAAACTAGGAGTAAGTCGGAAGTCGGTCCATACCGAATTGTACTTCAATAAGCTATTTATTTATCTATATCATCCTTATTTGCTTAACAAATACATCGTTTTGTTTGTACATTCAAGTATTAGATATACATTTAGTGAACAAATGGCGTAAATGAAGGGAACAAATTTAGGTGAATTTGAAGAGTTGGTGCTACTCACCGTTGGGATTCTGAACACTGAAGCTTACAGCATAGCGGTTGCTCAGGAAATCGAGCGAGTCACTAAACGCAACGTAAGTTTTGCTGTTGTGCACTCCGCTCTTAACAGACTGGAGGAAAAAGGGTATGTGGACTCAGAGCTTGGTGGCGCTACCAGCGAAAGAGGCGGAAGGAGCAAAAGAATATTCACCATTTCGCGCGCAGGGAAAAAAGCATTGCTTCGTGTCAAAGAGCAACGCGATGAATTATGGGATCTGATACCAAAAGTGGTTTTTAAAAATATGTGATTTCCATTCTGATGACTCAGCAACCAGAAAGAGAGCTCAAATTAAAAGAAATGAAAATCCTCACCCTCCCGCTTGGGCACAACGATTTCTGGAATGGTATTGTGAACCTCGTTTGCTCGAAGATCTTCAAGGCGATCTCCACGAAAGATTTGTATCGAGGATCAAGTCAATGAACCCTCTCCGTGCCAGACTCCTATACGTTTGGGACGTGCTTGTTCTTTTAAAACCCTATACGCTAAAAAGAAGTCATACAGCGTCTTTCTTTTTTCTATTCAGCAGTTATCTGAAACCTTCGTACAGAAGTTTGCTGAACAACAAACTTCATACAAGCCTTATCCTCTTTGGTCTGACCACCAGTATTGCTGCTTTCATTCTTTTAGTAATGTATGTTGATGACGAATTAAAATACGACCGCCACTACGATAAAGCTGAAAGAATTTACAAAATAACATCGGAGGTAAGCTCTGCAACAGCCAATAGCCTGATTGTAGGGACGGATGGTTATTTAGGCCAGCGATTAGAAGAATTCTTTCCTGAAGTAGAAGAATCTGTGGAGATGGTAAAGCTTCCTGGAAAGACGTTAATCCAATATGAGGAAAAAACATTTTCAGAAGAGAGTCTTTACCGCGCTGAGCGAAGTTATTTCAACATTTTTAATCATTCCTGGATTGAAGGTGCTCCATCAACCGCGTTAAGTTCTCCTAAGAAGATCCTATTGACTCAAAAACTAGCTGAGAAATATTTTGGTAGAGAAACAGCCCTTAATAAAACTGTGAAGATAGGCCCCAATGATTTTACGGTGGCCGGTGTGATCCGAAATTTACCCTCGCATACGGATCTAAAGTTTGACGCCTTGTTATCAACCGATTACGAATACCTGGCAGAAACAGATTATTGGTGCATCACGTTCATCCTATTCAACTCAAAAATGAATCCAGGGATCTTTGAGAAAAAAATGAATGAAATCAATGAGCAAAATTTACAAAATGAAGTAGCGGGATCAGACGCAAGCTTTTTATATCGTATGGAAGCTCTTCCCGATGTGCATTTTGGGAAACAAAAAATATTCGATACCCCCAAAAGCAGTCGAAGTAATATCTATATATTCTCCATCATTGCTTTTTTTATTCTCTTTATTGCCAGTATCAACTATGCGAACCTCGCTATGGTACAGGCTTTTAAACGAAACACCGAAGCTGGTATCCGAAAAATTATGGGCGCACTGCCTTCGCAGTTAGCAAAGCAATTTCTTCTTGAATCATTTATGGTTTGTTCCACAAGTTTTATTCTAGGTGGATCATTAGCTTTTCTTCTTCTGGGTTTTTTAAATCAGCTCACCGGAAAGCAACTTTCTCCTTCCCAATTTTTAAATTTTCCTCTTTTCTCAATTTTACTGCTTGTCATTATTTTTATGAGCCTTCTGGCGGGAGGCTATCCGGCTTTGTTGGTATCATCTGCTAAGCCGATAAACGCATTACGAGGCCATGACAGGATTATAAAGAAAAACCGTTTCCGTAATGTGTTGATTGTTTTCCAGTTCACAGCTTCCATCGTCTTGATCATCTGTACTGAAATTGTTTATGATCAATGGAACTTACTTACTCAAACAAATCCTGGATTTAAGAAAGAACAAGTTCTTGTCATTGATGTTCCAACCGATAAATCATTAGTCCCGCTCTTGCAGGGGATGAAAAATGATTTGCAAACTCTTCCATTTGTAAAACGAATATCATCGGTTGGTTACAACTCACTTCCTACAAGCTCTATGGATCTGGATGGTTATGAAGTGGAGTATAACGGTGAAAATGTTACGCGGATATTCAACAACATTACTGTGGATGAAAATTATCTGGACCTGCTGGAGATTGAAGTAAAAAAAGGTCGCAACTTTAGGGCACAGGATATTGAAAGCAACGAAAACTATATTCTGATAAATGAATCACTTGTCGCTGCCATGGGCTGGGACCATCCCTTGAATGAAACGCTTTACGAAAACTCAGAAGCATATCAGGTTGCGGGAGTTGTAAAAGATTTTCACTTCAATTCACTTCATAAAATCATTGAACCCATGGTTATTCACAGCAATCCAGGGCGTCCTGAAAAACTGATGGTGAGGTTAAACGAGGCAAATTTTCAAACATTACAAACCCTGGAAGAGCATTGGAAGAAGATCATGGAAAGTCCCTTTGAGGCCGAGTTTCTTGATTCATATTTCAATCACCAATACCGAAATGAAAAAACCATGCAGCAAGTATTGCAGTACTTCTCAACTTTCACGCTCATCATTGCCTGCCTTGGCCTCTTCGGACTGGTAGCTATTTCTACTGTTCAGAAAACAAAAGAATTCGGGATCAGGAAAGTATTAGGCGCGAAATTTCCAAACATTGCCTTTCTTGTTGTGAAAGAATTTATAGTGCTCGTTGCGCTGGCTGCTGTATTCGCTCTTCCGATCGCCTGGTGGAGTATAACTTTATGGTTAACTGAATTCTCCTATAAAACCATCCTTACAGTTTCGGATTTTGCCCTTCCTGTTTTGGTCACTTTTTTTATTGCAATACTCTCTATGGCATATCATACTGTCAAAGCTTCCCTTACCAATCCAGTTGACAGTATTAAACATGGCTAACTAATAAAAACTCTGGCCGATGAAAATGAGATTACGTGGTTATTTAATTCTGGTTTTTATGCTTTACCGCATATACCTTCCAGCACAATCAGAAAACTTCATCACAATTACGGGTACTATTGCCGATAGCCAAACCAAAGATCGTTTGGGCCTTGCTTCTATAGGAATATCCGATCAAGCCCTTGGGACGATATCCAATACTTTAGGGGAATTTATGCTACGCGTGCCTGAGCAGTTTTTCAACGATACACTCATTGTAACTTACCTGGGATATAAAAAGTATACTCACGTAATTTCACGTATAAACAATAATAGTCGCCTGCAAGTCGAGCTTACACCCGAGTCTACGATGTTGCGAGAGATTTCTGTCTATGCCAACAAGCTTACCGCAGAACAGGTGATTGAAAAAGCGGTCTATGCCATCAAAGAGAACTACCCTACTGATGCTTTTCTAGTAGAAGGATTTTTTCGTGACATTTTGAAAGAAAACGAAAAGTACGTTGAACTTACAGAGGCCGCGTTAAAAGTTTTTGATAAACATTTTCAGCGAAAATTAAATCACGGTATCACGGAAGAGGTGATCATATTGGAAGCAAGGAAAAGTATAAGCTATGCCAATCCTTTGATTCAGCGGATCAGAAAGCAAAACGGAATTATGGATTTGCTCGATGATAATCCTGTTCACTATACACGTGGACTGCTAAACACAAAATATTTCGATTACGAAATCGACAGTACGATGGAAACAAATGACGGTTTGGTCTACATCATTTCCACTATTCCAGCACATCATCGAATATATGTGTTGGCGAATAATTATGCCATTATCAAAACTGTACAGGAAGTAAAAGAAAACGACACCTTTTTTAAACGCCCGGAGTTTAGTCTTAACGATTCCCTTATTGTTCGCAGGATGGTTTATTTTCGTGCCGTTTCAGAATTCCAGAAGTATCATGGAAAAATGTATTTAAAATATAGCAATGAAACAGATGCCTATGAGGTGCTGCATAAAATTTCACGGAAAAGAAAGTTTTTAGTTGAAGCATCCAAGGAATTTGTCGTGACCAATATTATAAACGAGAATGTGCTACCGTTCAATAAAAAAGAGAAATATAATTTTAAGGACGGCGTGGCAGGCAAAGATTATCATCCTGTTTTCTGGGAAAACTTTTCAACCATTCAATTATCACCATTGAATTCTCAAGTTAAAAAGGATCTCGAACAAGATTTTTCTTTAGAAGATCAATTTGCGAAAATAAAGTAAAGTATGAGGCTTTTAAAAACATATGAAACTTTTTAACAGATCTATCACAAATCAATAACGAAGAGATCTATCGTTCTGTTAGGGACAATATACCGGTAGAAATCAGAATACGATATTAACCTAGTCCCGTAGGAGCAATGTCATTAAGTTAGTGTGCGGTGACTCCAAAGGCCTGGCCTCCCACGGCGGTGGGCCGCGATCGAGTAGACGGCCCCACCAGATCGAGCTGGTGGGGTGCGCCTCTCACACCACTGTACGTACGGGCCTCGT
>CAZAHL010000324.1:0-8228 GCA_964484845.1 uncultured Chryseolinea sp. | reverse complement strand
AATGGTATGATGGTTACCTGAAAAATACGATGGAAAATAATCCGGGTTTGTATGATGATGTGTACATGGACCTCACGTTCGTGGATGTCTTTGAAAGGAAGGGACTGGACGCGCCGGTGGAGGAATTTGCCAATGCATATGCGAAAGCAGGTTACATGCTATGGCACGCTAACCAGGCCGGCCGTTATAATATACTTCATGGAGTAAAGGCTCCTCACTCTGGTCATTGGGAAAATAATCCGCATGCTGACTGCATCGACTATCAGATTGAAGCTGATTTCGCCGGGCTCATGTCCCCCGGAATGCCGAACACAGCATCTGTCATCAGTGATAAAATAGGTCACATCATGAATTACGGCGATGGATGGTACGGTGGGGTTTACATGGGTGCGATGTATACCCTCGCGTTCACGTCAAATGATGTTCGCTTTGTCGTTACAGAAGGATTGAAGACCATTCCAACTGAAAGCAGATTTTATAAGGTCATCAAAGATGTTGTTGAGTGGCACAAACTATATCCGGATGATTGGAAAAGAAATTGGTTTGAAATTGAGCGAAAATGGAGCGAAGATATCGGCTGTCCCGATGGCGTGTTTGTTCCTTTTAACATTGATGCAACGGTGAATGCCGCTTATGTCGTGCTCGGGTTACTTTATGGCAACGGAGATTTTACAAAAACCATGGAGATCAGTACGCGAGCTGGGCAGGATTCCGATTGTAATCCATCTTCGGCTGGCGGAATACTTGGAACGTTGTTGGGCTACAACAAAATACCAGCTTATTGGAAGCAAGGTCTTGCGGAAGCAGAGTCTCTTGATTTCAAATATACCACCATGTCACTAAACGACGTGTATGAGGTTGGATATAAACATGCACTGCAAAATATTGTACGCAACGGTGGGAAAACGGAAGGAAACAACGTGATAATAAAAATGCAAAAACCTCAGGCCGTAAAATTCGAGCAAAATTTTGAAGGACATTTTCCTATTGAAAAAAGAAGCGTAAGGACAGAACTCAAAGACGAATACACATTTGATTTCGATGGAATTGGTTTCGTTGTAAAAGGCGAATCTGCAAAATGGAACCAGCATTCAGATGTAATTTCGAAAGCAGAGCTTTATGTGGATGGAAAACTCATCGAAACGTCGGAATTACCGGCGGATTTCACAACCCGGAAATATGATTTGTTTTGGAAGTATAAATTGCCAAACCAAAAACATACGGTAAAAATAAGATTACTAAATCCAACGGACCAGCAGGTTATTCGAATCGACGATTTAGTAATCTACTCTGATAAACCGGCTAACACCTCTCGGCCGTAAATCAGGTTTGCAGACAATAAGTAAATTTAAATGGTGGCCGTATGTTTATACTTGGTAGTTATCCTTTGGCGATTGTCTTTTGTATCATCACCATGCTATGCTGGGGGTCGTGGGCTAACACCCAAAAATTAGCCGAGGGTTCCTGGCGTTTTGAATTGTTCTATTGGGATTATGTGATAGGTATGTTACTCTTGTCGGTCATTTTCGCTTTGACGATTGGAAGTTATGGTAGTCAGGGACGAAGTTTTGCAGTAGACATTCAACAAGCCGACAACGCTAGTTTACGCGCTGCCTTTATCGGAGGTATCGTTTTTAACCTGGCTAATATTTTACTTATTGCCGCTATTGCTATAGCGGGTATGTCCGTTGCATTTCCGGTGGGCATTGGCATTGCATTAATTTGGGGAGTGATTGATAATTATATTGCTGCACCCGCTGGTAATCCATTTTTAATATTCACAGGAGTTGCTTGTATTGCTGTCGGCATTATAACAAACGCAGTCGCTTACAAAAAGCTCACGGGTGACGCGCAAAAAGTTTCTACGAAAGGTCTATTACTGTCGATCATTGCCGGCGTGCTGATGGCACAATTCTATGGGTTTGTAGTGAGGGGTATGGTTACGAACTTCACCCTGCCTGAAACGGGAAAGCTCACACCGTATACCGCGGTCGTTATTTTTTCAACCGGTGTGTTTGTAAGCAATTTTATTTTCAATACCATTTTAATGAAAAAACCAGTTCAAGGCCAACCGGTCACTTACCGCGATTATTTTCAAGGAAGTTTCAAAAGTCATATTACCGGAATTTTAGGAGGTATCCTCTGGTGTATTGGGATGTCGTTCAGCATCATCGCTTCAGATAAGGCCGGTCCCGCAATCTCTTATGGTCTGGGCCAGGGGGCAGTGTTAGTAGCGGCTATCTGGGGAGTATTTATATGGAAGGAATTTCAGTTCGCCCCGAAGGGAACAAAGCCTCTTTTGTATACTATGTTCTTGTTTTTTTTTATCGGATTGGGATTGCTGGTATACTCAAAAGCAGGTTAGTTTTCTCTTCCTTTCGTGACGAATAAATCAAACCCTTGCTCTCGTCCTTTACAGGAGCCATAATTTTTATGGTGCTAAGGGATGGCAAGGCATATACATATATTTCGATTCAACTGACGAGGCGATTCAAGTTCATAGTCAGTGCTATGCAGGGAATTCTTTCTGTTTGCTCTTTTCGTTTCTGCGATCGTTGCTTGTTATAGGTTTTAAGATCGTCCAAAGCAGTATCGACTGACATGGTGTCAAGTACAGAATTGACTACACCCTTTAGAAAGGAACTGGATGTTAATGGGTAAATAGTCTGCCCTAGTTCGATCACCAGATCGTGGAGCAGATCGATTTCGTCGCCAATCATTGAAAGCTGTGCAAAGACAGACGGCATTTCAAAACCGGGAGAAAGCCCATAGAGAGTTTTATCCATTTCAACGACGAGATCCTGAAGTTTCTCTATTTGATAATTGCTGATATCCATCATGATTACTTTCTCTTTGGCTTGGTCTTCACCTCTTCCTCGCCGCTGCCAAACGTCTAAGCGGGTTTATTGGTTTATATTTTACTTTGTGCTTCTAAGATTTGTTTACCTAGCCCTTGTGCTTGGGTCTTTGTATCTTCCTCCGCCGTGTCCAATATTGGACCAAAAATTGTCAGGCGCTGTGAGCGAGCTAACAACGTTTGAAATCTTTACAGTGAGTGGTTCCCTTGAGAACGAAACTTAGAACAAGGTACAAAGTGGGGCAGGTTGTGGATTATTTACACACGGCGGACTATCAGTGAGAGCAGATCAAGAACAGTTTTTGGTCATGAAAAGAGTAATCGCTCTGTCAAAACTTCAAGGTGCTTACTTTCTCGTACTGATGGAGTCGGAGTTGCTATTAAAGACGGCGCGGTGTTCCATTTCTATTTAAGATGAAGTTTCATTCCTTCATGTGAAGCTACAAACCCTAATTTCTCATAGAACCGGATGGCATCAGACCTTTTCTTATCGCTTGTCAATTGTATGATATGAGCTCCCTTTTCTTTGGCCTGGCTGATGGCCCATTGAATAGCTTTATGGCCAATTCCCTTACCAGTTTGATCTTCTCTTATCCGCACCGCTTCAATCTGTGCCCGGATCCCTCCCTGGTAGGTGAGGTATTGAATAAAAGTAAGCTGGAAGGTTCCTACGATTTCCCCGTGATCATTTTCAATCACGATCAACTCTTGACTTTCATCGCTGTTTATTTTTTCAAAAGCCCGGTAATATTTTTCAGGCACGGGCGTTTGAAAGTCTTCTCTGAGTTTTCCCAATTTATCGTCGGAAAGCATTTCTACGATGAAGGAAACATCTTTCCTTTTTGCTTTTCTAAACTTCATAAATTTAATGTCGGGTTAATTTACGTAAATCAGTAAGATATAATGAGCAATGAGTAATGAGCAATAAGCAATGAGCAATAAGCAATGAGCAATAAGCAATAATAAGCAATTGCTTTGTACATCGTTTGTGTAGAGGGTCAAAGACTGCAGATATGTAGTTGGATGTTCTCTAGAGTTGTTTGTAAGTAGAAACAATGTTGCGATACATTTTCTTTCCTTTCAAATCTGATGCATGAAAAAAGGTGAACTTCGCTACTTGATAGGAGCGAAGCCACCTTCAACTATTTTGTAGAACACTTAAGAAACTACAGCGACTTGTTTTGGATCGGGTCCGTACTCATTTGCCCCTGACTGTCCTTCAGTTGCCATTAATACTATCAACCAAATCGCACCAATTAAAGGAATAAATGCAATAAGCAGCATCCAACCGCTTTTTCCGATATCGTGGAGTCTTCTAACACCAACCGCTATTCCTGGAATAAGCGTGGCGAGAAGGTACAGCCCATATACGGGGCCATAGCCGATAGCGTCAGAAGCAAGTCCAAGGAGATTGTCTACAAGCACTGCAGCGGCAGCAAAAATGATATTGAATAAAACGAACATCCAATATTCTTTTCTTCTTGCTCGTCCGGTAAAGACAGCGTAGTTCTTAAGTACTTCGAGATACCAATTCATACAGTTTTAGGTTTGGTTTGGTTTTCCTACTCATCAGGCTTTTCGGTGACGCCCCGTTTTTTGAAGTGTATTCTGGTCTCACTTTGTTGTTATTTTGGCTGTTGATTCTATTTTAAAAGTGAATGGAAATAATTTTGTTGCTTATGATTTGACTACGACAAAGTTTTTGGTCAACGGATATGAAGTCTTATATTTTTCCAGTCTAACTAAGATACAATTTCTTTGCAAATCCGCAATGGCAACGTTTGTTCGTTATTATTTTTATCTGGATTTGTTTCGTGGAATTCAGGCTTCACTCCTCATAAGAAGCTACAAACCCAAATTTCTCATAGATCGAGTGGCATCACGGTGCAGGCAATTTAAAAAGCCATTCCCATACTTCGCCATCATCAGGGTCTAAGATGGGCCCTAAAAGCTGAAAGCCGTTCTTTTCAAGAATCCTGGTCGAGTAATTCTTTACCGGCAAGGTCCGGGCCGTAATTTTTACAGTCGGGTCTGTTTTCCGCGCCAGCTCCACCAGGAGTCCGCACATAGCTGCTCCAATACCTTGCTTTCCAAATCGGTCAAAAGTTCCATAGGCAATTTCAATCTGGTTGTTTACAGGTTTACCTTTAAAAGCGCAGCCGCCTACTAGCTGACCTTCTTTTTTTGCATAGTAGCCAATCCAGGGTGGTTCAAATCCAACTTTATTAAAAAATCCGATAGTCACATGAAGGGTCTCGCTACAGTCTGGGTTATGTAGAAATTCTTCATTTTCCTCAATTGTTTTTTTAATGGGAATTAATTCCATCTTAATATTCACGTTATTTTAGTTTGAATTTACAGTCAACCATACCCCTACTCGCGCATTTTTTTTAATCATTGAATTGCGACATCGTTCTTGCCGCGCCCATCGTACAAAATGATAAAACCATTTCATTCGCCTTGGTCATTATAGCCGGCAGTGCTTCAAACTGCTCTTGCGTAAAATTGCTAAGTACATAGTCCACCTGTTGGCCTTTGTTAAACGTATCGCCCACCCCAAAACGAAGGCGCGAGTAATCCTGCCCGTTGAGTAGCACCTCGATATTTTTTAATCCGTTGTGGCCCGCCGAACTTCCTTTCGTCCGCATGCGCAAGCTTCCAAAAGGAAGAGCAATATCATCCATCACAACAAGAAGATTTTCTTTTTCAATCTTTAATTCCTGCATCCAGTACGCAATGGCTTTTCCGCTGAGGTTCATGAACGTAGTAGGCTTGATCAGGTGAATGGTCCTTCCCTTAAATTTAAAGGCAGCTTTTTCTGCATGGCGGTCTAAGGTAAAGGACGTCTTTTGGTTGTCAGCCAATTGATCCAATACCAGGAAGCCGATGTTGTGTCGGGTAAGTTCATACTCCGCGCCGGAATTGCCGAGACCTGCGATCAGATATTTCATGTGTTGAAGTGTTGGAGTGCGAGGTGTTGAAGTTGTGGTAATTTAAAAAATTTAGTGATGATGCGATGGTGTTGAAGTGTTGAAGTTCGAGGTGTTGAAGTATAGATACCTATACACTTGTTTGTGCCGCGACGTTTAGTAGGAACGAAACCTCAACACTTCAACACTTTCGGGTGCTAATATAGTCTTTGAGTGTTTCTAGGTGCGTGGCTGTGCATTTAAAAATATAAGTATATTCTCGAAACTCACAACGTTTGAAAAAGCACAAACACACCTGAACGTATAGATACCTATACACTTGTTTGTGCCGTAACGCTTAATAGGAACGAAACTTCAACACTTTAACACCTCAACACTTCAACACTTCAACACTTCAATACTTTTGGGTACTAATATAGTGTTTGAGTGTTTCTAGGTGCGTGGCTGTGCATTTAAAAATATAAGTATATTCTCGAAACTCACAACGTTTGAAAAGATACCCATACACTTGTTTGTGCCGTAACGCTTAATAGGAACGAAACTTTAACACCTCAACACTTCAACACTTTTACAACCTTCAAAATAAAAAAATCCCCCGAGAGCGTCGGGGGATTAGGGTTTGGTCCAAGGTGAATATTATTTCTTGCCTTCGTCCTTCTTAGGGGCATCAGCTTTTTTGGCATCCCCGGCGGCACCAGCAGCGGGAGCAGCTTCGGTTGCAGCAGCAGCAGGAGCAGCGGCAGCAGCGGCGGCATCTTCAGCAGCCATCTTAGCGGCACGTGGTACTTCCACGACAGCGACGGATGCTTGCTTCGGGTCCACAAATTCAAGGCTACCAAACTTGATGTCACCTACTTTTATAGCGTGATGAAAGTCAAGTGATGAAACATCTACATCAATATGATCGGGTATGTCCTTCGGGAAAGCGTATACTTTAAGCGAAGATCTTTTTTGGACAAGGGCACCTCCTTTAGATACACCTGGAGCAACTCCTACCAACCGGGCAGGAATGTTCATCTTTATTTTTTTGTCTTCGGCAATGCGTAAAAAATCGGCGTGCAAAATAATTTCACTCACGGGATGAAACTGTACTTCCTGAAGAATAGCCTGACTCTCTTCACCTTCAATATTCAGGTGAACAAAATGGGCTTCGTTGGTATACAGCAAATTTCGGAACAGGATCATGGGCGCATAAAAATGCGTTTGTTCACTTCCTCCATACAGCACACAGGGAACCAGTCCTTCGTCCCTGAGTTTTTGCGATCCTGACTTACCGAGATTTGCTCGTTTATACCCTATAATCTCAATGGTTTTCATAATATAAATTGTTTAGTTAAAATTCTATGTTAAAGTTTGATGAACAATGAAGAGATGGATTCGTTATCGTGAATTTTCCGGATCGCCTTTGCGTAGAGATTGGAAACGGAAAGTACTTTAATTTTGCTTCCGGGTTCCTTCAGGGGAATTGTATCCGAAACGGCAAGTTCCTCCAACACTGAGTTCTCAATATTTTCGTACGCCTTGCCCGATAATACGGGGTGGGTACATACAGCGCGCACCGTCTTAGCACCTTTTTCTTTTAGCAGCACAGCAGCTTTGCAGATGGTGCCGGCTGTGTCCACTAAGTCATCTACCAGCACGACGTCTTTTCCATCCACTTCACCGATCAGTCGCATGGAACTTACTTTGTTGGCTTCTTTCCTATACTTATCACAAACGGCCAGTTCTGCGTTAAAAAATTTTGCAAAACTGCGGGCGCGTTTGATACCACCAACGTCGGGCGAGGCGAACATGATATCCACCAGGTTTAACGATTTGAGGTAAGGCACAAAGATGTATGAACCGTCGAGGTGATCCACGGGAATATCGAAGAAGCCCTGGATCTGATCGGCATGAAGATCACAGGCCATGATGCGGGTTGCGCCGGCAGCAGAAATCAGATTGGCAATTAACTTGGCTGCGATGGCTACCCGGGGTTTGTCTTTTCTATCCTGGCGTGCGTATCCAAAATAAGGAATAACCACGTTGATGCTGGAGGCGCTTGCCCGTTTTGCGGCATCGACCATCAGCAACAATTCCATTAAATTATCGGAAGGTGGAAAGGTAGATTGAATGATAAAAACCTCATGACCCCTTACAGATTCAGCTAAAAAAGGGGACATTTCCCCATCACTAAACAGTTGGTAGTCCACTTCCCCTAATGGCTCGCCGTAAGCATTGGCGATTTTTTCTGCCAGGTAAATGGTTGCTCTGCCGCTGAAAATTTTTACAGCCATATCGTTCTATTATGCGTCAATCGTTATCCGTTAAAGTAGTCAACCGATTGACATTTAACGATTAACGCAGAATCCCGCTTAGCGGGATTCTTAAATTACAATGTTGTCCGACCAGGGCTCGAACCTGGACTTTCCTGAATCAAAATCAGGCGTGTTGCCAGTTAC
>CAZAHL010000323.1:0-8237 GCA_964484845.1 uncultured Chryseolinea sp. | reverse complement strand
TGGTATCAGGTCATTCATTACATACGCCCTTTTGCCATCAGAAAATCACGGCCAATATATTTAAATCAGTATGCTATGTATCAAAACTATTTTAAAATCGGTTGGAGGAACCTTCTTAAGAATAAAGGTTATTCATTCATTAATATTAGCGGCCTTTCGATCGGTATCGCCAGTAGCTTACTTATCTTCTTAATTGTGAAGCAAGAATACAGCTTTGACAAATTCCATACAAAGGCTGATCGAATCTACCGAATGGAAACTACCAAAGTTGAAGCAGGGAGTACGTTTGCAGGAACTCCGACAGGTGTGCCTGCGTCCATTCGCAATGACTTTCAAGGGATAGAAAAAGTTGGAGCTGTGGTGCAAGTACAAGGAAAAGTAGTAGAGATAGAACAAGGTACGGAAGTTGACAAGTACAAAGAATCTGTAGCCTTTGTAGAAAATGAACTATTTCACATACTTGACTTTCAATGGTTGAATGGTAATCCCGATACCGAACTCAACAATCCCAATACAATCATTTTATCGGAGTCTTACGCTCAAAAGTTTTTTGGCGTATCAGAAAAAGCTTTAGGTAAGTATATTCATTTTGACCAACAGGACTGGATGGTGACCGGTATCGTAGCAGATCCGCCCGATAACACCGATTTTCCTTTTCATATTATGGCATCTTATGCGAATATTAGAAATGCTAACACTCAATATGACCAACAACACTGGGGTTGGGGAGACAATCATCAAACTTTTATACTATTAAAGGAGGGAGTTTTAGCTCAGGAAGTTGAACAACAATTCCCAAAAATGATAGAAAAATATATGGGTAAAGAAGCTTTGAAGAAAAGAGCTTACTCACTTTTACCCTTAAATGAAATTCATTTTGCATATAACTATGGTGGAAGAAGTGCAAATCCAAAAATGTTAAAGACCTTGGTAGTTGTGGGCTTTTTTTTACTCTTGATCGCTTGTGCCAATTTTATCAATCTAGCAACAGCGCAAGGTATAAGACGCTCGAGAGAGGTAGGGATACGAAAAGTGTTTGGAAGCAACCGGTTACAACTCATCCATCAATTTTTGAGTGAGGCAGGATTTATAACTTTATTGGCATTAATTCTTTCATTGATAGAAGCGAGTTTGGCATTGCCTTTCATATCTCAGCTTTTAGGGATAGCCGTATCCACAAATTTAATTTGGAGTATACCCAGTATAGTTTTCTTAATGTTGGTATTTCAAGTTACCGCATTGCTTGCTGGATTTTATCCAGCTCTTATAGTTTCATCTATGAATCCTATTGGTGCAATGAAAGAAGCCAGAACGGGCAGAGTGGCACGAGGTCTTTCGGTAAGAAATAGCTTGGTGGTATTTCAATTTTGTATTTCGATGATCCTCATTATAGGTGTCTTGATTATTGGCCAACAATTGCAATTCTTTAAAAATGCAAATCTCGGATTTGATTATAATTCTGTCATTACAGCGGATCTTCCTGGGGGAGAGCCTTCCAAGCTGGAGGTAATGAGACAGCAATTGCTTGCTTCCCCCTTTATTCAAAATGTTAGTTTTTCTAATAACAGCCCTTCATCAGAAAATAACTGGATGGGGATAACTCAATATAATCTAGCTGGGGAGGTAATTGAAATTAAAACTCAAATGAAGATGGTGGATAGCCATTATATTGATACATACAGTATACATCTGCTTGCAGGCGAACAATTTCAACAGGGAGATACACTACCAAAAGGTCTCATTAACGAAGTGATGGCAAACAGAATGGGTTTTACTGATCCGAGGGATGCAATAGGACAGATGATTAGTACAGGCCAAGCTAACTTCCCTGTAGTAGGAGTGGTAAGAAACTTTCATGTCAATTCTCTTCATCAAAAAATCGACCCTACGCTTATGATTGTGAGTCAAAGCCATGTGCATCAGTTGAGTATAAAACTTCATCAAGAAATTTCTACTGCTAGCGTAGAAAAAACAATAGCTCATCTAAAGGACGTTTGGACTTCCACTTTTCCTGAAGAAATTTTTGCTTACCGGTTTTTAGATCAAAGCTTGCAAGAAGCATACCTTAAAGAAATCCAAACTAGTCAACTTGTTCATATAGCGACAAGTACAGCGATTTTTATTTCCTGTTTGGGTTTGTTTGGACTGGTAGTTTTTACCTCTGAACAAAGAACCAAGGAAGTTGGAATAAGGAAAGTATTGGGAGCTAGTGCAGCAAGTATATTTAGCCTATTCTCCAAAGACTACTTTAAACTCATCTTGGTGGCGAATGTTTTTGCATGGCCAATCGCTTGGTGGATCATGCGTAGGTGGTTGGAAGATTTTGAATACGTTACTGAAATTAGTTGGTTGACATTCGTTGTAGCTGCTCTTGCAGTCATTGTAATTGCAGGAATAACCATCAGCACTCAGGTCATAAAAGCCGCCAATTCCAATCCGGTGGATTCGTTAAGGAATGAGTAGTGTGAGATTGAAATAGGAAGTCACAGAATAGTTCCATTATGGAGCATTAAAACAAGATTATTAATGACAAAACAAGTCCCTCCTAGACTAGCCAAAGGGTTGTTACGTCGCTTTTTGCGTGACAACCTGAAAGAAGAAGTAGAAGGTGATCTCGAAGAAAAGTTTTACTTCACACTTAAAACGAAATCCTATTTCAGTGCTAAGTTAAATTACTGGTACCAGATATTGAATTACATGCGTCCCTTTGCTATAAGAAAATCACGATCAATTTATTTAAATCATTACGCTATGTATCAAAGTTACTTTAAAATTGGATGGAGAAATCTTGTAAAAAATAAAGGTTACTCCCTTATAAACATCGGTGGACTTGCCATGGGAATGGCGGTGGCGCTGCTCATCGGCTTATGGATAAACGACGAGTTACAGTTTAACAAGTATCACAAAAATCATGACACCATCGCTAAGGTTTATAGAAACAATAATTGGGGTGACGGGATTGAGTCCAGTACTTCCATGGTGGTCGGACTAGGGACGCTACTTCGGTCGGAGTATGGAACACACTTTAAGAATGTGGTCATGGTCCGGCAACGAATGGAGGAGCGGGTGCTTTCCTTTGGAGAAAAGAAGATGACTCAGGGAGGATATTTCATGCAACCAGAAGGTGTGGAAATGTTTAGTTTGAAAATGATTCATGGCTCGGGAAATAAATTCCTTGATGATATGATGTCCATCATACTTTCTGAATCCTTATCAAAGAAACTTTTTGGAAACGGTGACCCCGTGAATAAGATCATAACCATGGACGGCGTTAATGATTTAATAGTAACAGGAGTCTATGAAGATCTACCGAAAACTTCTGAATTAAATGGTGTGACTTTTTTTGCGCCGCTACAGTTATACGTCGGTGGGAAAGATAAATTAGATAGTTGGGATAATCAGAATATGACCGTCTATGTGCAGTTACATAAAGCCGGCGAATTTAAAAGTGTATCCGCGATTATTAAGGATGTCATGTTGCCGCATATTAATCAGGAAGCGGATGAATCGAAACCTGAATTGTTTCTTCATCCAATGAGTGAATGGCACTTAAATTCTCAATTCGAAAATGGAGTAACCGTTACCAGCAAACAGATGAAGATGCTTTGGTCATACAGCACCATTGGCGTATTTGTTCTGGTATTAGCGTGCATCAATTTTATGAACCTGAGCACAGCGCGATCGGAAAAAAGAGCTCGCGAAGTAGGGATCCGAAAATCCATTGGTTCTCAACGCGGCCAATTAATTCAACAGTTCTTTGGAGAATCTCTGTTGGTTGCTTTCATTTCATTTGTTGTGGCGATCTTGATTGCACAAATTGTTTTGCCAGGATTCAATAGCATTTCGGATAAAGACATTGCTATCCCATGGGCAAATCCAACGTTCTGGGTGGCGGGCATTTTCTTTACGGTGCTTACCGGCGTCCTGGCAGGAAGTTATCCGGCACTTTACCTATCTGCATTCAATCCAGTCAAGGTGTTAAAAGGAACATTTAAAGTGGGAAGATCTGCCACCATTCCACGAAGTATTTTGGTTACTGCACAGTTTACGATCTCGATTAGTTTAATCATTGGGACAATCATCGTTTACCAACAGATTCAGTTTGCCAAAAACCGTCCAATCGGGTATTCACGAGAAGGTCTCCTTTCATTCCGCCCACGATCGCCGGAGTTTATAGGTAAATACCAGGCATTGAGAAATGAACTGAAGAAAACGGGGGCGGTGGAAGAAATTGCAGAGTCAAACTATT
Source organism: uncultured Chryseolinea sp. (assembly GCA_964484845.1). Taxonomy (GTDB): domain Bacteria; phylum Bacteroidota; class Bacteroidia; order Cytophagales; family Cyclobacteriaceae; genus Chryseolinea. The sequence continues at coordinate 3,988 of CAZAHL010000323.1, read as the reverse complement.
CCATCAACAGCACACTCGGCCGGAATCATGGCTTCTCCTGGCGTGATAAAAAATATGATCCCTCGTTTAATACCATTTTCGTAACGCATGAATATGGCAAAACCATCGGTTGGCAATTTGTAGATGGCCGGGATTTTTCCAGAGAGGTTCGAAGTGATACAGCAGGAATCGTAATAAATGAATCAGCCTTAAAAATTCTTGGACTTAGAGATCCCGTTGGGGAAGTTCTAAAATGGAATCCTGGCGGCTCCGAACGCGGGAGTTTCGAAATTTTGGGAGTTGTTAAAGACATGGTTAAAGGATCTCCATTTGAACCTACCGATCCATCCATCATATTTCTCTCAAATTTTGATCTTCAGAATTTATACGTTCGGATAAATCCAAAGGTGAGCCCCCATGAAGCATTGCCCAAAATCCAAAAAGTATTCAACCAGTTGGTACCTTCCGCGCCTTTCGATTACACTTTTGCTGATGATGATTATGAGGCGAAATTCCGAGCCGAGGAGCGGATAGGAAAATTAGCTGCCGTCATTACGATACTGGCTATAGTCATCAGCTGTTTGGGACTCTTTGGTTTAACTTCCTTCGTCGCCGAACAACGGACAAAAGAAATTGGAATAAGAAAAGTGTTAGGAGCATCCATGATGAATGTATGGAAGATGCTGTCGAAAGATTTTATTGTACTGGTAATCATTGCATGTGTTGTTTCTGTACCGATAGCGTTTTACGCTATGGATGGTTGGCTGCAAAATTATGATTATAAAATGGAGATTTCGTGGTGGGTCTTTTTGCTGGCAAGCGTTGGTGCACTCGTAATAACAATTGTGACAGTTAGCTTTCAAGCCATAAAGGCGGCGATGATGAATCCGGTGAAGAGTTTGAGGTCGGAGTAAGCTGTCGGGATTAGGATGGTCCGGACTAGGATTAATGGATTAATGGATTAACCGGATGAAGGAGTAGAAGCTGAACTATATAAGGATATATGAGCGAAAATACTATTGATTCCTTCGTTACAGCCGAATCCTATTCATCCTTAGATCTTGACCATCCTGATTCAGACATTTGAATTAGAATATAATACCAATGAATAGAAGCCGAACTAAATAAGCATATATGAGCGAAAATACTAATGCACCCTTCATTGACATACGCATCCTGATCATCCCTAAATCCTGACCATCCCAGTTCAGACAATTTGAAACCGCACAAACCGATACCACCCAAACTTCCAAAGAAACTTCTACTTCGTTTCCTACGTCACGATCTCGCCGAAGAAGTACTAGGCGATCTCGAAGAAAAATTTTATAACACGTTAAAAACAAAATTTCTTTTTAGGGCGCAACTTAATTATTGGTATCAGGTCTTTCATTACCTACGGCCTTTTGCTATAAGAAAGTTAGAATCGACAAATCTAAATCACTACGCTATGTACAAAAGCTATTTTAAAATCGGATGGAGAAACCTTCTGAAGAATAAAGGTTATTCAATCATCAATATTGGCGGCCTGGCGCTCGGCTTGTCCGTGGCAGGTCTCATTGCTTTATGGGTATATGATGAGTGGTCATTTAATCAATACCATCATAATTATTCGCGTATAACCCAGATAACGAAAGGTAGCACGTTTGACGGAAAGTATTGGGAGGGTCAGGACCAACTTCCTTACCCGCTGATACCTGAACTGAATGCGGCTTATAGCTCAAATTTCAAACACATTGTGCCATCAAACGGCACGTCGGGTTACATTTTATCAACGGAAGAGAAAGTAATATTGGCCACAGGCTCGTATGTAGGAGCGGGCGCACCGGACATGTTTTCGTTTGAAATGATATACGGCGACTGGTCAGGATTAAAACAGCAAGAGTCAATCCTGCTAAGTAAATCGACAGCCTATGCGTTGTTTGGAAATACAGACCCGATCAATGAAAGTGTAACGATCGGAAACTCGCAGCTTGTAAAGGTGACAGGCGTCTATGAAGATTTTCCTAAGAACAGTGCCTTGTATGGAACAAAGTTCTTCGCACCATGGGATCTGCACATGGCAAATAATCCATGGATAAAGGATCAGGGATGGGACAATCATTTTCTTCTCATCTATGCGGAAATTCAGCCTAACACAACACTCGAAAAGGTCTCTGAGAATATCAAAGAAGCTGAACTTCGTGCTATCAAAGATCTTGACTACATGAAGCAGGAATTAAAGTATAACCCACAGGTACTACTTCATCCGATGAGGAATTGGCATCTGCGCTCAAATTTTAAGGACGGAATTGTTGACAGAGGTCCTGGGCAGTTTGTACTGTATATGATAATCATTGGTGGTTTTATTCTGCTGCTGGCATGCATCAATTTTATGAATTTAAGCACAGCACGTTCTGAAAAGCGGGCCAAGGAAGTGGGAATAAGAAAAACCATGGGATCGATCAAAGGTCAATTGATCAGCCAGTTTTTTTCTGAGTCTTTTTTGGTCGTCATTTTTGCGTTTTTTGCAGCTATTGTGTTGGTGAATCTTTTTCTTCCATTGTTCAATGATTTTTCTGGTAAGGCAATAATAATGCCCTTTGGGGATATCTGGTTTTGGGTTATCAGCCTATCCATTATTCTCATCACTGGTTTATTAGCCGGAAGTTATCCGGCGCTGTATCTGTCATCGTTCAATCCTGTTAAAGTCTTGAAGGGTACATTTCGTGCAGGACGATTTGCTTCCGTTCCGAGAAAAGTTCTTGTTGTCATGCAGTTCACGATATCGGTGATGTTGATCATCTGTACTATCATAGTGTATAATCAACTTTCTTTTGCGAAAAATCGCTCCGTAGGTTATCAGCGTGAGGGATTACTGATGATCCAGAAAAAGTCGGATGAGTTTTATAAGAATATCGATGTACTCACAACGGAATTAAAAAGGACCGGAGCAGTGAAGGAGGTATCAGAATCAGGTGGACAAGTCACGCAAGTCTGGTCCGGAAACGGAGGCTTTAGTTGGAGGGGTATGGATCCTGGCGCCGATGAAGGTTTTTCTACATTGGCAGTTTCTCATGACTTTGGAAGAACAGTCGGTTGGTCATTTTTAGATGGACGCGATTTTTCAAAAGAAATTGCCAGCGACTCGTCTGGATTTGTGATCAATGAAGCCGCAGCCAAAGTAATGAGTTTAAAAAATCCCGTGGGTGAAGTGGTTCGATGGACCAATAGAGCCTACAACGTTGATGAAGATTTCAGAATTGTAGGTGTTATAAAGGATATGGTGATGGCTTCGCCATTTGAACCGGTCGAGCCCGCAATTTTCTTTGTCGAAGGATGGAAAGGCTGGATCAACATCAGAATCAACCCATCGGTTAGTGTAAGTGAAGCTCTACCCAAAATCGAGGCCGTATTTAAAAAAGTAATTCCATCAGCTCCCTTCGATTATAAATTTGCCGATGAGGAATATAAAATGAAATTTATCGCGGAAGAGCGTATAGGGAAATTGTCATCTATCTTTTCTAGCCTCGCTATTTTAATAAGTTGCTTGGGCTTGTTTGGCCTGGCCTCTTTTGTTGCCGAACAGCGCACGAAGGAGCTTGGTATTCGCAAGATTCTGGGAGCGAGTGTTCTGCAGCTCTGGAAATTGTTATCAAAAGATTTTATGTTGTTGGTAGTTATCGCATGTGTGATAGCGGTCCCCATATCATTTTATTTCATGAGCGACTGGTTAATGCAATATGAATATCGCACAACGATATCGTGGCAGATCTTTGCTGTGGTTAGTTTGGGCGCATTGTTGATCACCATTTTGACAGTGAGTTATCAGGCGATAAAAGCAGCGATAATGAATCCGGTGAAGAGTTTGAGGTCGGAGTAACATGTCTGAACTGGGATGGTCTGGATTTAGGGATTGATAGGATGGGGGTGGTGATGTCTAGAATTCGTAATAAATAAATTGTAGCATAGAAGCCGAACTAACTAGAGTCTGTCTTTAAAGTCATTCTTTATGGTATTTTTTAGTAAGCAT
>CAZAHL010000322.1:0-8252 GCA_964484845.1 uncultured Chryseolinea sp. | reverse complement strand
CGGATCCAAAGGGGGGCCTGGAGTACTTGCGTGAAGTTTTAACCCACCTCAACAAGACTGGAGGGAAACTCGCGAGTATCATCGGCCGGTACTATGCTATGGACAGGGACAAACGTTGGGAGCGGGTTAAATTGGCCTATGATCTGTTAGTAAATGGAACCGGTGAGAAAACCTCTGACCCCCTAGGCGCAGTTCAAAAATCGTACGACAATAATATTACAGATGAATTTATTCAACCTATCGTTGTGGTAAATGAAAAACTTCAGCCTGTGGCAACGGTCCGGGAAGGTGATGTAGTATTGTGTTTTAACTTTCGTACAGATCGTGGACGAGAAATTACAGAAGTTCTTACCCAACAAAATTTTCCCGAATACTCCCTGAAAAAGATTCCCCTCTATTACATTACGCTAACGAACTACGACGATTCGTTTAAAGATGTTAAGGTCCTATTTGATAAAGACAACCTTGAAAATACATTAGGAGAGGTAGTATCGAAAGCGGGCAAAAAGCAAATCCGAATAGCAGAAACAGAAAAATATCCCCACGTCACATTCTTTTTTTCTGGTGGAAGGGAGGAGCCGTTTCCTGGAGAATCCAGGATACTTTGTCCTTCTCCCAAAGTAGCAACTTACGATCTGGCGCCTGAGATGAGTGCGAATGAAATAAAAGAGAAGATCATCGTAGAGTTAGAAAAAAAGGAACCGGATTTTATCTGTTTAAATTTTGCCAATCCCGATATGGTCGGCCACACCGGCGTTTTTGAAGCTGCAGTACGGGCATGCGAGACGGTCGATCACTGTGCTCAAAAAGTAACAGAATCGGCTCTTCGAAATGGATATTCAACCATTATAATTGCAGATCATGGTAACGCTGAAATGATGATTAATGAAGATGGTTCTCCGAACACTGCGCATACGACCAATTTGGTACCTTGTATTCTTGTTGATAGTTCGTTTAAAGGAACTCTGAAGAATGGAAAGCTAGGAGATCTCGCGCCAACTATTCTTACATTGATGGGCATTCCAATCCCTCCAGAAATGACCGGCAATATTTTAATTGAATAAAGAACCCGACTTTGGTGTTTAAAACGCGTGCCGACTCTCTTGGATTTATATAGATGCAATCAAAAAAAAACACAATATATCTTCTGCTATTAATGTTGGTATGTTGCCTTGCGGTATCATGTACAACACAAAGGCAAAAAAAACAAAGCATTTATAATATTGACAGTCTTATTGCTATGCAGGTAGACCGTTTACTTTTTTACAAAGCAAGTGTCAATAAAAAAACTTCTTTAAACGATGTTGAAGAAATTACAACAACAGTTCCAGCCACGGCTTCTGAATGGAAAAATGAATTGGATATTTTCATGGAGCTGGATGCTATCAACAAACCTAACTATAAGGAAGCTTACAAAGTAGAGACTTATGCGGATCCTAAAAGCAATTTGAAAGTCACGTCATTTAAGACAGAGATGGATCTGCCCGTCAAATACCTGTTGGTGTACTATCATCAATCATTAAAAGAAGTTCGTAAGATTGAAGCGCAATACAATGAAACCAATACACTTTATTCAAGCTCTCGGTTTCTAACAATGGAATTCCAGAAAATTTCTAATCAGACAGTGGTAACATCCTATTCAATCAACGGTGGCCAAAAAATGTTTTTGGATGATTCCGTGAAATATAAAATTGATGTCACCATTATTTTAAAAAAGTAAATGCATGGCAAAACGGAATAGCAGGGAAGAATTACAGGAAGAAGAAAAAAGGCGTCTTAACTCAAAAAATTTAAGTCAACTAGCCGGTATTTTTAAGTTTACCTTACCTTATAAAGGTTGGTTCATTGTAGGATTTGTTTGCCTTGTATTGTCGAGTGCTACTATTTTAGCATTTCCCTACCTTGCTGGCAAACTCCTCGACATAGCAAGCGGGAAGCCGGTGCCATACTTCACCTCCATTAATGAGGTAGCCTTAGCGTTACTAATAATATTATTTATACAAGCAATTTTGTCTTTTATTCGGGTTTATACTTTTTCTGTGGTAAGTGAGCGTTCGCTAGCCGATGTTCGTAAAGGTGTTTATCAAAAAATAATTTGGCTTCCGTTAAGTTTTTTTGACAGCAGAAGGGTGGGGGAGTTAATGAGCCGCATAAGCTCCGATGTAGGCACATTGACAGAGATGTTTTCTTTTACACTTGCAGAACTGCTTCGGCAGTTACTAACGCTCATCTTCGGTACCGTCATCATTTTTTACCTGGCACCCAAATTGACAGGATTCATGCTCCTAACCTTCCCAGTTTTGGTAGTCCTCGCCTTAGTCTTTGGAAAATACATTCGAAAATTGTCTAAAAAAACACAAGATAAATTAGCGGAGGCAAACGTTGTTGTCGAAGAGTCACTGCAATCCATCTCAGTGGTAAAAGCATTTACGAATGAGGTCTTTGAGATCGGTCGTTATTCAAAAACCTTACGGGAGGTGGTTCAGGTAGCTATCCGAACGGCACGGTTTCGGGGACTGTTTATTTCTTTCATAATTTTTGCATTGTTCGGTGGAATAGTAGCCGTCGGGTGGTACGGCGCGACGTTGGTACAGACAAATGATATTACAGTGGGAGAATTATTTTCATTTGTAATTTATACATCATTCATAGGAGGTTCTATTGCCGGGCTCGGTGATATTTATACTCAATTCCAACGCGCCATTGGCGCTTCTGAACGTTTGCTTGAGATCTTGAAAGAAAGCGATGAAGCGGAATATCCAAGTAGCGTTGTTAAGCTTGCCGGTAAAATCGACTTCGAAAATATTTCCTTTGCCTACCCAACCCGTAAGGAGTTTCAGGTTTTAAAGGAACTTAATTTTACAATTGGACCCGGTGAAAAGGTCGCGTTAGTAGGTCAAAGCGGTTCGGGAAAATCTACCATTATCAATTTGCTGATGCGTTTTTATCCTGTTAACCAAGGTACGATTTCGGTGGATGGAACTTCGATTCAAGATTTCAACTTGACAGCCTATCGGAAAAATTTAGGTATCGTTCCTCAAGAGGTGATACTTTTTGGAGGAACGATCAGGGAAAATATTTTGTACGGGAAACCGTCGGCTAATGGAAGCGAAATCCGAGAAGCAGCTAGCCAGGCGAATGCATTGGAATTTATCGAAAGCTTCCCCGACAAATTTGAAACGGTTGTTGGTGAGCGGGGAGTTAAACTTTCAGGTGGTCAGCGGCAACGAATTGCAATAGCCCGTGCTATTCTTAAGAATCCTTCAATTTTGATATTAGATGAAGCCACTAGCTCATTAGATGCGCGTTCAGAAGTATTGGTGCAGGAGGCTTTGGAAAAATTGATGGAAGGACGAACCACCATTATTATTGCCCATCGCCTTAGTACCATAAAAAAAGTGGATCGAATATTTGTTATTGAAGAAGGACGGTTAGCAGAAGTCGGATCTCACGTTGAACTAAGTGGCCTCAATAATGGTATTTACCGTAACTTGCTTAACTTACAATTACAATAAGGTTTAAGAGGTAAGCAACAGAGCACTTTCAAATCGATGGACATAATAGCCTGTTTTTGAGTTATGAATGCAGTTTCAGAAACATTGTTAAAAGATTTTAAGCTTCGGAATACACCCAACCGCGAGGAAATATTACAACTCTTTATCAGAAAAAATCATGCGCTTTCGCATGGGGACATTGAAAAGGAAATTGATAATGCATTGGATCGTGTTACGGTCTACAGAACCTTAAAAACATTTCTTGACAAAGGCCTTATTCATAAGGTTCTTGACGACGAAGGAAGCCTAAAATATGCACTTTGTAAGGAAGCCTGCACGATGGCTGAACATCATCATAACCACGTTCACTTTAAGTGCACCATGTGCGGGCAGACGAATTGTTTGAATATTGAAGTTCCCATGGTCAGATTACCAAAAGGATATCAGATCAGTGAGGTAAACTTACTAATTCAAGGAGTTTGTGAACGGTGCGGTTAACAATGCTCTAGTCCGGGTTTCTTTTACTGTACTATAGGTATAAATGACCCTGTGAGTTTTTGTGTTGAAAATATATTTGTAGTTTTGAAATCCACAGACTTAAAACTGTATTTTTTGTTGCTGTAGGCTTGATTAACCGGAAATAAATCTCCTTGCTATCATTAGTGAACATACTTTTATTCTCCCTATTCCGAAATCAGAGTGAAAGGGAGACTATTCTATTTGGCATTTTTGCTTTAATTATAGTCCTATTTTTGGTTCTTGACTTAGGCTTGTTTCATAAGCAGGCGCATAAAATCAGCACGAAATCAGCTTTATATCAATCCATTTTCTGGGTTTTAATTTCTACTCTTTTCGGTTTTTTTATCTATAAATATGACGATAGCGGTGTGGAAGGAGCTGTCGAATATTTCTCAGCTTACCTTACAGAATATGCTCTTTCTGTCGATAATATTTTTGTTATTCTTCTAATTCTAAAATACTTTCAGGTAAAGGAAGAGTATTATCATAAAACGCTTTTTTGGGGAATACTTGGCGCAATAGTTTTTCGGGGGATTTTTATTTTTGTTGGAGGATTTTTGATCAGTAAATTTCACGCCATACTTTACATCTTCGGCGTATTCCTGATTTATTCCGGTATCAGGATTTATTTTGAAGATGGAGATCAAAAAATAGAGCCTGAAAAGAATCCCATACTTTTGCTATGCCGCAAATACCTGCCCATTACGAATGAAGATCATGGCGGTAGTTTTGTTGTACGCCATGAGGGCAAGTTGATGTTTACCCCCTTATTTTTAGTGATCGTACTGATTGAGACCACGGATTTGATTTTCGCGGTCGATTCCATCCCTGCTGCATTTGCGATTACCCAAAACGAATTTTTAGTTTACACCTCAAACATTTTTGCGGTCATGGGCCTCCGGGCGATGTTCTTTTTGTTAGCCGGTATTATCGATAAGTTCTATCTTTTGCAGAAGGGACTGTCCATCATCCTTTTCTTTATCGGCGCTAAAATGCTGTTGGAAATATTCGATATTCACATCGGAGTTTATACGTCTTTCTCAGTCATCATCGCTACCCTAACACTATCGATTATTTTATCGGTGATCGTTCCGCGAAAGAAAGAAGTTTGAGTCTATTCTCTTATCCCTTCAACAAAAAGATTTTTTGGTAAAATCTTTAGTAGAATAGGTAATGTCAAGAATTGTTGAGGCAATGCGAGTATGCCAAGTGTCGGGAGTGATTTTAGAACTTGAATAAGCTGCTGTCTAACATTCTCTTTTTCTTCCAGCGTAAGTTCGTTTGAACGAGCTTTCCTCATAAGGAATGCCGTATCGCCGTTCTCCTGGATTTTTTTTATTAGCCTGGCTTTATTTTTATCCGCTAATTTCCCCACCCTTTTTATAAACTGTTCACTTATCTGCTGATAATCCTGTTTATCTTGAAGATACTCCAGCTCTCCCCAATGCTCGAGCATGAATCCCTCAATGGCCATCATGCTATTCTCAAGATCTTCATCCGAAAAGCTCAAATAATGACAAAACTGTTTTAAAAAATCGAGTTCTACTTGCTCGACTTTTTTATCTGCCCAGATTGTAAGAATAGCAACTTCTAAAAAAAACCGCTTGAGAATCCAGGAGTTTTCTGAGGGTAAATTAATATCTTCTATCGAAAACCCTTCTTCAAAAATTTTCAAAGTTTCCTTTCGTCTGTCTGAGGAAAGCTCGGCACTTTGTATAAAATATTCATACAATCTACGCTCCTCAAGCGCAACTTCTTTGTTCGCGTGAGAGGCGGCGGCCATAACTTTTACAACAGAGAAACGCAACTCATCACGTTCATACCGAAAAAAATCGGCGACGATCCTGTCTGCGTTGGTATGAATCCATTGTCCAAAAATGAATACATCCAGGAACAGCAAACTATTATGAAAAAAGTAAGTCCAAAAATTGCCATCAAAATTACTGGCGCGCTCAATTCGTTTATCGATAACTCTTTCCGCAAGTTCCAACGGAGATTTCTTGCGCCCAAAAATTGTTTTTGTTGAGGTGGCTAATTCTGGAAAAATATTATTGTAAAAATTTCCAATTCTTTCGACCGTTTTTAAAATGGCATTAGAGAGATCTTCCTCATTCGTTAAAGGTTTATCATAAAAAAGAATGGAACTACTGATGAGACTTTCAGTCAGCAAAATTTTTAACTTTTCTTTATCACTCCATAACTCACTTTTAGGGATATCCATGTAGGCTACCGATTGGCCATACATCAACCCGGTAGGCTGAACAAAACGATAAAGCGTATAATCAGGATGAGAGGTTTTGCGAAGGTCTGGGTTAGAAAGGTCCATCAGGACATCCTTACGCAATTCCAAGTAGTCTTTAAGCCAACCTTTATCATTAGGGTTCATAAAAGGCGTATTCCAAGTTGAAGTTACTGATTTTTACATTAATTGTTCAGCAGGTTTGGTTACAAACCATCTTTCCAACCTTTAGATTCAATTTTTTTGGCTGCGGATTCAACTTTTGCCTTAAGTGCTCTTTTGAATTGATCTAGTTTTTTTGCAACCGTTTTATCGCCGGTACCCAGTATTTGCGCAGCCAGAATGCCAGAATTGCGTGCTCCATCTAAGGCTACGGTTGCCACGGGCACGCCAGCTGGCATTTGTAATATGGAAAGGATTGAATCCCACCCATCTATCGAATTAGATGATTTAATAGGAACACCAATAACCGGCAAGGAAGTAAGGGAAGCTATCATTCCAGGCAAATGTGCTGCGCCGCCCGCCCCAGCCACAATAACTTTTAAACCCCGTGACCTTGCGGTAGAAGCGTAATCCACTAACCTATCGGGCGTACGATGAGCCGAAACAATGGTAAGTTCATATGGAATATTCAATTCTTCTAAAACTTCGGCAGCGTCTTTCATAATTCTCAGGTCGGACTGACTGCCCATAATAATTCCTATTAAGGGTTTGCTCATTTTATGCAATGACTTTTAAAGTTTGCTTTACAAAGTTGGCTTTCTTTTTTAACCTCTCTATATCTTCATCCACAATAGTTACATGTCCCATTTTTCGGAACGGCTTTGTAAAACGCTTGCCATAAAGGTGGATATGTACTCCGGAAAGTTTTAACACCTGTTCCATTCCTTGGTACTTCGCTAATCCTTCAAAGGCAGCCTCCCCCAATAGGTTGACCATAGCGCTGGGTGAGACTAAAGCCGTGTCGCCTAATGGCAGATTAAGAATGGCTCTCAAGTGCTGTTCATATTGAGACGTCACATTGGCTTCAATAGTTTGATGACCACTATTATGCGGCCTTGGGGCTATTTCATTAACCAGGATTTCGCCAGCTTGTGTAACAAACATTTCTACAGCAAGCAATCCAACCATGTTCAGTTTTTGGACAATCGACTTGGCAATCGCATCGGCTTTGTTTAAAATTTCCGACGCCAGTTCTGTAGGAGCAAAAAGATATTCAACCAGATTTTGCACGGGGTGAAAAACCATTTCTACAGCTGGAAAGCTTTTTAATTCGCCTTGCTCATTACGTGCTACAATGATCGCGATCTCTTTCTCAACAGGGATCAGCTTTTCTAATAAGCCCGGAGCATCAAATGCTTTGTGAAGATCATCCGCTGAGCGAATAATTTGAACGCCCCTACCATCGTATCCTTCCCGGCCGAGTTTATTTACAGCCGGAAGAAACGACGCTTTACTTTGAACCTCTGCGGCATTTTCTACCAGAAGAAATTCTGCAGTAGGGATATCATGATCCCGATAAAACTTTTTTTGGATACGCTTATCTTGAATCAACTCGATGATCTCTGGCTGCGGATAGACTTTCTTGCCTTGTCTCACAAGCTCTTTAAGCGCTTGTGTATTCACGTTTTCAATTTCAATTGTAAGGATGTCGCAAGAAGTACCAAAATTCAATACAGTATCATAATCAGTAAGCTTGCCGTGAACAAAATTTGCTAATGTTGAACAAGGAGCATGGTCATCCGGATCAAGTACGGAAAAAGGAATATTAAAATCTATTCCCGATTGGATAAGCATCCGTCCCAATTGACCACCACCTAAGATGCCTACTTTGTAATTCTTTTCAAATGAGTTCGACACGCAGTTAAAATTTACATGCAATTTAGTGTATGAAAAGTAAAGTCAAACTTTTTGAAAGAGTCACGTCTTTTTTATGGTTGACCTTTCAATGTCGTTTAGTTAAGGTAGTCGGCCTGCCGTGTTTGCATCTATCTGAAAGA
>CAZAHL010000321.1:0-8256 GCA_964484845.1 uncultured Chryseolinea sp. | reverse complement strand
GAGTTGAAGAAAAAAGTGGACGATTACATTCGTGAAATTGACAAGTGCATCGCTCACTTAAGCAGATAAGATAACCTTGTAAGATTAATTGATGGAGGATCTTTCTATAAAAATCAAAATAGCCGACCGAGAGTACCCTATGAAGGTAAAATTGGCGGACGAAGAGCGGGTTAGAATGGCCGGCAAACTCATCAATGAAAAAATAAAATCTTATCGGGAACAATTTGGGATTGACGATAAACAAGATCTATTGGCTATGGTTGCCTTTGATTGCCTCATCGATAAGATGGCGGCAGACGAAACGTATCAGGTCATTGATCAAACGGTGTTTGAAAAGGTAAATCAACTTAATCATCTCGTTTCCCAATCTATTCTTTAGCCCTTCACTCTTAGACCTTCTGAGCCAAGGCGGCAACTCCGGGGTATTTGTAACCCTAATTTTTTATGCTAACGAACGTCATAGTTATTGTGGTCAGCATACTCGCTACGATTGTGCTGAGCTCTTTGATCGGTTCGTGGCTGTATAAACGAAAACTTCAAAAAATTGATGAAGATGCAGGAGCGAAAGCTAAGCTGATTCTCAAGGAAGCAGAAATTGCAGCCGAGAACCTGAAAAAGGATAGAATCCTGGAGGCGAAAGAAAAGCTTCTCAAAATGAAATCCGAATTTGAGGAAGAAGCCAACAAGAAAAAGAATCTTATTATTAGTAACGAACAAAAGATCAAGCAACGCGAGCAAACACTGAGCAAAGAAATTGAAAATCTTAAACGCAAAGAAGGTGAATTAGACGACATCCGTACCGATCTCGCCGCACAGCTTGACCACACGAAAAAACGAAAAGAGGAACTGGACAAATTCAACCAGCAGAAAATCCAGGTTCTTGAAAACATCAGTAAACTTACCGCAGAAGAAGCGCGCGAACAATTAGTAGCCTCACTCAAGGATGAAGCCCAGACCCGTGCCTCCAGTTATATAAAAGATATAATGGAGCAAGCTAAATTAACCGCTACTAAAGAGGCAAAAAAGATAGTGGTAGAGACCATTCAGCGCACGGCGACGGAGCATGCTATTGAGAACTGCGTTTCTATCTTTAACATAGAAAGCGACGATATTAAGGGCAAAATTATCGGGCGTGAAGGGCGGAATATTCGCGCCCTGGAAGCAGCAACGGGCGTCGAAATCATTGTAGATGACACTCCTGAAGCTATCATTATTTCCGGATTCGATCCGGTGAGAAGAGAAATTGCAAGACTATCACTGCATCGACTCGTGCAGGATGGCCGCATTCACCCCGCACGTATTGAAGAGATTGTTGCAAAGACCACCAAAAATATCGAAGACGAAGTAATTGAGACAGGAGAGCGCACTGTCATTGATCTCGGCATTCATGGCTTGCATCCGGAGCTTGTTAGAATGATCGGTCGCATGCGATTCCGTTCTTCTTACGGACAAAATCTATTGCAGCACTCGCGCGAGGTTGCCAACCTGTGCGCCATTATGGCGAGTGAGTTAGGCCTTAATGTAAAACAAGCCAAGCGTGCCGGCCTTTTACACGATATTGGAAAAGTTTGGCCGGAAGAACTTGAAAAGCCACATGCTATCGTAGGCATGGAGCTGGCACAGAAATATAAAGAACACCCTGTAATTTGCAACGCCATAGGCGCTCACCACGATGAGATTGAAATGACAAGCATCATTTCCCCTATTGTACAGTCATGCGATGCTATCAGCGGCGCACGGCCTGGTGCAAGACGGGAGGTAATGGAACAATATATTAAGCGTCTGAAAGAATTGGAGCAGCTTGGTATGAGCTTCGAGGGTGTTGATAAATGTTATGCTATACAAGCAGGGAGGGAGTTGCGTGTAATTGTAGACGCCGAAAAAGCTACCGATGAACGCGCTGGTCAGTTAAGCTTTGATATTTCACAAAAGATTGAACGAGACATGCAGTATCCGGGGCAAGTAAAAGTGACCGTGATACGTGAGATGAGAAGCGTAGCCTACGCGAAGTAAAACAAAACATCGGCGCCATTTATTTTATTAAAGCCCCTCCGACGAGGGGCTTTTTGTATCTAAATTATTGGCGTACATCCGAATTATTTAAACGGTATAAGATAACTTCCGGATTATATTATATTTTCGTTGGTATGCATAAAATGTTCAATTTTAATAGGATCCTTGTTTCCTGCTTCGTTATCTATCAATGGTGCATACCGACCCTTTGCTATACACAGCCGGTTAAAACAGATACAGCGTTTCTCGCCATAAGCAAGAAAAAAAGTGTAGAACTATACGCTCGCTCTATTCAAAGTCAATCGAGGCTTTACAATGGAAGTGAATATATAATTTATCAACCAAACGATGAGGAGCATCCTTATTTTACAGTTGATGATTGGTCCTACGGCTCTATTGTCTATGAAAATGAGCTTTATGAGAATGTACCTCTGCTCTATGACATTAGTATTGATAAAGTAATAACAGAGTCTAATGGGGGGAATCCTATTAAATTATCCTCGGAAAAAATTCAGAGATTTTCATTGCTAGATCACACCTTTATTAAGGTAAAGAGCGATAGCACAAATAAAATCACAGAAGGTTTCTACGACCAATTTTACGATGGCACTACAAAAGTCTGTGCCAAGCATACCAAGGCATATCAAGAGTCGCTGGAGCAAGGTCAAGTGATTCCTCGCTTTGATGAGAGCGTTCAATATTATCTTGTTAAGAATGGAATCTTTTATACGGTAAAAACGAAAGGATCAGTTCTTCAAGTTTTTAGGGATAGAAAACAAGATGTAAAGGATTTCATAAAGAAAAATCGTATTCGTTTTAAAACAAACCGCGAAGAAGCCATTGTACGAATTGCCAAATTTTATGATACACTAAACCATTAGCTATGATTACATTCTACCGTTTAAGTCTCCTTGCCCTGCTTCTTCTCCATACCCACATTGTTCTGGCACAAAAAGAATTCGTAATTAATGAAAATTTCAATGGAGTATCGTTTGCAAAATTTGTAGAACTTATCGAGTCAAAAACCCCTTATCATTTTTATTTTAACGCTCAATCTACCGATAGTTTAACCGTCACTATTTCTGCCCAGAATCAATCCATCGAAGCAGTGTTAAACCAAATTCTGGCCGGTACTGATCTCCATTATGCAATAGACGATGGTCGCAATATATACATCACTAAGGAGCGCCAAATTTTGGCCGATTTACCCGATGATTTTTTTGGTGCCGGAACTTCCGACCCAACGCGGCCACCCGACGCATTTGATTACTCACTTTACGAAAAAAGGGAAAAGCAAAGGAAATTAGCAGAGACCAGGCTATACTCAATTGGAATTAAATCGAACAATTTGCAAGGTAACGCTTCACTTGCCGGATACGTGAGAGATGGCGCCAGCGGATCTCCCGTTATCGGCGCCGCCGTCTTTATTGAAAAACCAATGACCGGTATAGCGACCGATCAGTTTGGGTATTATTCAATAACCTTACCGAAAGGGCGCCACGAACTTAAGATTAAGAGTATTGGAATGAAAAACACAGAGCGGCAGATTATTCTTTACTCCGATGGCAAATTGAACATTGATTTGGAAGAAGAAGTGACACCACTCAAAGAAGTTGTAGTACAGTCAGAGCGTGATGTTCGGGTCAGCGGCATACAAATAGGTATGGAAAACCTGGACATTAAAACAATGAAACAAATGCCTTTGGCGCTTGGTGAAACTGATATTATGAAAGTGATCTTAACCTTACCAGGCGTGCAAACAGTGGGCGAAGGCACGGTTGGATTGAATGTACGGGGTGGGGCCACAAATCAGAATTTGATATTGTTCAATGATGCAACGATTTATAATCCATCCCACTTGTTTGGTTTTTTCTCTACCTTTAATCCTGACGTACTGAACAATGTTGAACTTTATAAAAGCGGAATCACGGCCGATTATGGAGGGCGCTTATCTGCCGTTCTGGACGTAACTTCGCGAGAAGGAAACCTAAAGAAATTTGCGGGTTCAGGTGGCATTAGTCCTATTACGGGGAGGCTATCTTTCGAAGGCCCCATCATCAAAGAAAAATTTTCTTTTTTAGTAGGAGCCAGATCAACCTATTCCGACTGGATCCTAGGGAAGCTCAACACAAAAGCTTTGCAGAACAGCGAAGCTTCCTTCCATGATGTAAATGCAAATCTGAGTTATAAAATAAATGATAAAAATAATATCTACATATCCGGTTATTTAAGCAGAGATAAATTCAAGCTTAACAGTGACACCCTCTACAGTTATAGCGATAAGAATGTTTCCCTGAAATGGAAACACGTTTTAAATAACAAATTATATGGTGTGTTAACCAGCGGATATAGCCATTATAATTATTCCATATCTTCTGAGATTAACCCGGTGGAAGCTTTTAATATGAAATTCGCTATTCATCAAGCAGATGCTAAGGTTGACTTCAGTTATTTTCCCAACTCTAAACATACTATCAATTTTGGATTGGCTACAATACGTTATGGGTTAGCTCCTGGAAACATGCAGCCCAAGGGTAGTGAATCAATAGTGACACCTGACAAATTACAAAACGAGCAAGCTCAGGAAAGCTCAGCATACGTCGGAGAAAATTTTGAGATTTCACAAAATCTGTCACTTTATGCCGGTATCCGA
Organism: uncultured Chryseolinea sp.; assembly: GCA_964484845.1. Lineage (GTDB taxonomy): Bacteria > Bacteroidota > Bacteroidia > Cytophagales > Cyclobacteriaceae > Chryseolinea. The sequence goes on along the minus strand of CAZAHL010000321.1, from coordinate 3,590 downwards.
TATTCCCTATATCAAAACTTAGGGCCCAAAGAGGTTTATACCTATGCCGAGGGGGCACCTAAAGAAGAGAGTTCCATTCAAGATACTATTCAATATTCGACAGGAAAAACAATTGCTACTTACCATGGAGCAGAGCCAAGGATTTCGCTTCGATACTCTTTGTCCAGGAATGCTTCTATTAAATTTAGCTATAACCGTATGCGCCAATATATTCAGATGCTTTCAAATACTACTGCGATTGCTCCGACGGATATTTGGAAGCTCAGTGATTCAAATATCAGACCGCAACTGGGCGATCAATATGCGATGGGTTTTTATAAAAATCTTAAGGGAAATTTAATCGAATTTTCCATGGAAGCATATTACAAAACCATGCAGAATTCTGTTGATTTTAAAAACTCGGCGCTATTACTTCTGAATCATCATATCGAGACTGATGTGATTAACGCCGAGGGGAAAGCGTATGGTCTTGAATTTTTACTCAAAAAAACGGCCGGTAAATTAAATGGCTGGATTAGTTATACGTATTCAAGATCGTTGTTGAAAACAAATAGTATAAATTCTTATGAAACGGTAAACAGCGGCAAATACTATCCCAGTAGTTACGACAAGCCCCATGCAGTAAACTTCATCGGCAATTATAAATTTAGCCGGAGATTTAATTTCTCGTTAAATATGACTTACAGTACCGGCAGGCCAATAACGTTACCGTTAGCTAAATATGACTTAGGTGGAAGCCCTCGACTCTATTATTCTGAACGAAATCAATTTCGCATTCCGGACTACTTCAGAACAGACATTTCTATAAATATTGAAGGCAATCATAAAGTCAAGAAGCTTGCACATAGTTCATGGACATTTGCTATCTACAATTTAACCGGACGACAAAATGCCTATTCGGTATTCTTCACATCTAAGGATGGAAAAATAAACGGTTATAAGCTTTCCATTTTTGGCAGGCCGATTCCTACTGTTACCTATAACTTTAAATTCTAGCGATGAAAGATAAAGGTTATCGAATAGCAATTTATAGCTTATTGATTCTAACAGTGAGTTGTCTTGAACCCTATACGCCGCCCGCTATTAAGGAAACACTGGATATACTCGTGGTAGATGGTCTCATTAACGCTGCAGACAGTACTGCGACAGTTCGACTTTCAAAAGCCACTCCATTATCAGTCAATGCTTCTGCAGTCCCCGAACGCAATGCGACTGTGGTTATAGAAGATGAAAATGGAAGCACATATACACTGGCTGAAGAGTCTGAGGGTACTTATAAGTTGATCCATATGGCATTAACTTCTTCTCTGAAATACCGTCTCTCGATTCTTACCGAGAATGAAGCGAAATACCTATCTGATTATATTGAACTGGAACGATCGCCACCCATCGACAGTGTCACATGGAAAGTCAATAATGAACAAAATGGTATCAATATATTTGTTAATACTCACGGCAACGAGGGTATCAATTCACGATATTACCAATGGTCGTTCGTGGAAACGTGGGAATACACTGCCAATTATCCGGTCTTCGGTAAAATACAAAACGACACGATTGTTCCAGTCGACGTGAGCCCCTTTAGGTGTTGGGTCACTAAACCTTCAACTGAAATTTTCATCGCCTCGTCCAAACAGTTAAACGAGGATATTATTCGGAATTATCACCTCATGTCTATCCCAAACGGATCTCAAAAAATTTCCAGGAGATACAGCATTTTAGTTCAACAGCGATCTTTAAGTAAAGAAGCTTATGATTTTTGGACTGACCTTAAAAAAACTACGGAAAATCTGGGAAGTTTATTCGACCCGCTACCGGCTCAGGTGTTAGGAAACATTCATCGGGAAGACGAGGCCGGTGAGCCCGTACTGGGTTATTTTGATGGTGGTTTTCTTGCAGAGAAAAGGCTTTTTATCAATGCAAATGAATTACCTCGGGATTTTACATATAAAGCTCCACTCTGCCCATTTGATTCAATTAAAGTAAGTGAGATATCATCGTATAATAATACTTTATTGGTTGCGTCCTATGGCCAGCCCGTTACGATTGGATATCTCACTAGTTCGGCAGCTGGTTGTGTGGATTGCAGAGGTAGAGGTGGAAATTTAATAATGCCAGATTTTTGGTAAATAACCTTCTACTAACGATACAGATGAATATAACAAAATTTGTTTCTGCCATTATAAAATACTTGTATCATCCTCGCTTTAGTCTTTATTGCTAAATATGCTGAAGTCCGACACAATTTATCAGATAGCATACTAAAAAAAATTTAATGAGTACGGTCTTAGTCACGCTCAGGAAAAAATATACGTTCATACCGGCCAGCTTGCTGGAGAAACTCTTTGGTTTAAAATATACTCGCCCCAAAGAATCTCTCAAGGATACAACGATCAACGTGATTTATAGTGACCTGATGAAGATTTTTCATTTTCAATCAGCACCATTTAGAAGTTCATTTTTCCAACCAATAATACGTGGATGTCGGAATTTTAAAAACCAAATTAAAGTATTTTATTTTATACCTTTTTTCATCTTGTCTTGCCTCGAACCATATAACCCACCCCCTACTACCAGTGGAGCAAAGATTCTGGTCGTCGACGGTTTTGTAAACAGTTCAGATGGGGTTTCAACTGTTAGATTATCCAATGCTAATGAACTTTCAAATCCTAACAAACCATCTCCGGAAGTTAATGCGGCTGTGACAATTTCGACCGATGCGGGGACTTCATATCAACTAACAGAACAGGACTCAGGATTATATATAGTGGACGGATTAACGTTAGAAAGTGATCAGAAATATCGTGTAAATATAAGAACGTCAAATGGGAATGAATACGTTTCTGATTACATTGAATTGAAGCAATCGCCTTCCATGGATATGACCTGGGAAGCCACGAATGAAGGCGTAAACATTTTGTTGAATACAGTTGATCCTACTGCTAACACTCGGTATTACCGATGGGATTATGCTGAAACCTGGCAGTACAGGGCCGTTTACGATTCCTATTATAAACTCGTTAACGATGAAGTTGTTGAATTAACGGAAGACGAAAAAGTTTTTAATTGTTGGAGCGACAATCAATCCACTAGTATTCTGGTAGGATCCTCGATTCAATTATCGGAAGATAAAATCAGCAACCTCAACATTATGTTTTTGCCTAAAGGTTCCAAGAAGCTGGAGGTTCTATATAGCATACTCGTAAAGCAAACCGCTTTACGTAAAGAAGAATACGATTTTTGGCAGCAGCTTAAAAAAAATACCGAGAGTTTAGGAAGTTTGTTCGATCCCCAACCTTCTCAAGTGTTGGGTAATATTCATAATATTAGCAACCCATCTGCGCCGGTTCTCGGATATTTCAGTGGAGGTGCAGTGCAGGAAAAGCGAATCTTTATTAGCTTTTATGACCTTCCCGATCATCTTCGACTTTTCGACACACGTACTACTTGTACTTACGATACTATATTGGAGAGAGACGTGGCTGATCTGTTTGCATATGAGAGATTAATCAATATCGTTCCTCTTTTTGGAATTCAAATAGGGTACACTAAAAGTTCGACCGAATGTTGCGATTGCCGGGAGCAAGGTG
>CAZAHL010000320.1:0-8390 GCA_964484845.1 uncultured Chryseolinea sp. | reverse complement strand
CGGGAAGTATTGGACAGGTAAGACAATGTGCTGGTGAGCTGATGAAATTTGCAAAAGAAACGGACACACCTGTTTTTTTAATTGGTCACATTACGAAAGATGGAATGCTAGCGGGGCCAAAGGTATTGGAGCACATGGTTGATACGGTCCTTCAATTTGAGGGTGACCGACATTTGTCTTATCGCATTCTCCGCACCACGAAAAACAGATTCGGATCTACTTCAGAAATAGGAATTTATGAAATGATAGGCACTGGGTTGCGTGAGGTTTCGAATCCGTCAGAAATACTGATTTCTCAAAAAGATGGTCCCCTAAGTGGAGTTACTATTGGAACAACCATGGAGGGAAACAGACCGTTGTTAGTGGAGATTCAGTCTTTAGTGAGCGCCGCTTCTTATGGAACACCCCAACGAACCCCGACAGGATTTGATCATAAGCGGCTCAACATGTTACTTGCCGTGCTGGAGAAACGCTGCGGATTTAGAATGGGCACTCAAGATGTCTTTTTGAATATAGCGGGAGGCATCAGTGTTGAAGACCCGGCAATTGATCTTGCGGTTTGCCTTTCAATCATTTCCTCGATGGAAGAAATCTCCATTTCTGATAAAATATGTTTCGCAGCGGAAGTAGGGTTGGGAGGAGAACTTCGCGCGGTAAATAAAATCGATCAGCGAATTTCGGAAGCCCAAAAATTGGGTTTTGAGGAAATATACATTTCAAAGTACAGTCAGAAATCGATTGACCTAATGAAGTCAAAGATTCAGGTAAAAACATTCGGTAAGCTTAATGAAGTGTTCCAGGATTTGTTTGGTTAAATTGTATAGTCGTAGTGTTGCACACACAATAATTAATTTGAAGGTATGGAAAGTTTCTTTACTCAAACGTTAGGCATCTCCGAAAATCTATTTAGTTATTTATTACTACCCTTGCTGATTTTTCTGGCACGCATTGGGGATGTTTCGATCAATACGATACGCATCATTTATGTATTGGGAGGCAGAAGATGGACTGCTACTATGTTAGGTTTTTTTGAATCGTTCATTTGGCTTATGGCGATCCGCCAGATCTTTGAGCATTTGGATAACTGGATCTGCTATGTGGCTTATCCGGCGGGGTTCGCTTCCGGAATTTTTGTAGGAATGATCATCGAAGAGCGAATTGCTTACGGAAAAGTCATTGTGCGGATTATTACACGGAAGGAAGTCAATGAACTTATTAACTTTTTAAATGAAAAACGGTTTCGGTACACGCACGTCAATGCGGAGGGTCCCGATGGCCACGAGAACCTTGTGTTTACTGTGCTTGAGCGTGAAGATCTCCAGATGCTGCTTTTTAAATTGAAAGAAATTTTACCGACTGCATTCTATACGGTGGAGAGAGTTAACAGGGCTGCCGAGGTAGGAACTATCGCCGAACAATCGACAAGGTGGAACGTAGCCTCCTTGCTAAGATTAATTCGGCGCGAATAACTTAAACCTGAATGAAAGTTTGGAGATTACGGTTGCCTAAACTTCCTCCATCATTTTTAAAATTTCATCTACGTACTCCCTGGAGTTCGCAAGACGCGGAACCTTGTTTTGACCACCAAGTTTACCTCTGCGCTTCATCCAGTTATAAAAAGTGCCTTCTTCTGCATTATGAACCTTAGGGGCTATGAGGGCAAGATTTTGTGACCGCTTCGCATCATAATCAGAATTAATTGAACGGAGTGTTTCATCCAGTATCCTTGTAAATTCCTCATGGCTTGAAGGCTGTACCTTAAATTCAATGATCCATTCATGCCGTCCTTTATTGCCTTCTTTTAGATAAATCGGTGCAGCTGTGAAGTTATCAATTACAGCCCCCGTAATCTCACACGCTCTTGTTATTGCGGCTTCAGCATTTTCTACAATAACTTCCTCTCCGAAAGCATTCATAAAATGTTTGGTCCTCCCTGAAATTTTTATCCTGTACGGATACTTAGAGGTAAATTTAACGGTATCACCAATGTTATAACGCCATAGCCCGGAGTTGGTAGAAATTACCATAGCATAATTTGTATCAAGTTCAACTTCACTTAATCTGAGCGCTTTAGGATTTTCTTTTTCGAGCTCTTCAACTGGAATAAATTCATAAAATATACCGTAATCAAGCATCAGAAGGAGCTCTTCAGAATTTTTCTGATCCTGGATTCCAAAGAACCCCTCGCTGGCATTATACGTCTCCCAGTATTGCATTTTTTCGGAAGGTATCAGGGACTGAAAAAGCATTCGATAAGGGGAGAATGAAACGGCACCATGAAAGAACACCTCCAGGTTTGGCCATACCTCAAGAATATTGCTCTTCTTTTCAATTTCAACAACACGCTGGATCAATAAGACAGTCCAAGTAGGGATTCCGGCAATGTTTGTTACATTTTCCTTTGCGGTCTCGCGGGCGAGTTTTTCTATTTTCTCCTCCCAATTACCCATCAATGCGGTTTCCAGGCTTGGTGTCCGGATGTATTGCGCCCAAGGAGGTAGGTTCCGCATAATCACAGCAGATACATCGCCATAGTACGACGTGGCGGTGGGATCCATTTCATTGATCTGATGACTACCACCTACGGCCAGACCCTTTCCATCGAACAACTTTGTGTCTGAATAATTATTGACGTAGATGGATAATAAATCTTTACCACCTTTAAAGTGACAATCTTCCAAGGCTTCCTGTGAAACAGGGATGAATTTGCTCCGGGCATTTGTTGTTCCGGAAGATTTTGAAAACCATTTGATTTCAGAAGGCCAAAGAATATTTTGCTCACCCTTCATCAGACGATCTATATAAGGGAATGTTTTTTCGTACGTGTGAACAGGGACACGTTGCCGGAATTGATCATAGGTTTGAATACTTGAAAAATCATACAGTTCTCCAAACTCGGTATTCTTAGCCGTTTGAATTAACTTTTTAAACAATTCCTCCTGAACCTCATGGGGGTATTTTATGAAAAGCTCAATCTGATGAATTCGCTTCTGTATTACCCAAGTCATTATTGAATTGATCAACCCCATGTTACTACGCGTTTATTCAAAAATAACAAAACTGTAACGATTGTATCTTGGATTATACTTAGAAAGCGCTAATAATTAAATTGCTTCCGAAGGGTCAGGCCAACCATCGTTATTTTGAAGAATGATTTTTGATCTCCGCAATTCAAAGTTCTGACCTAGATAAACTTTTCGCACTTGGGGATCACTGGCTAACTCTTCAGCTGTGCCCGCTTTAAAGAGCTTTCCGTCAACCATAAGATAGGCTCGATCGGTAATGGAAAGGGTTTCATCTACATTATGATCGGTTATGAGTATGCCAATATTCTTGCTTTTCAGACGGGAAACAATGGATTGAATTTCCTCCACGGCAATGGGATCCACACCGGCAAACGGTTCATCAAGCAATACAAAGTTAGGATTTACGGCTAAAGCCCGGGCGATTTCCGTTCTTCTCCGTTCACCTCCAGACAGTGACATGCCCAAGTTCTTCCTTACTTTTTGCAGGCTAAACTCTTCGATCAAGGAATCGACTTTGTCACGGCGTTGCTGTTTGGAAAACTCGCGCATTTCTAATACGGACATAATGTTTTCTTCCACAGTTAGCTTTCGAAAAACCGAGGCTTCCTGTGCAAGATAACCTAAGCCTTTACGGGCGCGTTGATACATCGGTAAGGGTGTAATCTCTTCGTCGTCTAAAAAAATTTTGCCTTCATTGGGTTTGATAAGGCCAACGATCATGTAAAAGGAAGTTGTCTTTCCTGCTCCATTCGGTCCGAGTAGTCCTACAATTTCTCCTTGCTTCACGTACACGGAAACATCGTTAACGACAACCCGGGTCTTATACTTTTTCACTAAATGTTCAGCGCGCAAAATCATGGTTCAACTAAATTTGATGTCCTTAATTCGTAACTGTAAAGACGTTGTACCATTGAATGTATTTTCTTCGATGGAGAATGCCATTTTGAAAAAATCGCCCCCTGAAAGTTTCTCGTAATGTTCCGCCATATCGAATCCAACTACTTGAAATACTTTTTCATTTTTATCTTGACCAGCCAGGAAACGTACGTGCCGATCTTTGAAGCTAGCCAGAGAATTAGCTACAAACACATTGGACGCCTCAAACAATGGTCGTGGGTTTTCAGGACCGAAGGGTGCCATCTGCTTCAGAACGTTTAAGAACTTGGATGTGATAGCGTCAAAATGTATGGGCATATCCAATTCAATGACCGGGGTGAGCATATCTTCGGTAATAGTGGATGAGACCACTTGTTCGAATTTTTGTTGAAATAACTCAAGATTGGTTATATCGAGAGTAAGCCCGGCCGCGTATTTGTGCCCGCCGAATTTTTCTAACAGATCACTGCATTCAAGGATGGCGCCGTACAAATCAAAGCCGCTGACGCTACGCGCTGATCCCGTTATTTTGTTATTGGATTCTGTGAGGATCACAGTAGGCCTGTAATATTTCTCTACACATCGGGCCGCGACGATACCAATAACGCCTTTATGCCAAGTATTTTTAAAGAGTACAGTGGATTTCGCGGAACGAAGAAGCTCGTTGGCTTCAATCATCGCAAGGGCTTCACCTGTGATGTCCGAATCAAATTGTTTACGGATTTCATTTTTCAGGTTTAATTTTTCAGCCAGCATATTGGCTTCCTCTTCGGTCTGCGAAACAAGCAAATCAACAGCTGCACTTCCGTGCGCTACGCGTCCTGCGGCGTTAATTCTGGGGCCGAGTGTAAAGACGATGCCTGAAACATCTAATTCGCTTTTTATACCGGCGATTTCCTTAAGAGCTTTGAGACCCGGCCGGGGATTTTCATTAAGCTTCTTTAATCCAAAATAAGTAAGTATTCTGTTTTCTCCGGTGATTGGCACTATATCGGAAGCTATGCTAACGGCGACAAGATCTAAATACTCATATACTTCTCGTTCGTCCCGATGCTTCTGCGCATAACCCTGCATGAACTTGAACCCCAGGCCACATCCGCTCAATTCCTGATAAGGATAGAGGCAATCTTCTTGTTTAGGGTCCAGCACCGCGATGGCGTTAGGAACGCTATCATCCGGTAAATGGTGATCACAAATAATAAAGTCTATACCTTTTAAAGTAGCAAGATTAACAAGTTCCGAAGATTTGATCCCGCAATCTAAAGCGATGATAAGTGTGTAATCGCGTAGTTCGGCCCATTCAATTCCTGCTAAGGAAACGCCGTATCCTTCCGCATAACGGTCCGGAATATAGATTTCACAATGAGGATAAAAATTTCGGAGATAGCTGTACACCAACGCAACAGAAGTTGTTCCGTCTACATCGTAATCTCCATAAATAAGTATTTTTTCATTTGCGTTGATCGCCGTCCTTAACCGGGCAACCGCTTTTTCCATCCCTTTCATTAAGAAAGGATTGTGAAGTTGTTCTAACGATGGACGAAAAAAACTCTTCGCACCTTCAAAATCTTCGATGCCCCGCTGGATAAGAATGGATGCCAGGTATGAATTGATATTGATGATCTTTGAGAGCGTCGTGATCTGCTCATCCGCGGGCGGTTCCTTCAATAACCATCTTTTGTCCATGATTTAATTTGATTCAAAATTTAAATTGCCTACAACGCCTATACTTCCACTATTACCTTCCGTTCCCGGTTCGCCGTTTTTCCCGTTTTTTCTTGATGGACCTAATCCTGCACCGCCATGATATCCCGCATGTCCCCCCACTCCGGGATCTCCACCAACATTCTTTACAACTATTTTTGTTCCTACCCAGCTTTTTAGAGAATCGTTATTTTTACTTGAAAGCACTAAATTTCCTCCCCTGGCACCGTTCCCTCCTGAGGAGCCATTTCCCCCATTCGCCCCATTACCTCCGTTACAATGAAGAGTTCCCGGACTTCCACCTCCGCCGCTACCGCCATTTCCACCTTTACCGCCGTTTCCACCGGAGACATCTATTACCAGAGGTCCTTTGATGGTAATGTTTTCAAGATACAGAAAAAGATTAATGCCTGGAGTCCCATCCAATCCTTTTGTACCATTGGCCCCCGGCAGGCCATCACGGCAGGGACCATTGTAGGAAAGACCTGATCTTCCCTGCCTCCCGGATTTGCCCATAAGCCCCTTTCCATCAATGGTGCAGTGTCTTCCAAAAATGGCCACTTTTGCACGAATAAAATTATCTGGTTTAAGCTTATTTAAAACAATACGTGAGGAATCCATCATAACTAACGTATCGGCTACTAAAATATCAGTAAGATCCAACGTGTAAGTTTGTTTTGCTTCGATTACCAGTTTACTTACCCTGACCTGGGCCAACAGCGATCCTGATAAAAAGTAAAGAAAAATGAATGCTAGACTTCCACGACCCATTGCGCAAAAATAACGGATAAAATTGTTATCAAATAAAGTTGATAGGCAACCAACGTGCCATTTATAACAAAAGAAAAGCAGTGCTATTGCACTGCCTCGTCAAAAATCAATTTATTTCTTCGATTATTTAGTCTCCGTTGCCGGTGGTTTGTCCCCAACGACACCCTCAAGGACATCTTTTATTTCGACTCGTTGACCATCCTGGTAAGGAACGATCCACGCGTCTTTAACGCCCATTTCACGCATATATTTTTTAAACGTATCAGCTTCCCAATAATCCCTGAATATTCCAATGGTTAATTTTTGAGGTTCATTATCTTTTGCTTCACCTCCGAAGTTGGGATTGTTCTCAAAATATTTTGCTAAATTTTTATTTTTGAAAGCACCAATCTGCACTTTAAAAACTACGCCCTTTGAAAAGTCCATGGAGTTAGATGGATTTTCTTTTAAGGCTGTTAACTCTGCATTGGCGGCAGTAAGTTGCCCACGGAGTTGAGAAAGCTGATCTTCTAATTCTGCAATCTTAGAATCCTTGTCACTAATAGAAGATTGAAGTTGTGAAACTTGTTGAGTTAACGTTGCAACTGAATTGTCAGCAGATTCTTTGTCTTCAGTAAGCTGTTTTAAGTTGGTAGGATTCTTAGCATACTGCTTTGCTTTTTTCTTCCATTCTTTCTTTTCCTTTTTAGAAAGCTGGCCGAAGCTCTGCGTTGAAGCAACGAATAACGCGAGACAGAAGAATAGGATAATTCTTTTTTTCATTTCAGATAGTTTAAAAAATTAAATTAAATGTACAAATTTTCTGAATATGCTCAACTAGTCGAGGTTGCCAACCATTTTTTCGGGCCTTACCCATGCGTCAAATTGTTCGGAAGTTACTAGCCCGAGTCCGATCGCTACTTCACGCAACGTCTTATTTTCTTTGTGCGCGGTCTTAGCAATTTTTGCAGCATTCTCATAACCGATATGGGGGTTTAATGCTGTCACGAGCATCAATGAATTTTCAAGATGTTTTTTAATAATCTCGTGATTAGGTTCAATGCCAATAGCACATTTCTCGTCGAACGAAACACAAGCATCACCGAGAAGCCTTGCCGACTGAAGTACATTAAACGCGATGAGCGGTTTAAATACATTTAACTCGAAGTGTCCGGAGGCTCCGCCGATAGAAACCGCAAGATCGTTACCCATGATTTGAGCACAGACCATTGTCAAAGCTTCCGGTTGCGTTGGATTCACTTTTCCAGGCATAATAGAAGAGCCTGGTTCGTTGTCAGGTATAATGATTTCTCCTATGCCACAACGGGGACCGGAACTAAGCATTCTAATATCATTGGCAATTTTCATCAAAGAGACGGCAGCTCGCTTCAGTGCGCCTGAAAGCTCGACCATCGCGTCATGTGCAGATAGCGCTTCAAATTTGTTCGGGGCTGTGATAAAAGGATATCCTGTTAGATCAGCAATCTTTTTTGCCACCAGAACATCATAACCTTTAGGCGCATTCAGGCCCGTCCCGACAGCAGTGCCGCCCAGCGCTAGCTCTTTCACTACCTCGAGTGAATTTTTGATCGCTCGCATACTCTGATCGATTTGCTGCACATATCCAGAAAAGGCTTGACCCAGTGTTAACGGCGTGGCATCCATAAAATGTGTGCGGCCGGTCTTGACAATATTTTTGTAACTCGCTGACTTTTTTGCTAATGTATCGCGAAGCTTGAGCATGCCAGGCAACGTGATTTCCATCACTTGTTTGTACGCCGCTATATGCATTGCCGTGGGAAAAGTGTCATTGGAGGATTGTGACTTGTTAACATCATCGTTAGGATGAAGCACTTTTTTTTCATCGTCCAGCTTACCCCCCTGAAGTACATGAGCTCGGTATGCAACCACTTCGTTCACATTCATATTGCTTTGGGTGCCCGAACCGGTTTGCCAAATAACCAAAGGGAACTCGCCATCAAGCTTGCCCTGCAAAATTTCGTCGCAGGTTTGTTCAATCAGCTTCATTTTTTC
>CAZAHL010000319.1:0-8403 GCA_964484845.1 uncultured Chryseolinea sp. | reverse complement strand
ATTAAAATTTGGAATTACAATTTTACCAGCGTTTGGCTCGACCCACAAAGAAAAAACGCTGCAAGTTATTGTCTTACAGCGGTTTAAGTGCTTAAAAGTAGTCTGTACGGGAATCGAACCCGTGTTACCAGAATGAAAATCTGGTGTCCTAACCCCTAGACGAACAGACCATTTGAGGTTACAAAAGTGTTTCTTCTTTCTGTAGCCGTAAACGAGGGTGCAAATATAGATTCGTGCTGCTGATTTGCAAACCTGTGCGAGAAAAAGTTTGAAAACCACATCTCTTTTTCGTTGGTTTTGGCCTTCAGGTCGTTTATTTTTGGCGTCTCAAAAAAATTAAACCAGACAAACAAATGACAAAAGTAGGTATCAACGGATTCGGCCGTATTGGTCGCCTGGCATTCAGGGCGGCAATCAATCGTAAAGACATTGAGATTGTTGGGATTAATGACATCGTAGAGCCTACGTACATGGCCTACATGCTCAAGTACGACTCAACACACGGCAGATTTGATGGAACTGTGGATGTGAAGGATGGTAATTTGATTGTAAACGGAAAAAAAATTCGCGTTACCGCGGAAAAAGATCCTGCTAACTTAAAATGGTCTGAAGTCGGTGCCGAAATTATTATAGAATCTACCGGTCTTTTCTTAACACAGGCTGATGGACAAAAACATATCACTGCCGGAGCCAAGAAAGTAGTGTTCTCTGCGCCAGCAAAAGACGATACGCCAACGTTTGTAATGGGCGTTAATCACAAAAGCTTAAAGAAAGAACACGCGATTGTCTCCAACGCTTCGTGTACTACCAATTGCCTCGCTCCTCTCGCGAAAGTACTCAACGATAAATTTGGTATAGTAGAAGGTTTGATGAGCACCATTCACGCCGTTACAGCCACTCAAAAAACTGTAGACGGTCCTTCAGCTAAGGATTGGCGCGGTGGTCGTGGCGCGTATCAGAATATAATTCCTTCATCAACGGGAGCAGCCAAGGCTGTGGCACTGGTAATTCCTGAGTTAAAAGGAAAACTTACCGGTATGTCATTCCGGGTTCCGGTTGCCGATGTTTCTGTTGTCGATCTTGTGGTAAAGTTAGACAAGGCTGCTACCTATGATCAGATCAAAGCGGCTATGAAAGAGGCTAGCGAAGGCGACCTTAAAGGAATTATGGGATACACTGAAGATGAAGTAGTATCTACCGATTTCTTGGGAGATGCACGCACGTGTATCTTTGATGCAAAGGCGGGTATAGCCTTGAATGACAAATTTGTGAAGGTGGTAGCATGGTATGATAACGAGTGGGGATACTCCAACAAACTAATCGACCTGGTTCAGGAATTAGCGAAACTTTAAGCGAACAATTTATTACAATAATAAGAGTGCCCTCCACGGCACTCTTTTTTTTTCTCAAAAATTACCCTGGTTCCCAATTTGAATACAAAACACCTTAACAAAATGGTGAATGACAAAAGAGCGGCTCTTTGTTGCTCGATATTCTGCATTCCTTAATTAGAAATTTAGTACGCGTTTGGCCGAAAAACTTTTTTTAATCTTACCCACAGCAACTTGCCTCCAAATTTCGTTTATTGAAATAGATGGAGAATTACTACCAGATATTAGGCATCGATCCCTCCGCCAGCGCAGCACAAATCCGGGCAGCTTATAAAAAGCTTGCCATGAAATACCATCCCGATCATAATCCAGGCAGCAAGGAAGCCGAGGAGATGTTTAAAGTTGTCAATGAAGCTTATCATACGTTATCCGATTCACTGAAAAAGTCGCGTCATGATGCGAGAATATATACCGTTTTTTCTGAAGAAGAATATCGCCGCGAAGCAAACAGGATGAAATATTATAAGTGGCAGCGCGCTCAGCAAAAACATTATCGTATCGATAAAGACTATGTGAAAATTCAGGCACTTGCCTTTCTTGTTTTTACTGTAATAGCTGGATTTTGTTTTGCCATCCTTCACGCCGGACAATATTATACAGAACAACAACAGCTGCAACGCATTCTTGCAACCAGCAATGCACTGAAGCAAGTAGACGCATTGTTTAGTGTAGGCAAATTCGACGATGCGTTTAAAACGATTTATACCCTGAAAGAAAAAGATCCCTTGGAATATCGCTTCAATTATGCGCGCGATAGTCTGGTTGGTGCATTGCGTTACATGGCCGAGGAGAAATTTAATAGTCAGGATTTTTCCGCTGCCGTTGGGTATTATCTGACTCTTAAAAATCATGAGCAGCCCGCATCCTTTGAAACAATTCGCAAAATTTCCGTATGTCAGTATTATTTGGGCAACTACAAAGAATCGCTGGTGGCGATGAAACAACTTCTCAATCAACGGCCTTACAATTTAGAGCTGGCATATCATATAGGAATAATTAATCTTGAGAAGCTGGAGAATAAGGAAGAAGCGCTTTATTATTTTACCTATGGAAAAAAAGTCTTTAAGGAAAATCTAACGGAAATCTATGGTGCTGCTTTTGAAGTGATCATGAATCCTGCTGATGCGCCGGATATCTATTTTGATATCTTTGAGGCTAGAGCACGAACGAATAGCGCACTTGATAATTTTACTGACGCTGTAACGGATTGTAATTGGGCAATCTTTCTCAGGCCCGACCGGGGAGAACCTTACAAACTTCGGGCAATCGCCAATACAAACATTCGAAAATTTGAAACCGTCTGCCTGGACCTCAGTAAAGCCAAAACGTTAGGAACCACAGATATAGAAAGTTTAGAAAAGAAATATTGCCGTTAGTCGCAGTCGCGAGTTTTGAGTTTCGGGTTTCGAGTTACGCTCGAGCCTAAGCCATCTGCACTATTCTTTTTTTAGGGGAACTCAGCGCTGCAAATTGTAATGTGAGACTCAAAAAAAATCTGGCTGACTGGTCGTAAATTGCAGGAGTTGCTCATCCGATGTATGTTCATGCATTTCACCTTTATCCAAAACATAGATACGGTTTGCCTTAGACGCGGCAGGAAGTCGGTTAGTGAGCAGGATAACGGCTGTATTTTTCTTAACTGAATTTAAAAGGTCTATCGTAAAATCCGCCATTTTTTTATCCATACAATTTGTAGCATCATCAAGCAAGAGAAGGCTAGGTTTCTTATATAGTGCCCGCGCAATTGCCACCAGTTGCTTATATCCTCCTGATAAATTAACTCCATCTTCGCCGACAAGGGTCAAATAACCCTGGGGCAAGGATTCGAAATATTTATCAAAATGAAATTTTTTACAAAACTCCATCACCGGCGCTGCCTCTTCTGTTATATTTTCAAAACACAAATTTCCTATTAACGTACTATTCATCAGTTTAATTTTTTGAGGAACAACGACCATCTTTTTACGCCAATCACAAACGTCAATTTCTTTCCAATCCTTTTGATTAAAAATAATTTGACCTGATTCAACTTCATCAAATCGCAGTAAAATTCTGAAAATAGAACTCTTTCCGGTGCCCGTTTCACCAAAGATTGTAACCAATTCGCCGCGTTTTACAGAAAATGAAACATTTTTAAAAAGCGGACGATTACCGCTGAACCGGAATGAAATATCTTTTACTAACAAACTAAACTCCTCAGGATCTACGCTTGATTTGCTTTCCAGCCCGTTAGCGTTGTACTCAGGTTCCAAACTTTCGAATTCAAACAATCTGTCGAGTATAACTTTCCCTTCCTGGATTTGTAGATTATAAGCTGTCAACTTTCCTACAGATGAATAAATGGTAAGTGTCAAAATGAATACAGCGAACACCTCCCCTACTGTTAAATTCTCAAATAAATTTAGCGAAGATATAATGGCCATAATGAGAGTCACTAGGAATACTGTAACGATGGTTAGCTTTGTTTTCTTTTGGTCTACTAAAATATCGAGGCTGTAAATTTTGTCCTGTAAGAGCTTGCTGGAATCCCTTGCAATTTTTGAAAACATTTTTTCTTTGCCAAAGCTCTTGATAAGAGAAATCAATTGTTGATGATTAACGTGGTTACTTTCGTCTTGACTATGGAAAGTGGCACATTCCTGTTTGAGATCAACTAGTCGGGTTAAATTTCTCGTACCTAAAAAAACATAAATAAAAATGCTTGCCAATGCCAGTATACCAAGAAAGAAATTGTAGAAGAAAATAAATCCAACCGACATACAGATTAATAGCACGTTGAGCCATAAATCTCGAATCAGTGAACTTATGATTCCTTCAATGTACTTCATATCATTCCTCCAGGATATCAATTTCTCAGTTGTAAAACTTTCAAAAAATGACATGGGTAAATTCATCAACTTACTTTCGAAGCCTCTGGATATCCGACTTATAAATCCTCTTCTTTGAATTGCTATTACTATTTCTTTAACGTGGATAAAACAAGCTCGCGTTATCAATACCGCCCCAAATAAAGTAAAGCCAACGAAAAGCGAATAGCTACTCTGGGAGGGTAAAAGACTATCCATCAGGTTTTGCATGAATATAGCTGGCACTAAACTTAAAATGGCAATGAATACATCCAGAGCTGCAGCTACATAAAGGATGTGTGCATCATGCTTTATTAAATCCAGCACCCATTTTCTTTTTTGCTTGATCTTTACTTTTGTTGTTCCAAAAAGTTCGTTGGGCGTTAACCGTAATAATGTTTTTGATTTCCAGACGGCGTTTAATTCATCTTCACCATACTGCATGATTCCCCACGCCGGATCTCCGATTAAAAATTGACCGTCAAATCCATAGCACACTACAAAGTGCTTAAGTTGGCTATCCATTGTCACATCCAAGATCACAGGATCATTCATCTCCTTCAAACCCTCGGTCGAACCCTTGAAGCCTTCAGCATCGAAGCCAATTTTATTAGCCGCCTGATAAAGTCCAAGTACGGTTGTTCCCAACGGCGTAGTCCCACTTAGGTGACCCAATTCATCCTCCCTAATCGCTCCATCATAATATCGTGCAATGGCTGTAAGGCAAGCTAAACCGCTGGAATACTTTCCGTGTTGATTAGCATGGCATTTCTGAATAAATTTTAAGGATTTCATACTATGATATCAAGATCAAATTACAATAACAGCTAACGATCAACGGAGGCTCTTCCTTAAATCTCTTTGGCAATATCTTCAATGATACTCGCCGCCCCCGTTGAATTATTCATAATGTCAAACTTTGCTTTCATTTTAAATAGGCTTCTCTTATAGCGGTCGTAGTTTATAAAAATGAAATCAATTTTTCTCGAAATCGCAGCGGCACTATCGCTTTTGATACTTCCTCGTAGTCCCAGGTCATGATATACAATTCGGGCAGCGCATCCATTTTGATCCCAACGAGGAGAAAGTGGAAAAGCAAGCATGGGAACGCCAGCAAAAACACATTCAGAAATCGAATTTATTCCACCGTGATTAATCATCAGGTCGGCATGTGAAAGTAAATGGATCTGCGGCACATGCTGAAAAATAAAAAGATTGACGGGCTTAGGAAGCAGCCGACTCACATTGTAATATTTACCAACGGACAAAATAATTTTATAGCTGGGGTTTGCGCTACAGACCTCAACAATTCTCTTAAAAAAAATATCGCACCATTTCATTTCAAGATCAGTCACCGTACCAAGTGAGCAATAAATTATGAAGACATCCTTATCTTCCTTCTTCGACTTGATCAGTTTCTGTATCACTTCTAAATAGCGAAAATCCATAAATACTTTTTCGCGTTCCATATCTACCAAAGGTCCGACATAGTAGTGATTCCAAATCGGTTGGCGTGGAAAGTCAAAATCACGTGGACTAAGTTTGAAAACCGGAATGTTTTTAAACCCTATTTCCAACGACAATTGGTAGTTGATATTTTCATTGTAAGAAAATCCATAATCTAAAGCAAACTTCTTCGCCATGGACAAAGTATCTTGCCCGAAGGCGAGCGCTTTATTTAAGAAGAGATCCTTTCTATTTTTTAATAAGCGAATGAGCCAAAGACAACGAATCAAGATTTTATAATCAAATCGAAATTTAGGAATAACGGTAGATTGAAAAGGAGGTATCCAATTATCTCGCTCCTTAGCAGTCATAGATTGCACTGCGATTATTTTGGTTTTATACTTATAATAAAAAACTGCTTTATAAATATAGTGATCATCTAAAACCAGCAAGTCAGGAGAATATCTAGTTATAAGATCATCATATTCTTTTATTCGCAGCGCTGCCGATTCATATTTTGTTCGTGAAAATGACTCGAGGAAACGTTCCATGATAAAAGTGAGCAATCCATGCTCAGCTATATCTGGTTCGAGGATATGAGGACTGATGATGTGAAATTCAAAACCGAGAGAAGTTATTTTATCAGAAAACTTCTGCGGACCAATATACACTATTCGATGACCTCGTTGCTGTAATAGTTTAGCCAATTTAAACGTGGCATTGTAGTGACCCGTAGCCGGGAATATATCGAAGATAATTGTCAGCATAATAATTAAAATAGCAACCAACGGTGATGCAAGAAGAAAAAAATTCTTGATTTAGCAAACAAAATATAAAAGATCGGTTGAAATAATTTTCATTAAACGTATTAGACAAAGAGACATGTGATATTCAATCAGCAATAAAATCAGGAAAACAATTTCTAAAAAAGTTTGCTTTGTAATGGATGGATTTTAAATTCAACCATTAATTTATTTTTAACCAAAAAAAGTTAGCCATTATGAAAAAATTAACCCTCGATCAACTTGAAGTTGACAACTTCGCTATGCAAGTTAGCGAAGAAGAATTATCAAATGTAAAAGGCGGAAGCTCGGTACCGTGTGCGTCCTTTCTCTTAACGCTTTATGATACGTTTTTTGGAGGAACAGGAGGTTCCAGCACCGGCTCGTGGTCCGGACCCTATTTACATGTGACGGATTCGACAGTCATGCAGGTAATTGGTAACGATACTATGTATTACCATTCCCATACTTATAAGTATGGCTTTTGAAAATCATTGATCACCTGATTAGAAGTAAAAGGATATTCCTTTTACTTCTTTTACTAACAAAAACAAATTGACAAAATCAACATCTTATTTTTCATTTGCTATTTGCATTCTACTCTTTGGTTGCCTGGGCCCATCAGATAAGGATGCTAAATCATTGAAAACTCGCTATACCGCCGAAGCATTTAATTATTTCTATGAAGTGGCTTTGCATAGTGAAGTGACCACAAATAAATTGTTCAGTATTCAAAAATGGAAAAATGATATTTACTTATTTATGGATGGGGATACTTTAGAAGGCGATCGTCTATCGGTACGAAACGTTATAAATCAACTGAATGCTTTAAAATTACCAATTACAATTTACGAAACATCACTAGTTAATAAAGCAAATTTCTTTGTAACGTTCCTGCCGCTCAAAACAAAATCGGATAAAACTAACGGAGCTGGAACATATTACTCCGCTAAGGGAGGCATTTATAAAGCGATAGTCAAAATTTTTGACTCAACTAACGAAAATAGCAAGCGACGTAGATTTGACCTGATTTTTGAAGAAATAACTCAATGTTTGGGCCTACCTGGAGACAGCTATGCTTACCCTGAAAGCATGTTCTACCAAAACGTTAATTATGTTCAGCAGCTTACAGAATTAGATAAGCAACTATTGCACCTTCTGTATGAGTCTGCGATTGTCCCGAATTATAGTTTGGCACAATTTGAAAAAGACTTTGGGGACGTGCTTTATAGCATGGATGGTAAACAGAAATTCGTAATTTTTTTACGAAAGCAACAAATCAAAGAAGAGTCTCTTACAAATATTTACAAGTATGGTCTGAGTAAAGATCCTTTGGATGGACAGGAAAAACTAAGTAAGTACAATCAGCCCACTCACGTGATCATAAAAGGAGATTATACGAAGGAATTCATTGAAGTGATTAACCAATCAATTTCAGAAATTAATAAAATTTCCGAAAACCTCAAGCTAATCCTGATCAATGAAGATAACCTAATACATAATGGTGGGATTCAATTTGAGTTCGTTAAAGATCCACAAATGAAACAAGATTCAGCATATTGGAAATCAAAACACTCTGTTGGTCTCCTATTCCCTAGAAACAGTAAAAACGAAATTACATTTAAATACAGAGACCATGATAAATTGATGGAAAATATTCGAAAAGCTATCCCAAACTTGATTTACAAAAGTGTATGCTTAACCTACGCCGATGAAGCCAACTTTTACGATCATCATAATACGGACTTTCAATTGAAACCACTCTATCGAGAAACATTGCGTGTATATTATGATAATTCGTTACCACCGGGATTTACCAAAGAAGAACTGGGAGAGGTAATCCAAGAATATTCAACACAGAATTGATGCTCTTCTGTCGCAAACCGAAGAATACCTACAAACCAACCTATGAAACCGTCATGGCGCGCTAATATAATC
>CAZAHL010000318.1:0-8425 GCA_964484845.1 uncultured Chryseolinea sp. | reverse complement strand
GACGCCAGTGCTTCCATTTCTCATGACAAATAATCTGTCCGACGTGCTACTTTCCGACACGATTAAGTCAGGTTTTCCATCTCCATTTAGATCGCCGCATTTAATGTGCAACGAAAGTGCGTTTATATTGACAGCCGTTTTACTTGGAAAGGCTACAGTCCCCGGTGAGGAATTGTTTGGATAGATATTAACATACTTGTAGTTACTGTTAGCGGTCGCAACATCGACCTTTTTGTCCCCGTCAAAGTCACACATGCAAAGGTCATTCAATCTTTCCGACGTGGGAGCCCCTGCCGGAAAATTAAACTGCCCTTGTAAACTACTTAGTTCGAAACCGGGCCTTCCGCTAAAACTTAAAAAAAAAGATTTGTGTGTGTATCCGGTTAGACCGTTGGTGAGATTGGTTATACCAAGGTTATTATAAGTGGTTCCAAAAGGAACCTTCACTTCCATCATTTGATCCGTTAGCGAGAGTATGTCGGCTTTTGAAGCTCCGAATGTTACTGTAAGTTTGGTCTTATCTGAGCCAAAGAAGGAACCTTTCACGGTTACAATTTCTTCCATGGGTCCTTTCAATTTATCGACCGATTTGATGGCAGGTTTTTGTCCCCATGCACATGGAATCGAGCTTAACGCAAAAGCGCCAAAGAAGGCAATTTTAAGGATGGACCATTGAATTGGGTTCATGGTGCCTTAAATCCATCAAATCCTTATGAATGTAACCTGATTTCACGGCTACTTATCGCTCGTTACTACAAGCAGGCGGGCGTCTTTCAATTTTGTATAGGCTTTCAAGTTTCTGATTTCCTCATGTGCCTCAGAAGCTTTGAGTGTCGCCAGGATATGAACATAATACTTTTTATCCTGAGGATTGTAGAAAATCTCAGCGTTAAATTTATCAGCAATCAATTTTCGTTTATAGCCATCTGCCTGTGTAAAGTCGTTGAACATACGGATTACAACATAATACTTTTTCTTACCGGCAGCATCACCCTGATTAAGCTTGTCAGGATCTTCGTCCGTATCCTGGAATCGGGCTGTGTGTTTTTCTGTAGGTGATTTCGTTAGCGTAGAACGCAACACCGGAGCAGCGCGCTTAAATTTCTTGAGGTTGCCTAATTTTAATCCCAGAATTATTTCATGAGAACCTTTTGAAAAACCATCTTCTGGTTGATTGCCTGGTTCATACGAATAGCCCAATACAAATCGTTGACTTTGGATACCCAAATTGCCAGTAAAACCATAGGGTAACCGATAGGAAGCACCAAGCCAAAAGTGTTGCGTGAGATTTAACTTCCCCAGAAATTCAAACTGGCTATTGCCAAACTTCGAGTACTTGTAATTAAAGTACATTTCTAGAGGAGCTATCGCTTCCTGTGTTCTCACTTTCCGTTTCAGCCCACCCTGTTTGCGACTCACGATTTTGCTTTCCACTTTGCGTTTATAGTAAATGGTTACAAAAACATTATCGGCCGGAGAAACGGTGGTGTTAGAAAAACTTGCATCGCTATTGAACACACTGGGAAATAGCTGAGGTAAAGAAATACCGACGTTGAGGCCAGAACCCGAACGGTAAAGTGCGCCAAAGCCAGCAGCAGGTTGCATGTTATTCGCCAGGTATTTTGCAATAGCCGGATCGTTTGGGTCGGTGACTTTGTTCATATCGATGGAATTGGAAATGGCACCTCCTGAAAGACCTAGAAATAACCAGTTTTTTTGGCCCACCGGAATACCGTACGCATATGACAGCGTGAAATCTGTGGTACTTAATAACCCTCTTTTGTAAGAGGATATTTTGCCGCCAACTCCAGCTCTTGATTCATTCATTAACGTATTAAAAGTAAGCGTCGAAACAGTGGGAGCACCCTCAACATTCATCCACTGTTGTCTATGCAACGCAAAGACCTGCGTGTATTCTGTCAGCGCTTCTGCAGGATTGTATAAAAATGGATTGATATAAAAACTATTATAAACAGGAAAATTCTGCGCCTGTAGTGACGTACTACAAAGTGATAAAAGCTGGAGTATTAGAAAGTAAAAAAAATAGCGCATTAACCTCCATTAATATGGAAAAAGGGGTAAAAGTCACTCCTGGAAACAGTTTTAGAACTGTATGTTTAAAAAATAGTTTTCACGTTAAAAAGTGAACCTGCCCTGCAAAAAGTCCTTTCACAATGTGCAGGCGAATATACGTCGTTTTTTGTGTTTATTCATAAGCCGCTAATGTAACTCAACGTGTAAGGTTTGTCCTTTAACTGCAAAAAAATCACCCTTATCCAATACGATTTTTTCTACGTTGCTTTCATGGCCGGAGTGAATCGTAGTGCAAAACAGAATTTGCTTCACATTTGTGGAAATGACAGGCAAGAAACAGAGGGTTATTACATCAAGCGTATGGATGTACTTTATGAGAACTCAATCTTTTTTTGTAGAATATTCTTTTCATACAAATGAAAAATAATCCCATCCTTTAAACCTACCTCAGGTACGAGAATACTGACTGCGTGTGCCCATTCCATTACTTTTAGATAAATATTGCTAGCAGGGATAATTACATCCGCACGGTCCGGGTTCATTTGCAAGGTATAGATCCGTTGTTCAATCGAGAAGCTTTCGATCATATCACGAATTTGTTTGACTTTTTTTATAGATATGGTTTTTCCCGGTTTTGAGGAAGCCAGCTCAAATATTTTACTGATGTTTCCTCCCGTTCCTACCGCTGTAACCTTACCATAGGTTTTTTTTACGTTTTCTTTTACCCAATGCTCCATATCTTCCCACATGATGGGTGAGTCAGTATGTTCTAATACACGGACAGAACCAATCTTAAATGAGCGCGTTTTTATTTTCTTTCCATCAACATACAGGTTAAGCTCCGTGCTTCCGCCGCCGACGTCAATATGCAAATAGGTTTTGCTCGCTAGATATGAGCTGATGGCCCGGTTGATAAATTCAGCTTCTCTGTTGCCATTAATGATATGAATGGTAATACCGATCTCCTCCTGTACTTCATTTACAAGCTCTTCACCATTTTCTGATTCGCGCATCGCGGAGGTAGCGCAAAACATATAGTCGTCAACCTCGTAAAGTTCAATGAGCAGCCGGAAAGCTTTCATAAGCTTTTTAAATTTCTCCATACTCTTCGGGCTTATCCGGCCGGTACTAAAAACGTCATGCCCAAGACGCAAGGGGAAACGTACATACTCAAGTTTTTTAAAAAGCAATTTAGGAGAGTTATCTAGCACCGTAGATACTTGGAAACGGATGGCATTTGAACCGATGTCTATCGCGGCAAGTTTCAATAGCGTTTAAACAGTTTATTTATTCAATGTGTTTCCGAATGAAAGATATCAAAGTTTGACCAATCCCCGAAGACAAAAATAAACGGTCTGGGCCCTTAAAAAGGCTTTATCGATTTCATTCGTTTGAGTGATGTGATTTAAGGGGGTTATTGAAATCAACCTTACTAAAATTTAATAACCCTCTTATAACTTTAACATCGCTGCGTCCTCGAAGACACTTCAATCCAGCCAAAGACGGGCACAGCACTTCGCACATCAACACCCCAACACTTCACTAACACATTTTTATAATTCAATACGAATAGTTTAATTTGCAATGCTTATCCAGAAAGACCGAGGGTTTTGGGCCTTATGACGTCTTAGCATCCTATCCCGCCGACTGGCGGGGTGTTGTGCTAAATCCCATCCCGACATGTCGGGAGAAGATAAGTACCCCCCTTTAAAACTGGGCTCTCTGGAAAGTATATTCTAAAGAGACCTATATGAAAATCGAAGAGATCTTAAAAGAAAGAATTTTGGTAATTGATGGTGCCATGGGAACAATGATCCAACGGCATATATTAACCGAGGAAGATTTTAGAGGAGACCGGTTTAAGGACCATAAATATACCCTCAAAGGCAATAACGACTTGCTTTCCATCACCCGACCTGACATAATCAAAGATATTCATCGGCAGTATTTTGAGGCTGGCGCAGATATAGCTGAGACCAATACCTTTAGCGGAACTACCATTGCTCAGGCAGACTACCACCTGGAAGATGCTGTGTATGATTTGAATTATCAATCGGCCAGAATTGCCAGGGAAGTTGCGGACGAATTTACGAAACGAGAACCGCATAAACCCCGGTTTGTAGCGGGTGCCATGGGGCCGACTAACAAAACGGCTTCCCTTTCTCCAGATGTAAATAACCCGGGATACCGCGCGATTACATTCGACCAGCTTGTCGACGCTTTTAAACAACAAGCCCAGGCGTTGGTTGACGGGGGGGTAGACATGCTTCTTCTTGAAACCATTATTGATACGCTAAATGTTAAAGCTGCACTTTTCGCTATTCAGGAATTGTTTGACGAAATAGGCAAGCGCATACCCATTATGGTATCAGGCACCATTACAGATGCTAGCGGGAGAACCTTATCAGGCCAGACCACAGAAGCTTTTTTAATTTCGGTGTCTCATGTGCCGTTATTAAGTATAGGACTAAACTGCGCACTTGGGGCCTCTATGCTGCGGCCATATTTGCAAGTGCTAAGTGAAAAAGCACCATTTTTTGTCAGCGCCTATCCGAATGCCGGACTTCCTAACGAGTTTGGTCAATACGATGAAACACCCGAACAGATGGGCGATCAGGTAGAAGAGTTTTTGAAAGAAGGGTTGGTTAACTTTTTAGGAGGATGTTGTGGCACGACTCCCGATCATATCAAAGTAATAGCGGACCTGGCAGCAAAATATTCCCCCAGAAAAGTCCATAGCCCTTTGGCTATGGCTGAAAGTAATTAAGTATAGAGATTGATTGTTAGATTTTGTCTGCAACATAAAACTCCGTTCCCAGATGCAATATATTTTTTTAACCAGTCAAATTAAACTGACTCTTGATTCGATACGACTTCTTTGACTTTTAATCAACTATGAATCGAACACTAAAATTAAGCGGCCTTGAGGCCGTGGAGATTACTAAGGAATCAAATTTTGTCAACATTGGCGAACGTACCAATGTCACAGGTTCTGCCAAATTTCTAAAGCTTATAAAGGAAGATAAGTTTGATGAAGCCCTTGAAGTAGCACTGGATCAAGTACGTGGTGGCGCTCAAGTGATTGATGTAAACATGGACGAAGGGATGCTCGATTCTGAAGCGGCCATGGTAAAGTATCTCAATCTCATGGCTTCGGAGCCAGAGATATCGCGTATTCCAGTCATGGTCGACTCGTCTAAGTGGCATGTTATTGAAGCGGGCCTTAAATGTTTACAGGGCAAAGGCATTGTAAACTCCATCAGCATGAAAGGTGGGGTAGAAGAGTTCGTCAGGCAGGCGCGGCTGGTGAAGCGCTATGGCGCTGCTGTTGTCGTCATGGCTTTTGATGAACAAGGTCAGGCAGATACGTATGAGAAACGGATCTCAATCTGCAAACGTGCTTACGATATTTTAGTAAATGAAGTGAACTTTCCTCCGGAAGATATCATTTTCGATCCGAATATTTTTCCTGTTGCTACTGGCATTGAAGAACATAGAAATTACGCCATTGATTTTTTTAAGGCAACAAGATGGATAAGGGAAAACCTTCCTTTCGCACATGTAAGCGGCGGTGTCAGCAATGTTTCCTTTAGCTTCCGTGGAAATCAGAAGGTGCGGGAAGCCATGCATACGGCTTTTCTATATCACGCTATAAAAGAAGGTATGGATATGGGTATCGTTAATCCCACGATGCTGGAAGTTTACGATGCAGTGGATAAAGACCTTCTGGAACGAGTGGAGGACGTACTCTTGAACAGAAGGGATGACGCAACGGAGCGTCTACTAGAATTTGCTGAAACCGTAAAAGGGTCAGCGAAGAGAAAAGAAACGGATGACGAATGGAGGAAGGGTACGATTGAAGACAGAATTACACATGCATTGGTCAAAGGTATTATCGATTTCATAGATGTGGACACGGAAGAGGCACGTCAGAAATACGGCAGACCATTGAATGTGATTGAAGGACCTTTAATGGCCGGCATGAGTGTGGTAGGCGATCTGTTTGGCGCAGGAAAGATGTTTTTACCCCAGGTAGTAAAGAGCGCACGCGTGATGAAGAAATCAGTGGCTTATCTCACGCCATTTTTAGAAGAAGAGAAGAGGAATAGCGGTAACGTTGATAAGCCGGCAGCTAAAATTTTAATGGCAACGGTAAAGGGAGATGTTCACGATATCGGTAAGAATATTGTCGGCGTGGTACTGGCTTGCAACAACTATAACGTGGTTGATTTAGGGGTAATGGTACCTTCTGAAAAAATTATAGAAGCGGCCAAGCGCGAAAAGGTTGACATGATAGGCCTTAGTGGATTGATTACTCCATCCTTGGATGAGATGGTTCACATGGCAAAAGAGATGCAGCGTGAAAAAATGGTCATGCCTTTGCTTATCGGTGGGGCTACAACTTCCCGAATTCATACCGCTGTAAAAATCGACCCGGTTTACGATGGTCCCGTGGTGCACGTGCTGGACGCTTCCCGCAGTGTGCCGGTAGCAAGTGAGTTTATTAATCCCGATACGTTTATAAATATTAAAACGCGTGTAAAGGATGAGTACGCGAAGTTGCGGGTAGATTATGAAAAAAGAAAGGAACAAAAAAATTACATATCATTAGCCGAGTCACGTAAGAACCAGGTGAAAATTAATTGGCAAGAAACTAAAATTACGAAGCCGCAGTTTTTGGGAAATAAGTCATTTATAAATTTTCCATTGGAAGAGATCAGAGCTTATATCGACTGGACTCCATTTTTTCAAACGTGGATGTTAGCAGGACGATATCCAGGAATTTTGAACGATGCGGTTGTCGGCGTTGAAGCAAAAAAGTTATTTGATGATGCTCAAAAAATGCTGGACCAGATTATCCAGGGCCGAAGCCTCCAGGCTAATGGCGTAATCGGATTCTACGCAGCGTCGAGAACGGATACTGACGATGTAAAGCTCTTTAAAAAAGAAGGTGATCAGCCGTTTGCATCTTTCCATTTTCTTCGCCAACAAAATAAAAAGGCGCAAGGACTTCCGAACTTTTGTTTAAGCGATTTCATTGCCCCCGAAAGCACCGGGCGACAGGATTATATGGGAATGTTTGCTGTGACCGCTGGTCTTGGTATTGAAAAACTTATTGCTAAATACAAGGCGAAGCAAGACGACTACTCAGAGATTATGATAAAAGCGCTTGCCGATAGATTGGCCGAAGCGTTTGCAGAATGTCTGCATACAAAAGTACGCAGACAATTATGGGGTTATGCACCGGATGAAAAATTGAACAGCGAGGAACTGGTTGAAGAAAAATACGTAGGCATCCGCCCCGCACCTGGATATCCGGCCTGCCCTGATCACACGGAAAAAGCTACCCTGTTTACGATACTTGATGCCGAAAAAGCAGCTGGCATTACGCTCACAGAATCATTTGCCATGTATCCGGCATCCTCCGTAAGTGGGTTTTATTTTGCCAATGAAGCTTCTAAATACTTTGGTCTCGGCAAGATCGAAAAAGATCAAGTCACCGAATATGCTACCCGAAAACAAATGAACCTCGACGAAATGGAAAAATGGTTGTCGCCGAATTTGGCTTATGATGTTTAGAAGTGTTGAAGTGTTGGAGTTCGAGGTGTTGAAGTGTGGGACTGTTCTAAGTGTTTTAATATGATTTAATGTTGTGCCATGGGTAAAGTAACACGTTTTGAGG
Source organism: uncultured Chryseolinea sp. (assembly GCA_964484845.1). Classification (GTDB taxonomy): domain Bacteria; phylum Bacteroidota; class Bacteroidia; order Cytophagales; family Cyclobacteriaceae; genus Chryseolinea. The sequence goes on along the minus strand of CAZAHL010000318.1, from coordinate 708 downwards.
ATTTAAAATGTTGGCAGTCTTCACGTGAATTAGTGAAGCAGATTTACGTCGTTTGTGAAACCGGAAAATTTGTAAAGGACTATGATACTAAAAGTCAAATAAGGCGTGCTGCTCTTTCTGCGATGAGCAACATCGCAGAAGGTTTCGGTAAATTTAGTAACAAAGAATTCATTCGATATTTAGATATCGCTCAAAGTTCTGCCCTTGAGGTCAAAAGTATACTTTATGTTTTATTGGATATGAACTATTTAATGAAAGAACAAATTGATGAATTACATCTTTTGGTGGATAATACCAGAAACCTAACTCTTGCTTTAATAAAATATTTAAGAAATAAGGAGGCAACCCCGGTCACTACTCCAAAACCTCATCACTAAATCACTTCAACACTTAGAACTTCAACACCTCAATACTCGACAAATGAAAGTCTGTGAACATTTAAAACACGCAAACGGTAAAACGTTATTTACTATTGAGATACTTCCGCCCCTGAAGGGGGAGAATATTAAAATGTTGTTTGATAACATTGATCCATTGATGGAATTCAAACCACCTTTTATCGACGTCACTTATCACCGTGAAGAATATGTTTATAAGAAAATGGAAAATGGGTTGCTCGAAAAGAGGTCGACACGAAAGCGTCCTGGTACGGTGGGAATTTGTGCCGCTATTCAAAATCGATATAAGGTAGATACCGTACCTCATATT
>CAZAHL010000317.1:0-8532 GCA_964484845.1 uncultured Chryseolinea sp. | reverse complement strand
ATTCTATACTCGAGACTCGAAACTTGTACCTCCGATCCCTTGTCAGTTCGATGTTTGAGGTTTGAGGTTTCGGGCTTCCAGTCACGAGTTTTGAGTTTCGGGTTTCGAGTTACGCTCGAGCCCCCTACCGCGGCGGCTGGACAACTCGTAACTCTATACTCGAGACTCGAAACTTGTACTGTGCATCAAAGAGTCACTGTAAACAAAGTATGATTTCCGGGATTGGACTCAACGGCGATTTCGCCTCCCAATTTTTCTACCGTCTCCTTTACGATGTATAAGCCCAGACCAGATCCGTTCGACTGCATGGTAGCCCTAAAAAACATGTCAAATACTTTTAATTGATTTTCTTTTGATATACCGATCCCGTTGTCTTTGATAGCTATTCTGTCACGGTCATCCTTTTTGCAAAAGCTGATTTCGACAAACGAATCGTGATTGTGGATATTTTTATATTTCAACGCATTCGATATCAAGTTGCTAAGAACGATCTTCAAACGAAGATAATCTGACGTCACGGAATCTGATTTATTATATTGTTTAATAATTTTTACTTTATCGGAATGGAATGGATATTTTAATTCGTCCAGAACCTCCTCTATCATTTCATCGAATATAAACTCTTGCTTTATCAGAGCGTGACCCATGTTTCGTGAAAATTGAGTTAAGCTATTAATAACGCCTTCCAATTTTAACACGCTCTTTTGCATGTGCTCCAAATGATTTGTGAGCTCCTCATTCTTGTTCTCCAACCTTGTGAGTTGGATTAATCCTAAAATTGATTTAAGCGGTGCACTTAGATCATGGGAAGCGCTATACACAAAACGGTCAAGCTCTTGATTCGCTTTAACCAGTTTTAATGTTCGCTCGTGCACGCGCTCGTCCAACTGATTATTGATTGTCAGTACTTCTTCATGGGCCTGTTTGAGCTCGTTGTTGATCGTCTCGACTTTTCCCTTTTGCTCTACCAGGTCCTCGAGGGTTGAGGTTAGCTCTTCGTTTGTCGTTTCAATTTCATCTTGTTTTGCCTGAAGCTCTTTTATCAACCCGCGAAGCTGCGCTGTCCTATCATTCACACGTGTTTCCAACTTAATATTTTTTTTGCGTAAGTGTCTAACCCGGAAATAAATTATCAGGTAAACAGAGGCAAGTAAAAAGGCAAGTAAAAATGTTTTAAACCACCACGTTTTCCAAAAAGGAGGCGTAATAATGATTTTGAGCACCCTTCCACCCACACCCCAAACTCCATCGTTATTAGATGCCTTTACATGGAAGAAATATTCGCCCGGATCCAGGTTTGTATAGGTGGCCGAATGCTGATCTTCCATAAAATTCCAGTTTGTTTCCAATCCCTCCAACCGGTACGCATATTGATTTTTTTCGGGGACCATATAGTTCAATGCGATAAACTCCAGCGTAAAAACCGACGCAGTATAAGGAAGCGTCAATTCGTCTAGCTGCGTTATATGTTTAGGAAGAAAAGAATTGTTCTCTCCCACCGAAACAGGTTTATTAAATACACGCAGCCCCGTAATATACACTGGTGGGGTAAAATTGCTGTGATGGATGCTATCGGGAATAAAGGCGTTGAAACCTTGTGTGCCTCCGAAAAACAATTCACCACTGCGGGTCTTGTATGCACAATATCGCGAAAACTCCCCTACTTGTAATCCATCCCGTTTATCGTAATTGATGAATGATTCATTTTCAATATCAAACTTGGATATGCCTTTCGTGGTGCCTATCCATAAATATCCTTTATTATCTTCGATGATCGACTTTATATGATCAGTTGCCAGTCCGTGCTTAGTGGTATACGTTCTGAAAACATGTTTATCCTTTATAAATTTGCTGAGTCCTCCGGAAGTAGCGATCCAAATATTGTTTTTGCTGTCTTCAAATATATCGTTCACCAGTTTGGATTGAAGGCTGGTGGTGTCCTGTGTGTTGGGTAGAAATCGTCGAAACACACCTTCCTCAATTTTGTTTCTTTCCATCAAATTTATTCCGCTATTCTGCGTTCCCGCCCAAATATTACCCTCGCTATCTTCGAGTATGCTGGGTATTACATTGCTGCTTATACTATTCGGATTTATCGGACTATTAAGATATGTTCTCAGCATGTTGGTTGTTAAATCAAATTTGCTGATACCGCCTTCGTACGTCGAGGCCCAAATATTTCCTTTTGAATCTTTCAATAAATAAAAAACGCTACGCAAATTTGGATTGTCTTTCTCAAGTTGCGTGAACGTTTTTTTCTTTCGATCAAACACATTAATTCCGCCTTGCCAAGTTGCTACCCATAAATCTCCATTTACTTCACAAATTGACAGTGCTGCATCGGATCGAATGCTCTTAGAATCCGAAGGGTTGTATCTGTAGGCACTGAATTCCTTGTTCTTACGATCAAACAAATTAAGTCCGCCACCATCGGTCGCAATCCATAAGTGACCTTCCTCATCTTCATAAAAAGATCGCACGATGTTATTATTAATACTGTTCTGCGTTACAGTTGATTTATAGTAATGATCAAATTTTGCCAGGTTTTTATCAATAACGTCAATACCATTTAATGAACTCCCAAACCAAAGTCTGCCTTGCCTGTCTTCATACATACACCAATTAGAAATGCTGGAAATACTAAACGGATCTAAGGGATCGGGAGTATAACAAAAGAAATTATCCATTTTCGAACTATACAGATTAAGTCCTCCATTTTCATTGCATGACCAAACATTATTTTGGCTGTCAACAAACATCATCCTCACATCGTTGTTTCCAGGAGTGTTCGGATTTTTCGGATCGTGTTTATAGTGAACAAATTCACCAGCAGGTCCGTTGATTACCATTTTGTCGATACCCCAATAGTTAGTACCGATCCATACGTTGTGTTGTCCATCAATTACAATGGATGCGATATAATCGCCAGCAATACTTTTAGGGTCTTTAGGGTCATGCCTATAGTGCGTTACCTCTTTCGTCTTCGTGTGTAGCTTCTTTAATCCATCGTTAATAGTACCAATCCACAGGATAGATTCTTGATCTGCACGAATGGCATTCAGATTTGTAGTTCCTAGTAGGTTGCCCCCTGCTTTGTTGAAAAAAGGAATAAACTCTTGTTTGTCGTCATTAAAATAAAAGAGCCCCGAATGCTGACTTACAATCCAGAGCGTTCCCTCGCTGTCTTCTGTGATTTCTTTTATTCTGTTGGGATACGGATCTAAGGGATCGACTAAATCACTGGTGGTTTTGAAACGATCGAAATTGTTTCTGTCTCTGTTGTATCGGGTTATACCATCTTGGGTCCCTATCCATAAATTACCTTGCCTGTCCTCAAATATTTTCTCAATCCGGCTATCCTGCAAACTTGTGGAATCCTTGGACGCCACAAAAAGATCATAATCGTCACCTTTAAACCTGTGCAATCCTCCCAACGTCCCTATCCAGAAAAATCCGAGTCGATCTTGAAGAATTGAGAATACTTGATTGTTGCTTAATTCTCTTGAAATATGCTGAAATTTTAAAACGGGCCTTTCTGCCTTTATTGACTGAGCAAACAGATTAGGATGGTTAAGCGTTAAAAAAACGCTTAATGTCAGAAATGGCAACGAAATGACAATTTTTAAGGATTTTCGGGAAAAGAAGTTAACCAGACCCCGCGTGCTCAACTGAATATTTCGTTTCATTGACTTAAAAATGGACTAATAGCTAATAGGTAATGAATCGTTTTATTGATATAAATTTTAAAATCTTCTTCTTAACCACGACCGCGGGACCCTCGAAAAATAATACCCTATTCAAAATGTTTGCATGGCAAGAGTATTAATATTACTACGAATACAACTAGGTAATGAATGAATCCTAAAAGCAAAGTAACAAGTGTGCTGAAATGCAACATAATTAAAGATTTACGCTATTAATAGACCATGAAAGTGTTAGTTACGGGAGCGAATGGATTGCTTGGGGCGAACCTGATAAGAGAATTGGTTCGGGCTGGTGAAGAGGTCCGGGCATTTGTTCGGCCGTCGGCAGACATCCGAGTTTTGGCGGGCACAGCGTGTGATATTTTCCACGGAAATATCTTGAACTATGAAGACATCTCTAAAGCCGTTGAAGATTGCAGTTGCATTGTTCACGCGGCGTCAACAACGAGCGTCTTACCCAGGCATTTTGATTTCTATAAGGAAATTAATGTAGAAGCGACTGAAAATATCATAGCGGCAGCCCTGCATCATGGAAATAAAAAACTTGTATACGTCAGTACAGCAAATGCATTTGGACCTGGAACGAAAGAAAAACCTGGGACTGAATTGTCTGATTTTAACCTGGGCCACTATCATTCAGGGTATATCAATAGCAAGCAAATGGCTCAGCAATGTGTGCTTGAGGCGGTGAAGAATCGAGGCTTAAATGCGGTGGTGGTAAACCCAACATTCATCGTTGGACCGTATGATTTGAAACCAAGTTCCGGCAAGCTGATCTTATTTGGTTTAAAAAAAGGTATACAATGGTGCCCCGAAGGAGGAAAAAATTTCGTGTACGCAGGCGACGTGGCAAAGGGAATTTATCAAGCCTTATTATCAGGGAAAAGTGGTGAATGTTATTTACTTGCAGGGGAAAATCTCACCTATAAAGAATTTTTTACATTATTAAATGAAACAACAGGAGGAAGACCTATCCAACTAAAAATCCCCAAAAATCTAATACGAGCTGCCGCAAGCATCGTTGCGTTTTGGAGTTACATAAGTCGCCAAAAATTTGCATTCACTAAAGAAAACGCGCAACTCCTCACGTTAGATAATTATTACTCGGGAGAAAAGGCAAGCCAAGAATTCAAGTTAACGACTACTCCTGTAAAAGAAGCGCTAAAAGAAACTCTTGACTGGTTTAAAAAAGAAAATTACGTTTCAAAAGATAACTACTCAATCCATGGGACTAATTTGGACTTATAAAAATTGATATCCATGGCCGTTAAGCGGCGACCGTGTTTTCCTAAGCGGACTTTATATTCCTCCCAACTTCTTGCGGACGCAGGTGACCATCCTATTTCTGCATAACCTAAAAGGCGTGGGAAAGCGAGGTACTCTATGTCGTCCATCGTAACCGTTGTCTCAGACCAAAGAGGTGCCTCGATTCCAAGGATATTATCTTGTGTGATACCTTTCGCTATTGTGGCGGGGTCCCAATTGTAGGCACTGTCCACTTCAATATACGCGGCCCAATGTAATCCTAGCTTGCTGGTTGAGTCGTATTGCATGTCGAGATACGCTTTTTTGGCAGGTGACATAATAATTTTTGCGCCTTGTTGAACGGCTGCTTTTGCGTGCTCGACGTTGGACCAATATTGAACTACCGTTCCAGGCTTTATCACACCTTGTGATATCTCTTCCCAGCCGATGGGCTTTTTACCACGAGCAAGGGTAATTTCCTGTGCCTTATTGACAAAGAGAATAAAATCCTTCTTTTTCGTTGCGTGACTTTCGTCTCCGCCTAAATGAATATATGGCCCGGGAGTGATTTCGGACAGTTCTTTCATAACGTCATCCACAAATTTGTAGGTGATTTCCTTGTCGACACATAAGGTGCTAAAGCCTACCTCCGTGCCTGTATAGAGAGAAGGAGCCTTACCGTTGCAATTTAACTCCGGATACGAGGACAGCGCCGCGTTGGTATGCCCCGGTAAATCAACTTCAGGAATGATCGTGATGTAACGCTCTGCGGCATATTTAACCAGATCTTTATATTGCTCTTGTGTATAATAACCACCTTTTTTTCCGCCGACTTGAGTACTTCCACCATGCGCCGTCAAATTAGGCCATGATTTTATTTCTATTCGCCAACCTTGGTCATCCGAAAGATGAAGGTGCAATGCATTCATCTTGTAACGGGCAAGAAGATCGATATAATGCTTCACATCGTCCACACTAAAAAAATGTCGGGCAACATCCAGCATGGCACTGCGAAAGGGGTAGGTTGGATAATCACGAATTGTCCCGGTTGAAATTTCCCACGTCCTCTTTTGAACCGACAATATTTCTATACTATCCGGTAAAAGTTGCCGGATCGTTTGAATGCCTCTAAACAAACCAGCTGGCTTTGGAGCGGCTACCTTTATTAAATCTTCTGTAATCGTAAGTTCGTAACCCTCTTCCCCGAGTGTGGCATCGGCTCCGGTTGTAGTGAGATAAATATTACCAGACCTGGGTTCATCCTCTGTTGAAGATACCTTCCATGAAAATCCAGTCGCAGGCCTTAGTTTTTCTGCAAGGTACTCCCCGATTTGCGAAAGTTCTTCAGATTCCCCTTCAACAAAAATTGCTGTTTCCTTTGTGAGTTCAAATACTTGTGCCGTAGCCTGAACAGATACCGGTTTTGGAATAAAATTTTCTTGCGTCAGATCGGTGGGTGCATGGGGTTCTTTGCAACCGACCATTGAAATTGTAATGCAAAGAGCGACCAAAATAGTTTTAAAATTCATACCGTACAGATTTGTAATTCGAATGTAAAAATATTAGCAATTAGGATACATTAATACTTCTCGTTGATAAGTTTCCAGAAAGAAGCCGTGAACTTAATTAAAAATGATCAAGAAAGATTTACTTTGTAAAAGTGTGTGCGTGTTTCTCTTCTGCCGGGTCTTATTCTCAGAAAATCAGGGGCCGTTTAAACTGATCTATGGAGGTACTACTGTGCGAAAGGAGTAAAAGAGATTTCGATCTTCGCGTAGGTTGGTTCAAGCAAACGGTATTATCGCGGTAGCCCCTCAACTAGATTATATGTCCGATTCAGGCTTAAAAGATGACCGTCCATCCCAAGACGAAATAAAATCTACCGAAAGAAAATCGAACCCTGTGATCTTCCGGAAGGTCGGGCAACTGCTGGCACACCGATGGCCCGAGTATTTTCTCGAGATTATTGTAGTGATTATTGGGATAACGATTTCATTAGCGTTCAGCAATTTTCAAGAAGAAGCTGCGAATCGGAAACTTCAACAAGCCTATCTTCAAAGTTTGCAAGGGGATATTATTTCAGACGTAAAGAAATTGGAAGTAATCATCCAACGAACGGAGGTTGTAATTCAAAGCGGAAAATCTTTGTTACAACAAAGCAGTTCTGAAACAGGGAAGTTAGGAAAAGAAGATTTCGTTAAACTGGTACAATCTGTTATCGAGCGGCCAAATTTTGTTTCAAAAAACGCGACTTTTTACTCCTTGAAAAGCTCCGCGAATTTTCAACTGGTGAACGATATTGAACTAAAAAATTTACTATTTGAATATGATCAGTTATATCAAGGGCTGAAGACAGTAGAATCGGCCGAACTTCAAGAGACGGTTTTCATAACAGGACCGTACATTATAAAATATATTCCTTCCGTGGACTCAAAACGAACACAAGCTTGGCTCAAAAGTCTTGATATGGAAAAAATTTTGGGAGAAGTAGAATTTGTAAATAACATTGTCTTAAGACTCGGAACGCGACAGGAGTTATTAGAAGGATACAGGGAATTGCTTAAGATAGCCAATCGAATTAAGGAAGCATTGGAAAAAAATATCGACTGATATTTTTGGTAATTAGAATATCGATGTCCAATTCCGATTTGGCATCTCCGCGGTGAAACGTATTTAATAGATAAGATTCAAAAAAGTCGATCGTGTGTAAATCTTACTACTTTGTATCGGATTATGTCCTTTTGACTCTTCTGGTTAAAAAAACTCACTGCGGAGGCGCCAAGACGCAACGGACCGCAGAGAATTTCTGCATTTAGCTTAGCGATTTCTTTGCGTCTTGGCGCCTGCGGTGAAATGCATTTAATCCGCTAAGGTTCACAAAAAGAACTTGTTTGGATTCTCACTTCGATATTTTCGTTAGCAAATCGGTGGTATTCGAATTCACATTTCAACACTACGAAAATTCCAACACCTACAACATCTTAAGCAGAAATTTTACCGCTACGCCTTCTCTTGTTGCTGTGTTTGAATTTTTTACCGGGACGTTTCTTTTTGGCTTTGTTATAACTCGTTTTCTTTCTGTTGAGCTGAGTCTTTTTCGCTTGCATTTTTTTTGCATGCGGCTCATAGCGCAGCATAAGTTCATGGCTTCCTGAGTTCGTTCCAGCGAACTTCGAAAGAGTCATGTCATATGCATAGCCGACCTGAAATTCGGGTTTTGCCTGGAACTGAACCATGGCGACCATAGCATCTGCAGTTCGGTACGAAAGACCTGCCCCTACCAACTCTTTCCACCAGGCATTTACGTTGACGTCCATTTCCACAGGAGCGCCATGGACACCTTTAATTAACAAGGACGGTTTCAATGTCCAATCTTGATCCAATTCGAAGGTGTAGCCAGTCGTGATAAAAAGGTGACGATTTTGTCGGTTGGGAAAACTTGTGAAATCAATCGTTGGGCTATTTGTTCCGGCTAAGTTGTTCTTGAGCATTTTTGGAACACCGACGCCTGCATAAAAACGTCCAGTGTAATAATAAGCGCCAAATCCAAAGTTTGGAAAAAGAGAGCTTGTTGAATATGCAA
>CAZAHL010000316.1:0-8572 GCA_964484845.1 uncultured Chryseolinea sp. | reverse complement strand
TAATTCATTAACCCGGATTTCATCCGGGGCTATTCATATTCAACCCCTTCAGGGTTAACAGACATAAGACACGAAAGAAATTACTAGATATGTGCATAGACAAGCATGTTTCATCCGGCCTTGCTTCGCCAGAGAGCTTCGCGAAGGCGAGGCTGCACCCAATCTGCGCAAACCCACTGCCAGACCAAAGGATTGGCTGAGGCCCGGCTGAAACATGCTGGAATTATTGAGCATATTAGAAACCTGAATTCTTCATCTCCATAATAGATCCGCACAAAACAATTTACTGGATAGGCAATGCGGAAAATTGTTGTTTAGAAAACGCTCTCTTACTCCTTAACCCGAACTCAGGTTAGCAAGATTATTAAAGAAATTTTAAATCCTGTTTATTCAGGTTTAAGCTTTAAATCTTTGTGATTTTTAACTCAGTCTTCATGCTTCCGTCAGTTTTAAAAAATTTAATAATTTCCTTTTCAGATTTTAATACTAATCCCTTGAAATCGAATTCAACCTTATTAATAAAATCCATATCCTGTTTCAACTCTTGATTCAGCAACAGTTGAAAATCCTTTCTTATTCCTGTAGTGCCATTTATGTTATGATCCTGAAGAATACGAGTGCACAACTCGCTTAAAGTGCTATTAATAGTTTTTTCCATACCAGCATAACGAATTAACTCCTTTGTTAGTTTTTAATTATTTCTTCGGGGTACCAAACTCACCACGAGGGATGCACGCTTTTCCAAAAACTCGGAAGGGGCCGTCGGCGGAATAAGGGTGTCAGCAGAAATATGAAATGGACAATACTCCGGCAATAAAGAGTCTCGATTTCATAGGTATGGGCAGGTACGCAAAATTTACATTCAGTTTACATTTTTTTACAATTGCTTTACGCCTTTCGGAGTATAGCTAGGTACGTTTGCTCGAAGCAAAGGTTAACTAAAAATTGCATCATCATTAAACTAAAAATTCCAATGATCAAAATTATCTTCATACTGTCTCTTATGCCGTTAGCGGTATTGTCTCAAACAAAAGAACCATGGATCGAAAAACCAATTGAGCAATGGCCAACAATAGCCCTGGTGAATGAAGTACTTTATAAAAACGGAGATACTTATGAGGATCCAAGCCTCCGGGAAATTGGGTATGCCGGCACCGGATTTTTGATCGACACTGGGAAAGATACATTAGCTGTTACCGCCAAGCACGTGCTTTGGATAGCAAGAAACAGGAAAAGCAATACTGTAAGTATAAATGATGATCTTGAAAAATGGATCATGCGTCCAAAAAGCAGTACCAATGTTATTTTGATGGACAAACTTTTGAATGAAGATAACAAGGAAGTCTTGGTCGGAGCAGAGTCAACAATTATGGAGCGTGACTGGCTGATTTTCTCAATGAAGAAAGCACCTAAAGAAGTTCAGCCTTTAAAATTAAGATATACTCCACTGAAACCGGGAGAAAAAATTTACAGAATAAGTAATCCTTACCAATCTAAAACAACAGTTGTATATGAATCCAGGGTGATAAGGACCGAAGGGACAGACATCTTTATGGAAACAGATACAACCAGATTAAAACCCGGAGCAAGCGGTTCTCCTATTATTGATGCAAATGGATATTTAGTTGGAATACAGTCGTCTGCTTTTGGAGATACTAAGACAGGTAAAGATGTGGAAATAGCCGTCTCTACGTCCTATCTGCAAGCGTTCTTACAAGGAAAGAAAGGATACAATGAACCGAAAAAATCAGTGTATGAAAAGTTATACGCAATTTTTAAGAGAGAAGGAGTGGACGTAGCGATTGATACTTTTAAAAAAATGACCGTGACAAAGGAAGATTACTTTACTTATAATTTGAGAATAGGCAATCAGGAGTTAAGTCGTTTGGGTAGTAAACTATTGGAAACGGGTGAAATCAAAAGTGCGGTTAAAGTTTTTGAATTTAACGTGAACATGCACCCAGGCTGGGATGCATGGAATGATCTCGGCAGGGGGTACGTACTTCTAAAAGAAAAAGGCAAAGCAAAAGAGGCTTTTGAAAAATCGTTGAAAATTTATAAAAACGAGGAAGCAATGGAGGCGTTAGAGCAAATTAAATCTTCGAATTAAATCAGTTCCTAACAGGAATATCAGTGTCGTCCATACTTGCAAACCAGCCTATGAAATTGTCATGGCGCGCTAATGGAATCTACTATAACAAACTGCCAATTTTCGCGCCATCCCGTTGACAGGACATGTTCATCCGGAGTGCTTTCACTTTAATAAAGGGACCTGTCCATGGGATTCCGCTCAGGAGCAGGCACCTCACGGAATAAGTTAGAAGGCGGGGAATGACGGGCTCGATGTAAACTAATAGAGGCCGAAGAATGCCTACAAACCCACCTATGAAACCGTCATGCCGCGCTAATATAATTTGCTATAACAAACTGCAGAACTTTGGCGGCATCCCCGTTGACAGGACATGTTCAGCCGGAGTGCTTTCACTTTAATAAAGGGACCTGTCCATGGGATTCCGCTCAAGAACAGGCACCTCACGGAGTAAGCTAGAAGGCGCGGAATGACGGGCTCGATGTAAACTAATAGAGGCCGAAGAATACCTACAAACCCACCTATGAAACCGTCATGCCGCGCTAATATAATTTGCTATAACAAACTGCAGAACTTTGGCGGCATCCCCGTTGACAGGACATGTTCAGCCGGAGTGCCTTACCTTTAATGAAGAGACCTAACGGGATTCCGCTCAAGAACGGGCACCTCACGGAGTAAGCTAGAAGGCGCGGAATGACGGGCTCGATGTAGGAGGGTCTTGCTGAGTTATCGAGGGAGAATACCGAGAAGAATATCTAGAGAAATAGCAGAGGGCTCGATTTAAGAGGGTAGGTCTTAAATCTAGTTCTTCGTAAGGCAGTATCTTGATTGTTGATCTCGGTATGAAACGGGGTAATACAAAGCTTCTAACAAGGCGATTGATGGCACTATGCAGTAGCGGATAAGTTTTGAAACTCTGATGGCGTAATTCCTTCCATCCGCTTAAACAACCTGGCAAAATAATTAAGGTTATTAAATCCCGACTGGTAACAAGCAGCTGTAATACTTACTTCTGGACTTTTCAACAGACTTTTGGCCAGAGCAATTCGTTCACGGATAATGTATTCCAGTGGCGAGATGCCAAACGTATTTTTGAATAGCCTGAAAAATACGGACTTGCTCATGCAGGCTTTTTCGCAAAGCAATTCTATACCAATTTTTTCCGTCAGGTGCTGGCGAATGTATTGGATTACGTTGGTGAGCCGGCGATTCACAACGGGGTCCGCTTCCAACAAGGCCATATTTTGCGTTTGTATTACCCGCACCAAAAGTGATTTCAGTTCAAGATCGGCCAGTGCATCTTTTGCGATTTCATCGCCCATAGATATACTGATCAGCCTATTCAGGCTATTGGTCAACTCACGGTTGTTATAAAAATGATAATAGCTGAAGTTGAGCTTCCATTCGTTGGGTGATCCCTGCCGGGGATAGTTTTCATTCAGAAAATCGATGGTCTCGTTCACCTTCTCCCAGTTAAAGGCCAGCGTAGCACACTGCACCGGATGTTTCTCGTCCGCTTCGGGGAAATCCACTTTCATGGAAATGCCTTCTGGCAGTACTACGGTTTCTCCGGGAAGGAAATCAAAACCGGGTTGCCTTGACAGGTACATTACTTTTTTGCCGCGCATCATACTGGTAATTACTAACCCCTTGTACGACAACGATACATCTGAGCATTGCTGGTAAGTTTCAAAAATATTCAACTCGCAATCCTTCAGGCTGAAAACCCTTTTGTGTTCCACCATCGAATTCAGCTCGGCAGGATTGCTCAGGTTAATCGGGTGAAGTGTATACCTATTTTCCATTTGGACATGCTGTGAATGTGGATGAAACTTAACTCCTTTTTGTGACATGTTTTTTAATTTTTATAATCACTTGTTTGGAGGTGGGTGTGTTGCTTTTTTCTGCTACACTATTTATCGGAACCAGTACATTGGTTTCGGGAAAATACGTGGCAGTGCATCCTTCAGGAATCGGGTATTTCACTACGATGAATTTATTTGCCACGCGCTCTACGCCATCAAATTGATTAACCAGGTCTACCAGGTCGCCATCCTGCAGATCGCGTTGGTGCATATCTTTCTCATTCATTAAAACTACTCGGCGCTCGTTGTAAATGCCGCGGTATCGATCACTTAAACCATATATGGTTGTATTAAACTGATCATGGCTGCGAATGGTCATCATCATAAGGTCATCGTCTTCCATGGCGATCGCTGGAAGCGGGGCCACGTTAAAGTGTGCTTTGGCAGAAGCGGTTTGAAAAGCTCCCTCGCGGTTACAATTGGGTAAGTAAAATCCTCCGGCAATTCGTACACGCTTATTGTAATTCGCAAACCCCGGAATGGTTCGCTCGATGTCTTCGCGGATAACATCGTAATGTTGCATGTAGCTTTCCCAGTTAATTTTGCTGCGCGCTCCAAGTGTTGCCTTTGCTAACCAACATACAATAACTGGTTCACTCAGCAGATGATCGGAGATGGGTTTTAAAACACCTTTGGACGACTGAACAACACCCATGGAGTTTTCACACGAAACAAACTGGGCTTCACCATTTACCATATCCTCATCACTTCGTCCCAGGCACGGGAGAATAATCGCTTCTTCACCATGTACGAGATGGCTTCTGTTTAGCTTGGTGGATGTATGAACCGTTAGGCTGCATTTACGAAGCGCTTCGGCAGTGAATGTGGTATCGGGAGTGGCAGATAGGAAATTTCCACCCATGGCAAAAAAGACTTTGCCTTTACCCGCATGCATGGCTTTGATACTTTCCACTACATCATACCCATGTTTTGCAGGAGGTGTGAAATGAAAGTTCTCTTCCAACTTCTGTAAGAACGAATTCGAAGGTTTTTCAAAAATTCCCATAGTACGATCGCCCTGCACATTGCTGTGCCCTCTTACCGGGCAAGTGCCCGCTCCGGGTTTTCCAATACTGCCTTTAAGTAAAAGTAAATTAACAGCTTCCTTAATTGTGTCGACAGCATTTTTATGTTGCGTGAGCCCCATAGCCCAGCAGATAATAATTTTAGTTTTATGTTTTAAGATGGCTGCCGCTTCCTGGATCTGCGCCAACGTAAGGCCCGATGCCCTGCACAACTCATCCAGGTTTTGTTCTTTTAAATGGCGCGCAAGTTCGTTAAAGCCAGAGGTGTTTTTTATAATAAAGTCATGATTGATTACCGTACCGGGCTCCCGCTCTTCTTCGTTGAGCAACAGCAGTTGCACCGCTTTTAAAAAAGCCATGTCTCCGTTGATCTTTATGGGCAGAAAAAGATCGGACAGCGAAGTGTTGATGCCAAGAATACCTTTTACCGTTTGGGGATTGCTGTAACCAATGAGGCCGGCTTCGGGCAATGGATTAACAGAAATGATTTTCGCCCCGTTTGCTTTGCCCTTTTGCAATGCAGTGAGCATGCGGGGATGGTTGGTTCCAGGATTCTGCCCCAGGATCATGATCACCTCGGTTTCATAAAAGTCGTTGAGTGTCACAGAGCCTTTACCAGTTCCAAGCGATTCTTTCAAAGCAACACCGCTGCTTTCGTGGCACATATTGCTGCAATCGGGCAGGTTGTTGGTGCCAAATTCCCGCACAAAAAGCTGGTACAAAAAAGCAGCTTCATTGCTAGTGCGGCCCGATGTATAAAAAATAGCCTCATCTGGTGATGCCAGTTGATTCAACGAATGTGCAATTTTCCGAAAAGCATTTTCCCAAGAGATGGGTTGATAGTGCGTGGCTCCCAAAGGCAGGAACATTGGCTCGGCAATGCGTCCTTTACTGCCGATTTCATGATCGGATAATGCAGCTAAATCAGGAACAGAATTTTCAGCAAAAAAAGAAGCCGTAAGTTTTTTTGTGGTGGCTTCTTCGGCTAACGCACGCGCACCATTTTCACAATACTCCGCTATGTCCGAGCGTTCGTCATCCGGATCAGGCCAGGCGCAGCTGGGACAATCAAAGCCACCTTTTTTATTGAGCCGCCAAAGTCCTTTCATTCCCCTGGTAAAGCCGGCTTCGCCAATCACTTTTTCCATGCTCGATACAACAGCATTGATACCTGCTGCATTGGTTTTTATTTTGCCGCGTTTCAATCCTGTTAGTTGCTCCGGGTTTTCTGCTTGGGGAACAGGTGTTGTTTCGTCGCTCATGGCTAACAGATTTTATTCGGGTTTTCGAAGTTGTCCGATTGATCTTCCAATGTATGGTCAAGACATTTAAAATCTTTTTCGAGCAAAAGATATAATGTCTCTGTGTCGCTTACCGCCTGGTGCGAATCAAACCCTACTACGGTATTTTCCGGCCAATCTTTTATCAGCGTTTCAGGAACCATCATGGTAATTTTACTCTGATGATAATTGGCTGAAAGCGTTTTTATTCCAACCTTTCTTTCTACTGCATAGCTGAAGTAGGTTGTGCCAAACGAGGTTTTGTCTTCCAAAAATCCTCTCGTACTAAGCTTCTCCACTTCCGGTTTTGATAACCGTATGCGGATGGAATTTCCACTTATTCTTATTTTCATTTTACTCGATTTATTCTATCCGAAAACAATTCGATGACTAGCGGAATAAATATTAAAGTTTTCTTTCCCTAAAAAACCAATGAGTGTTATTCCAAACTCTTCTGCCACTTGCAGCGCCAGGCTCGAAGGAGCTCCTATGGAAGCTATTATTTTTATTCCTGCCATGCTAGCTTTTTGAATCAATTCAAAACTTGCCCTTCCGCTAAGCAGCAGGATCGTATTATCTAAGGGCAAATGGTTATTGAAGAGGCTGGCACCGATCACTTTATCCATCGCATTGTGCCGGCCCACGTCCTCTCGCAGCAATAGTAAGTTTCCATCCTCATCAAACAATGATGAGGCATGCAGCCCCCCGGTAGTTGCGAATAGCTCCTGTTGCTTTTTTAAAGTGATGGGCAAACTATAAAAAACCGCAGCGTTTACTTTCATGGCATCTTCTTGCTGCGCATACATAGAAACGGTTTTAATCGCATCAATGCTAGACTTGCCACATACCCCACAACTGGAAGTGGTATAAAAATTTCGCTCGGCTGTTTGAAGATGTGGTACGGCAGTGTCACAAAGTATGACCATCACTTTATTTCCATCTTCTCTATCGGGTTGGATTTTATTGATCTGGTTTTTGTTGTTGATGATCCCTTCTGAAAACAAAAAACCAATTGCCAGTTCCACATCATTTCCGGGCGTACGCATGGTAACAGAAATAACTTTGGTGATTCTGTTTCCGGCAGAACCATACATCATCTGTATTTCCAAGGGTTCTTCTACGGCCAGTTGGTCGTTAGCTTCCAGTATGCCCTTTTCATTTACCCTGGTTATTTTAATATGTTTCACCGCACCGGTCTGCATGTATTTTATAAAAAATGATTAATGAACAGATTTATTTAAAATAATCAACTCCTTGACAACATCATAATCCGGAGTTGCATCGCCTGGCAATTACCGGGTTGCTTAGCGTTAAACAGAGCGCCGCATTGGTTTCTTTAAAAGACGCTTGTCCGCCATAGCGTCTCGCGACGGCGGAAAGTTAAAAAGATGCAAGCCAGCAGAAATGAATATCAACAAATATCGGGAGTATTGTTATACATCTTGGGAGTATTGTTCAATCGTGTGTGCGGTTCCCGTTCCTAGTTTTACAATTGTCAGATAAAATCTAGTTACTAATTAAAATACCACGATGAACATCACACTAAAACAAGCAGAAGCAGCCATTGCCGCAGCAAAAGCAAAGGCTAAGGAAATTAACACCCTTATGAATATCGCAGTAGTCGATAGCGGAACGAACCTGATAGCCTTTGCGCATATGGATGAAGCCTGGCTGGGCTCGATCGATATTTCACAACGAAAAGCAAGAACAGCCCGGTATTTTAATATGGACACCGGTATCATTGGCAGTTTGTCTCAGCCCGGAGGATCGCTTTATAACATTGAGCACTCAAACGGAGGGTTGATAACATTTCCGGGAGGAGTTTGTATTAAAGATGCCAGCGGATCAATCATAGGAGCCATCGGTGTTTCGGGAAGTTCAGTAGAGAATGATCATGCCGTAGCAACAGCAGGTGCTGAAGCCTTGAAGTAATCAGTGCGTTAAAATTTCTCAACTTTAAATTTCTTTTTATGTGCCAAAATCATGGAGTAGCGTACATCAAGCCGGGTGAAGTGGCTGTTCAGGAAATTGAATATCCCAAGCTGGCCTTGGGCAATCGGAAATGCGAACACGGTGTCATTCTTAAAATTGTATCGACCAATATCTGTGGCAGCGATCAGCACATGGTGCGCGGGCGTACCACCGCTCCTTCGGGATTGGTGTTAGGTCATGAGATTACAGGGATTGTGCTGGAAGCAGGTAAGGATGTTGAATTCATTAAAGTAGGCGACCTTGTTTCCGTTCCTTTTAACATTGCTTGTGGCCGATGCCGCAATTGTAAAGAAGGCCGCACCGGAATTTGCCTGAACGTAA
>CAZAHL010000315.1:0-8588 GCA_964484845.1 uncultured Chryseolinea sp. | reverse complement strand
GCTTTCCAACCTTCCGGTGTGATGCCCATGATTTCAGTAACAACACCCAGCGTTTTATACGTGTCGAAGAAGGCCATCCGTGCTATAGGGTGATCTACTTCACTGATGACCGCATAACCTTGTTCGCGAAGATTGTTGGTAACTTGTTCGAAACCATCAACCGGTAAACGGAACGCGTTGTGTTGAATACCACCTGCGGGATACTTGGCGAGATAATCATGAAACATACTTTGACCCGAGACAGGCTGAACGAGTTCAATAAAAGTACCGTTGTATGCCTGAGTAGCCAGCCATTCTCCCGCTACAACTTTACCATAATAGGTCATATTTAGATCTTGAGCGCTGACGTGCTCCGGTTTTTGAAATGCGATGCCGAGGGAGTTGGAAAGAAATTTTACCGTAGCATGAATGTCTGGGATTACCCAACAGATCTGTGCGTGTTCGAGCTTGGCGATGGTGCTGTTAATATTGGTCATGTTTGTATGCCTTTAAGTTTTGCTCCACCTAAACAGGCAGATATTTATTGAGTAGTGTTCCATTTTTGTAGGTGATGGAACTCTCGAGTTCTAAAAGTCTTTGCTCTTTAAAAATTGAAAGCCCACTCCCGATCGCAACCGATCTCCTGAAAATATAATATTCATCAACAAGATTCTGGCTGATGAGCGAACTTACAAAAGTAGCGCCACCATAAACCATGATATCCTTGCCCGGTTGTTTTTTCAGCGCGTGCACTGCAGCAGCCACGGCTCCATTTTCCACTTCCAGGTTTCTGCCTTTGATAGCTGTTTGTGTGCTACTGAAGACGATCTTGCGCATACTAACCATTTGTTTTGCTAAAGGTTTTTCATGGCTTTCGGGTTGGTTGTCGAGCACATTTTCCCAGTGATCAATGAATCCACGGGTCATCTTGCGTCCTAATAAAATGGTATCGCAGGTGTCGGCCAATTCAATTACGCGCTGTAAAATAGCTTCATCGGGTTTACCAATCCATATCCAGTCCAACTCGCCATTCGGTCCGGCTACAAAACCATCAAGGGTCATTTGTACCTGTAGTTTTAATTTTCGCATAGAATCGTTTTTAGAAAGTGATTGTGTTTCTTGTCACAAATATCTGCAGAAGGTGCGTGACATTGTGGGGATAATCGCGACATCGTAGGAGGTGATTTGCGTAAAAAATGGTGGCCATCAAATTCTTAATCGAAAAATTTTACCCCGGCGATCGGAGTTAATCTGAAATTTTTCGCTTGGATACCCGACTTAATCTGAAATTTTTCCCGAAGGCAGTGCTGGCTGGCGCCGGCTCAGGCCAAACAAAAACACTCCTTCAAAAGGTTGTTTTACACACGGATGTTCGATCTTGTTTTTGAGGAGCGATTTACTTTTCCGATTTATCTGAGCCAATCCCAGCGCTTTGCCCAATCTTCCAAAATGTCGCTTCTCCATTTTAAGATTGTTTTGCCTCCTTGAATTTTTCCATCGTATAGACTTGGGTCAGTTTTGTCTGAGTACCAATTGGTTCCTAATTTATAATCAGTTATACGATTCTTTCCCGGCCATAGATTATCTACAACTAGTTTTCCCTCCTGGAAAACAAAATTCGGAACGTTAGAAGTAAAGCGATAGTGTAAGATTTCAGCTTGTTTGGGTGCATATTTAACCGCATATTCTCCGTTGCCAAAATAATACCCCGGCCATTTTTGTATTGTGTTTTTGTAGGTGGTTTCCATCCAAAAACAAACTGAGTCTGATGGTATATTTATTTCAGGTCCATTCAAGCGGAATTCAACAATGGAGCAAAACGCAACGGTGTCCGATATGTTGGTTGTACGATTAAATACAACCCGAGGGCTATTTCTAATTTTCTCAAAGCTCCCGCCCCAGCTTTCACGCATAGGGTTGCTTGGATCTCCATCCATCATGTAAAGAAGGGAAGGAGTATCACCCATTTTTACATCACCATTGTAGTAGCGTTTGAAGTCTTTTCCTAAAAATCCAGCCCCTTTAATGTGTCTGTCGTAGTAATCTGAACTTTTTATACTATCGGGAGCATTGTTGTTTGAAAAGAAACTATAGTATGTTGAGTTAACTTCTATAAACCAAAGATTTGGGAAATTCTCAACAATATAGGAGTAACTGTTTGCACTCCATTTTTTGTTAGGGCCACCAATCCAATACACTCGTATTTGACTTTGAATTTCCGGCGCATCGTGTAAGGCCTGAGCTAGATCCTCCAATCCACCCCAAACCAAAACCCAAAGAGGTTGCGTGCTTTTCTTTTTAGCACATTTAATAATCCACGCTGAACCTTCATTAGCGCTTGTATATCCAACATAAGGAGCACCACCATGGTGTCCTTGTTTAGTCACTGAGCGCAGATAATCGGGTGAAGGGAATCCATTTTTATGTCTTTGCAGTTTTGGTAAATCTTTTTCATATAAGCCAATCATGCGTAAGATTTCCCCCTTATTACCATCCCCATAAGAAGGCGATGAAACAAGTCCTTCTATATCAAACATGTCACTATACATAAGCAAATGCGCCATCGATTGATTATCATCAGGATCCGTCCCGCCAATATCAGTACTAATAAGAATTCTAGACTTAATAGGTATAGGTTGTTGAGCTATCACTGTGATTGAATACATACAAATCGAAAAAACCAAAATCAACTGATTCATAATTCTATTCTTTGCTATTGAACTTGTTATACATACTGAGGCCACAAATTTAAATTGTACACACCGACCAAGGCGCAGGGCGAGTCGACAACCAAATTAATAATAAGCTACCAACTCTGCCCACGGATTTGTATGCTTTATGGATTATCAGGATGTTACTTTTGTTTATTTCGACCTATTACAGATTCAGTAGCAGAAACCCTTAAAGAGGTCTTCTTATATCAACCATCTATCAGCGAGTTATATTCATAGCATCGTACATTTCGGACATTTCTTTTCGCTTGTCGATATAACTTCCGCGGAAAATATACGGTAATGCAAATCCCTCTACATCCGGTAATTTGTACCATGATTCTCCATTGACCTTAACTGTTTCCTCGCTTCTTAATGAAAAAGAGAAGTCTACCAATGAAGTGTCTAAAGTGTTCTTAACCACCAAGGGATAAGCAAACCTATATTTTTTTAATGACCAGTTTACATCAAAATTGTGAACTTCACTCCACTTTATAAGCAAATAACCGCTATTGGGTATTTCCGAACCACTCAGCTTTCCAGGTATGACATAATAAAGAAATGTTTTTTCCTCGTGTTGAATAAATGTGATACACTTTTCTTTACTCGGAGAATAAAAATACCATTTGTGCTCACAACTACTGATCATTAGCGTCAGAAGTATTAGTGCGATTAACTTCCCCATTTATTTTGCCAATATTGATTTGCTCGGCTATTATACCTTAAATTACCCACTTGCCAACCCATGATATTCAGCTCTCTGACTGATTCGGTGAGAAGGAGCTGGTTTGGGTTTAAGCGTTATTGGAATAATCCTCGGGTTTCAGTTCGATATTTAATCATGACAAAAGTATGCATAGAAACGTTATTCTCCTTTTGTTTTGGTTTTTCTTGACATCATGCAACGATCTTGAAGACGATTTTTTTGAATTTATATTTGGAATCGAGGATATATCACTTAAAAGAATTTGTGAGGATAATCCATCGACATTTAGCGAGGGAAGATTTATTGAGACATACTCTATTTCCGAATCGGATATTTATAAAATTGTAAAAAGCATCAACAATTACTCATTCGATGAAAAGAAACATTCAAAGTATAAAATTTATAAAGCACCTGTTTGGAAATCAACTCCAGTGCATAAACCCGATTCTATTTTGAACTTTTTACATAATCAATTGTCTGAAGAAAAGAATGCTTGTTTTGATGAAGCAAATATTAGCACAGTTTTGCTTACTACAGGGAATTATTATTTACCTCTTTATGACAACTTGGGAAGATTAAGGTTGTTTATAATGGATACCAAAAATGCGAGATTATTTTTATTGACTTCTTATATTTTATAATGAAATAATATCCGCGCTTCAATTGGTGGTTATAAGCTAATTTTTTCGGGTCTCCGCGGAGTCTCCCGCCTTGAGGACCCTGAGGGGAACTCACACGAAGGGGAATAGAGGGCCCAAATAGAATTTATGATCAAATACTCGTTGGTGTGATTTGAATTTTACATCTTGTATAGCGATGCATCAATATCATATGTCCGTCATTCAGATAAATTTCTTTAGTAAATGAATTCTGCGCATCGTATTGACGCAACGTGATGTCGGGAAATTGAAAAATCTGGGAATGGGTAGATTGGGACATTGAAAGTATAAGGTGAGGAGTTTTTAACGCTTTATTTTTTCTTCTTTAAAATGTGTTTAAAACATTTGCGTGTGGTCATTTGCGTAATCGGCACCTGCCTCCCAGGACTGGTATCTTTTACAGCGCTTCATGCTCAATCGGCGAGTGATTTACGCTTCACTGAATTGATCAATCGTGCAAAATCCATAAGTGATAGTCTGCCAAAAGAAGCCAAGAATCAGTATCTCCGTGCATGGAAGATCAGTGAAAATCAGGATCCAACAAAAAAGGCATGGCTATTAAATGAAATAGGATATTTATACCATGTTGAAGGCAATAACGATTCATCTTTATTTTTTTACAGGACAGGATTATCCACGTCGATTGCGGCAGACTATCCAATAGAAGAAGTGGGAGCATACAAGGGCATCGCAGGTCATTTCCTCGATCTGTCCATAAAAGATTCTGCTCATATTTATTTGAAAAAAGCAATATCGGTAGCCGAGGAGCATAAGCTTTACATCAAAGAAGCAGATTTATATGTTGAGGTTGGTAATGTTCACCTGGCTGAAAATAATTTGAAGGAAGCTTTAGCACACTACATCAAGGCAGCCAATCTTTATGATAGCCTGACAAATGATGGTGTGGGATTAAGTCGGGCGCTATCGAACATCGCGAATACGCACTATCTCCTTGGCAACTATGACAAAGCATTGAAATATATTGAGCAAGCCAATCCAATTGCAAAACAAAATTCTTACCAAAGAGTCATCAATTACAATCATAAACTGGCGGGTAGAATTTACCGGAAAAAGAATATGTTGGAAAAAGCTCTTCAAGAATATCAATTGGCCTGGGCTTCCTATCAGCATATCGGCGATAAATTCAGTATGAGTGAAGTATCTCTAGGCATTGGTAATCTGTATTATGACCTGAAAGACTTCGAAAAAGCGTTGACAGAATATAAGAAAGCACTTGCGATCGCCAAGGAGATCTCAGCCAAATCTTCGATTGCTCATATTTATTCCGCCCTAGGCTATGCCTTTTATTCACTTAAACAATGGAAGAAGGCCACTATCTATATGGATTCAACACGTATTCTTGCGTCTGAGATTAAGAGCTCTTATCTCGTAATGAGTGCATACGAGGTACTGGCGGAGATTGAAAGGGAACAACATCAATACAAGAAAGCGCTGACGTATAGAGACAAGTACATCGGAATAAAAGATAGTCTGACCGCATCAGAGAACAGAAGTACGATCGAAGAAATGGAGGCTAAGTATCAAAATGACACGAAAAGTGCAGCGATAGAGTTGCTTAAAAAGGATCAGGAAATTCAGGCGGCTGCTTTACAGCGAAACAATGTTATTATAGCAGGTGGTATCGTAGTCTTCGTTGCCGCCATCATTATTACGATATTACTCTTGAACCGGTTCAGGTTATTGAACAGAACGAAACGTCAGATAGAAATGGAACGCATGCGAAATCAGATTGCGCGTGACTTGCATGATGACATCGGATCAACATTGTCTAGTATTAATATTATTAGTCAGCTCGCGCTAAAAGAGCAAAATGGAGAGAAACAGGTCGCTCCACATTTTCAACGCATTCACGATCACTCCGCGCGGATAATGGAAAATATGTCTGATATCGTCTGGTCCATACACCCGGGAAATGATTCGATTGAAAAGGTCGTTGTGAAGATGAAGGAATTCTGTGGAGAAATTCTGGAACCAAAGGATATCGTGTATTCATTTAAAGATGTTGAATTGCTCTCGGGTATTTCACTGGATATTGAATCACGAAAAAATCTTTTCCTGATCTTCAAAGAGATTATTAATAACGCGGCTAAATACAGCGAGGCTACTCAAATCAATATTGTGTTTCACAAAAATCAGAAGGGATGGAGGATGGTTATTGCAGACAATGGAAAAGGATTTGACCTGCTAACGGCCAAAAAGGGTAACGGACTGATCAACATCCGGAAAAGAGCAGAAGTCATCAATGCCACGATAAATTTGCTGACCAACCCAGGTGAAGGTACAACCATTGCCATGGAGGTTAAGGACATCACATGATTAGGGTATGGTAGACCTGAATAATTCTTAGGAAGTTGCGCTATGATGGAAACGCGGGTGACAATATTTGAGGACAATTCCCTTCTACGAGAGAGTCTGGTGAGTTTGTTAGGATTGAAAGAGGGTGTTACGATTGTTGGCGCTTACGAAAATGTATTGTCAGTAAGTGACCAGATCAAACATGATAAGCCTGACCTGGTATTGATGGACATTGACATGCCTGGAATGACGGGGATTGAAGCCGTGAAAAATATTCGTTCATTCAACAACGATGTTGCGATTTTAATGCTCACGGTGTTTGACGACAATCACCACGTCTTTGATGCCATTTGTGCTGGAGCTTCAGGCTATTTGTTAAAAAAACATATCTCAACCCGTTTGTTTGATTCGATCGATGAAATGTTAACCGGAGGAGCGCCGATGTCTCCGAGTATTGCACGCATGGTGATAAATTCTATGCAGCATGGCACGCGCGATCTAAATCCCTATTCATTAACACCACGTGAGCGTGAAATGCTCAATTCGTTATCAAACGGAAACAGCTATAAGCTTATAGCAGTTGAATTTTCCATAAGCATCGATACCGTTAGGACGCATATCAAGAAAATATATGAGAAACTTCACGTACACTCGCAAGCCGAAGCCGTTGCCAAGGCGCTAAAGGAAAAGCTTGTCTAGGTGAAGCTTTGAGTTTCTAGCCCCAGCTACAAGACGCCGATCGCAATTCACAGCTCGTACCAAAACGATGTCAATATCACCCGATCGTGTGATTTTTCGAGACTATAAATGTCTTGACATTTACCAGCACATTCGGTTTGGATGGATACTCTGTAAAATCAAAACTTATAAATATGAAAAATAGCTTCGTTTTTTTTCTGAGCTGCTGGGCATTATTTGCATGTACCGACTCCGTTGACCTTTCATCGGTCAACAAGGAGATTGCCCAATACAATGGAGTGAATAGCGGTACAGGTATTATTGGTCCTGTAGAATATGTATGGACCCGCATACCTCCTTATCAAGACGAGTGGGAATTTGCCTACTATAAGGAGAATTTTCCATTTGTTGTCGATGGAAGTGGCTACTGCTTAGTGTCATGGAATGTATCGAAACCTTTTAAGCTAAATAGCCGCACAAAGAAATGGGAAGAATGGGAAAGCGATTTTGATTTCGGCGGTTTCTACAACCGATATCTTTTTTCGTACGGATCTAAAATTTATTACAATTTCATTCAGTCTAGTGATGGATTCTCAATGAAAAACATTGGTTCATTCGATATGAATACCAGAATTGAGCGGGAGAGAGCGCAGCTTCCTGTGGATTTTCCCTATCAGTACATATCCTTTGTTATTGGGAATAAAGGATATCTGATGGGCGGTCGCAGACAGAATACCCAAACATCATTGAGCCAGATTTGGGAATACGATTTTGGATTGGATCAGTGGACAAACAAAGGAACTATGCCAGGCGGGGACCGTGCAGGTGGTGTAGGATTCGTAGTCGGTAATAAAGTGTATTACGGTTTGGGTTATGATTACTTAAATTTGAATGGTCAAAACATCAAACGTTATAAGAAGGATTGGTTGGTATTTGATCCGGCCTCCGGCACATCCGTCGCTGCAAGTCTGGCAGATTTCCCCGGCGCCCTTTCGGGTGGGGCGCGAGGATTTTCTTTGAACAATAAAATATATATAGGATATGGCGCTTGCACCAATATTGAAGAGGGGTGCTACGCTTTGTGGGAATATAATACTGCTACGGGTAAATGGTTGGAGAAATCGGTCCCTCAATATAGTCCAGCAACCAACTTTTTTACGCTGGGGAATGCCGGATACATGGTCATAGGAAGTTTTGACGAATTCTGGAGATATAGCACCACTTCGTTAGTTCCGACAACCCCGTGACGACCTTGATTGGAAAGATTTGTGGGATTACCATGATTGGGGACGTGCTCCGGGAGGTGTTTACATAGTAGCCGCGTGTCGCGGCTACTAACAATCCGAAGCCGTTGCTAAAGCCTGAAAGAAAAACTTGCCTAACGACTGTCACCGATCACCGATTACCCTTTACTGATTACCTCATCACTACTTATTACTTAACTCAACACCACTTCCCCTCTCCCTGCCCACCTCCCCTGTTCATGTGATTTTTCGAGACTATAAATGTCTTGACATTTACCAGCACATTCGGTTTGGA
>CAZAHL010000314.1:0-8592 GCA_964484845.1 uncultured Chryseolinea sp. | reverse complement strand
AGGAAGCATTGTTGAGTTATAAAGCATCCATAATTTTCGAGACGGCTAGCGGATCGCGGCATTCCTCCAACAGCTCCTGAATTTTTATTTTTAATAAAGGGTGCATGGTATCGCCGGCAATTTCTGCCAGCGGTTTGAGCGCAAATTTCCGGTTTGCCATTTCCGGATGAGGCACTGTCAGATCAGGCGTAGCAATAATTTCATTTCCGTAAAGCAGTATGTCGATGTCAATAATTCGTTCGCCCCACTTTTCTTGCCTTCTTCTTCCCATCGTCTGCTCAATGAATAAAACTTTTTGTAACACATCTTCCGGGCTCAATGTTGTGAGGACTTCAATAGCCTGGTTGTAAAATTCAGGCTGATTGGTTCTTCCCCAGGCAGCGGTCTCGTATAAGGAAGATTCTTTTGAAATCCACCCCACAAAACTTTCAATGGCTTGCCGGGCAACGATCAGATTTTTTTTTCGATCTCCGAGATTTGTTCCCAACAAAAGAAACGTAATTGTTTTCATCCCGTCCATGGAACGCAAACATACTTTTTTATTCGAATGAGTATTGCTTACTTTTGAAACTTAAATTTAGCTAGCTATGAGTTTCTGGAAAGCATTTTTCGCTTCATGCCTTGGCGCGTTGGTTGCCATGATCTTACTGGTAGTCATTATTATTTCCGTGGCTAGCATGTCTGGCGGTCAAGAAGTAAAGGTCAAGGAAGGCAGCATTCTTCGGTTGGATCTGGATGCTCCCATTATAGAAATAGAAAAAGAAACTCCGTTTGGTTTTTCAATGCTGGGCGGTTCCGGTCCCCAGCCAATCGGACTGGCGCAGCTCAGGCAAACCATTGAACATGCAAAGGACGACGATAATATAAAAGGTATTTATATCAACGTGAGCATTCCGATGACCGGATATACCATCATCGAGGAGGTAAGACAATCGTTGCTCGATTTCAGGAAAAGCGGAAAATGGGTGGTAGTCTACAGTGAGATGCTTTCTGAATCGGCCTACTACCTCGCTTCTGCAGCGGATAAAATTTATCTGAACCCGGAAGGTGAGCTGGAATTTAACGGCATCACGGCGGAGGTTAGTTTTTTCAAACGCCTTTTCGACAAACTGGAAATTAAACCCGAAGTATTCCGGGTCGGAGAATTTAAAAGTGCTGTAGAACCATTCTTACTGGAGAAAATGAGCGATCAAAATCGCTTGCAGCTCAATGAGATGATCCATTCTATATACAATCACGTTTTAGATCAGGTATCTGCAACCCGTAAAATTCAAAAAGATACGCTGAAGCAAATTGCTGATAAGATGTTGGTGAGGAACGCCAAGCTTGCATTAGAGCACGGTCTTGTTGACTCCTTATTGTATTCAGATCAGGTAGAACTCAATTTAAAAAAACGGGTTGGTATTGAAAGCGATAAAAAACTGGAGTTCGTGAAGTACGTTCAATATAAACAAAGCTTCTCGACGTATAAGGATTCCAAGAATGAAGTGGCGGTGGTTGTTGCTGAAGGAACGATACTTCCTGGCAAGTCGGAGAAATCAAACAACGTCATTGGGTCGGAATCATTTTCAAAAGAACTAAAGAAAGTCCGTGAGGATGACGACGTTAAAGCCGTCGTGATAAGAATAAATTCACCCGGAGGAAGTTTTCAAGCTTCCGACGCGATGTGGCGTGAAATCACACTCACGGCAAAATCAAAACCTGTTATTGCTTCCATGTCGGACTATGCAGCCTCGGGTGGATACTATCTCGCCATGGGCTGTGATACCATTGTAGCGCAGGCACATACGATCACCGGTTCGATCGGGATCTTCAGCGTGCTCTTCGACGCCAGCGGATTTTTAAACAACAAGATCGGGATCACTTCAGAAGAAATTAAAACAGGCGAGGTGGGAGAGCTGATTACGATGAGCAGACCCCTCACAGCTCAGGAAAGAGCTATCTGGCAAACAAGAACAGAAGAAGTGTATGAAACTTTTACCGGCAAAGCGGCCGAGGGCCGGAACATGGCCATCGACAGTATTAAAAAAGTAGCATCGGGCCGCGTATGGACGGGAACACAGGCAAAGCAACGTGGCCTGGTAGACATCATCGGTAGTTTTGATGATGCTGTTCAGATCGCTGCAAAGACGGCGGGAGTATCCGAAGATTTCAAGGTGCGCTACTATCCACAGTATACTCCTTCTCTGATAGAACAAATTATCACGCAGATTGAAGAGGAAGAGAATAATACCTCCCTGAAATCAGAACTGGGTGTCTATTATCACTTGTATGAGTACTGGAACACCGTGAAGACCTACCAGGGCACACAAGCGCGCATGCCCTACGAGTTAAAAATTCAATAAATAATTTTTTCAACATGACCATCGTTCGAACTAACTGGACCCGCGAAGAGATCAGTGAAATATATCAGCAGCCGATTTTGAACCTGGTTTACCAGGCTGCTACGGTGCACCGCGAATTTCACGATCCACAGGAAGTCCAGGTTTGCACGTTGCTTTCCGTAAAGACCGGTGGATGTCCCGAAGATTGTTCGTATTGCCCACAGGCAGCCCGTTATCACACCGACGTTAAGGTTCAGAAGTTAATGGAAGTGGAAGAAGTGCTGGGGAAGGCGATGGAAGCGAAGGAATCCGGCAGCACGCGTTTCTGCATGGGGGCGGCGTGGCGTGAAGTGCGCGACAACCGCGACTTCGACAAGATCATCGAAATGGTAAAAGGCGTAAGCACCCTCGGACTTGAGGTATGCTGTACGTTGGGAATGCTTTCGCCAGAGCAGGCGCAAAAACTAAAGGAGGCAGGATTGTATGCTTACAATCACAACCTCGATACCAGCAAAGAATTTTACAGCGAGATAATCTCAACGCGAACCTACGACGATCGCCTGGACACACTCGAGAGTGTACGCGAAGCAAAAATTTCCGTTTGCTCCGGGGGGATTATTGGCATGGGAGAAAGAGAAGAGGATCGAATCGGCATGTTGCAGACGTTGGCAACCTTGAAAGAGCATCCTGAATCGGTGCCCGTGAATGCCTTGGTTCCTGTAGAGGGAACGCCGCTGGAAGACCAGGATAAAGTATCGGTGTGGGAGATGATTAGGATGATCGGAACAGCCCGCGTTATTATGCCGAAAGCGATGATTCGGCTCTCGGCAGGCCGTATTAGAATGAGCTTAGAAGAACAGGCGCTTTGTTTTTTAGCCGGCGCGAACAGCATTTTTGCAGGCGATAAGCTGCTGACGACACCCAATCCCGCGGTCATAAAAGACCAGGAAATGTTTCAAAAATTGGAGCTGAAACCCAGGCCTGCGCACAAAGAGAAGGGGGCAAAATTAGCGTTTTTGTGATGTAAGGTTTTTCCCACTTTGTAGACTTTTTACTACAAAAGTAGCAAAAAGTCACCCCTCCCTACATTCTGGTATCACCCCTCCAAGAGCTGATCCGTTTATTTGTCGACCCAACTTTCCAACTAACGGCTGTCTTTGTCAATTCACAGGTCTATCCACATTGGTAACCCCGGAAACCCTGCCAGGATACCTGTTTTTTCATCAGATATCAGGTTTATCCACATTTCAACGAAAGTTAAAGCTTTGGTTTAAGTGGATTAGCTATTGATCGTTAGGCGTCATCTACGCCCTGAATCGTAAATTCAATTTCATCGACGAATTGCTTAGCTTTTACATCAGCGCTATCTATTAGAAGCGTACCTAATGTGAAGGCTACGAATAGATTGTCAATGAATTACGGTTTACCTTCGAGTCATAATCTATCCTCAGAGACAAATCCACCGATTGGTTCACTTGTGTTTTGAGACGTGGTAGCAGTAGATTCTTTAACACTCACATTTGAATGATTTGATGTTGCGAAAGAAAATGATAAAGTAATGATTGCAACACAGGCTATAAGAACTAAGATTTTTGCTTTCATAAAAAGGAGATTTAATGGGATTTATTATTAATATTATTTGATTAATTAATTAACGAGGATCAGATCCACCGCCGCCACCGTTTTTTGATAATTCAGTTGGAGCGACCTCTTCCTCAGTACAGGCGGAGATAGACATTGAAGTGATGATTGCAAAAAGTAGAACGTAGATAGTTTTTTTCATGGTTTTAATGTTAAGTGTTAGTTCGTTAAGTGAGGGCAATGGTTATCGTGGATCAGATCCACCGCCACCGCCATTTGTCGAGGTTGGGGTAACTTCTTCTTCGGTACAAGCTGTGATGCTTAGCGATGATGCAATAGCGAATAAGAGTAAATAGATAATTTTTTTCATGGCTTATAGATTTAGGTTTTTTTGAAATAAGTTTTTTAGAACTAAATTGATAACTCAAAGTTGGTGCATTGCTTTAGACTTTTTTTGATAATAAAATTTTGTTACTCACCTGTGTACTGTAATTTTTTTAATGCCCCAAAACTTTTAGTCTGTGTAATCTTCTGCGCGTCTTTATCTTTTAAGGTAGAGGCTCAAGAAAGAAAGCGAATAGATTCTCTGATGCTTGCGTTGAGAAATACGAATAATGATCATGAGGTTTTGAACACGAAGGTTGCGCTAGCCTTTGAAAACTTCTATGTAAATTATCAAGATGCCCTTTTATATTCTTCGGAAGCTTACGACCTGGCGATGCAATTAGGAGATACATCTCAGTTAATACTGGCAGGAAGAATTAAAGGCCAGATGCTAAGGAGGTTTAGCAAGCTACAAGAATCAATAGTTTTTTTAACGCCATTAGCAGCTATTGCAAAACGAAATAAACTTTATGAGGAGTACAGAAAAATACTTAATGCTTTAGCCCTTGCACATACTTATAGAGCCGATTATGATAAAGCCTTAGAGTATAACTTTGAAGCTTTGGTAGAGTGCGAGAACCATGGTGATAGAGTTCTTATGAGCGTCATTCAAAACAATATTGGCTTAGTTTATTTTAAACTTCATAATTATCAACAGGCAATTAATTTTTACACGAAGTCTTTAGAACTTAAAAAGGAGACTGGTGATCGTTATGATCTTGATCTGCTTTTGATAAATTTAGGTTTGTGCTATAACCAGTTTAAAGAGTTTTCGCAAGCCCAAGAATCTATTTATGAAGGGTTTAAAGTATGTGGAAACAAATGTAGTCCTGATATTTTGATGCAAGGGAAATTTGGCTTAGGGGTATCGTATTTTATGCAAAAAGAGTATGCAGAAGCACAGGAAAATTTTGAACAGTCACATCGACTAGCAGCTGGTCTGGATGATATACGGTGGCAAGCAGAGAATCTTGTGTATTTGGGCCAAATAAGAATCGTCCTTAAAGATTTTGAGGCAGGGAAAAAGTACTATCAAGATGCTGAAAAAATTGTTTCCTCTGCCGGATATTCTCAATTATTGATCGATGTATACCGAAACTTTTCAGCTTTCTATACCAAAAACAAAGATTACGAGAACGCTTCTACTTATCAGCAAAAGTATATCCAATTAAATGACAGTCTTCTTAGTCAGGAGATGATTAAAAATATCGCAAAGGTGCAAGCTGACTATGCGGAGCGCGAAAATATTGCCACCATTGCTGGTAATGAATTGTTAATTAAACAATCACGTGATTTAAACATCGCTGTAGCAGTCATAGCTTTATTAGCTGGCCTGTTAGTTCTTGTTCTACAATTCGGTAATCGAAATATTAAACGGGTAAACGCGAAACTTTCGGAGGCAAAAGAAGTAATTCAAGCGCAAAATCAAGAGCTGGCAAATAAAAATAAAGACCTTGATCACCAGGTGGAAAAAAAGACCGCCGATCTGGCCAGAGCAAATAATTCCTTGAAGCAGGTAAACGATGAGCTGGATAATTTTATTTACAAGACCTCCCATGATATCCGTGGGCCCCTGGCAAGCTTGAAGGGAATGTGCAATGTGGCGTTAATGGATGTGAAAGATCCGGTTGCGCTTGAATATCTAAGAAAGCTGGATGCCACAGCGGAACGATTGAACTCGATCTTAACCCGCTTGGTAATCATCAACCAGATCAATAATTCAAAACTTACCGTGCAACCCATTGATTTCGAAAGCATCATAAGCGATGTTCTCTTGTTGGAGAAGAAAAAAGGTCTGCCGTCTGAACTCATTATTACGCCTCAGATCGATGAGAATGCCATTATTGAATCGGATCGGGAGTTGGTAAGAATCGTAATGGAAAATCTGATCGACAACGCTATCAAGTTTTACAACGATTCCGATCGGATTAATTCGTTTGTAAAGATTCACATCAATGCCTTAGACAACGGGGGCGTAAAAGTGCGTGTCATTGATAATGGCATCGGCATCAGTGAGTCGAGCCCCGGTAAATTATTCCAGATGTTCTCCCGCGCCTCCGAGCGATCTGAAACCGGAGGAATTGGTTTATACATTACGAAGACAGCGACAGAAAAAATTGGCGGCAAGGTCGGATTGCTGACGACGCCGGAAGGTTATACAGAATTCTATGTAGTTTTCCCTCCTACGCCTTTTAAAGAAACGGAAATGCTCCGGGCATCTTCCTTCTAGTGCGGAATTTTTTTACTTCCTTTTCTCTTATCATCTTTGGGAAACGCTGTCGAGGCGTTTTGCACGCACTATGAAAAATTTCAAACGTTATACCGTCACGGCTGCCTTGCCGTATGCTAACGGGCCAAAGCATATTGGTCATCTGGCCGGAGCTTATATTCCCGCCGATGTTTACACAAGATACCTAAGGGCCAGTGGAAAGGATGTTTTGTTTGTGGGTGGCAGCGACGAGCACGGTACGGCAATTCCGAATCAGGCGTTAAAAGAGAATACCACGTCACAGGCCATCATCGATAAGTACCACGCGTTAATTCATTCCTGCTTTCAAAAATTAGGGATCGCCTTTGACGTATACCATCGAACCAGCGAACAGCTTCATCATCAAACTTCACAGGAAATTTTTCTGGACTTATATAATAAAGGGTTGCTGACGGAGGAGGTCTCCGAACAATACTACGACGATGAAGCCCAGGTTTTTTTGGCCGATCGGTATATCGTAGGTACATGCCCCAAATGCGGCAATCCAAATGCGTATGGTGATCAATGTGAGAATTGTGGATCCACCCTGAGTCCCAGGGAATTAATTAATCCCCGTTCTACGCTAACCAACAAGGCGCCCGTGCTGCGCGAAACCAAACACTGGTATTTGCCTTTGCAAAATTACGAAGGCTGGCTGCAGGAATGGATCATTAAAGGCCATGCTTCGGATTGGAAAACAAATGTATACGGCCAATGCAAATCCTGGATCGACGGCGGGCTGCAATCGCGCGCCATGACCCGCGACCTGGACTGGGGTATCAAAGTGCCGCTTCCCGATGCAGAAGGAAAAGTTTTATACGTGTGGTTTGATGCCCCTATCGGGTACATCTCATCCACGCGGGCATTTTTTCAGGAGATGAGCTCGGGTGACTTAAAGTACGCCCAGCCTCAGCGTGATTTTAAAAATGTAAAGGAAGACGACTGGAAGCCTTATTGGATGGACAAAGAAACTAAGCTGGTCCACTTTATCGGAAAAGATAACATCGTTTTCCATTGCATTATCTTTCCCATCATCCTGCATGCACAGGGAGAATTTATTCTTCCCGACAACGTACCTGCCAATGAATTTATGAACCTGGAAGGCGATAAGATGTCTACCAGCCGGGGATGGTCCATTGAAATGCACGAGTACCTGGAAGATTTCCCAGACAAACCGGATGTTTTGCGGTATTGCCTGCTGGCTAATTTGCCAGAGACCAAGGATAGCGAATTTACCTGGAAGGATTTTCAATCGCGAAACAACAATGAGCTGGTGGCCATCTTAGGCAATTTCATTAACCGTGCCCTGGTGCTCACGCAAAAATATTTTGATAACAAGGTACCCGCCAGGGGAGCGCTCCAACCGGTTGATGAGGAAGTTCTCCTGGCATTAAAAAATCTTCCAAAAACCATCGCTGAGTCGATTGAATCGTACCGATTTCGAGAAGCAACGGCTGGGTTGATGGACGTGGCGCGTATCGGCAATAAATATTTGGCTGAGACGGAGCCTTGGAAAGTTTATAAGACGGATCCCGGCCGGGTTGAAACCATACTTCACATTGCGTTGCAGATTGTTGCTAACCTGGCGATCGTATCAGAAGCATTTCTTCCATTTAGTGCTCAAAAAATTAACGCGATGTTAGCCGTGAAGAAAAGGAGTTGGAGTGAAGCAGGGTCCGACGACTTGTTGAAAGAAGGACACGCTCTGGGTACTTCACAGTTGTTGTTTGAAAAAATTGAAGATGATATAATAGCCCAACAGTTGCAAAATCTGCACGACAAAAAAAAGAATTTGGAACCTGTGACGGTTGAAGTAGCACCGTTAAAACCTGAAATAACATTTGATGATTTTTCCAAGCTTGACATTCGAATTGGGAAAGTATTGGCTGCCGAGAAAATGGAAAAATCAAATAAGCTGCTGAAGTTGACCATCGATACGGGCGTTGATAAACGAACGGTATTAAGCGGTATTGCGCAGCATTATACTCCACAGGAAATTGTGGGTAAACAGGTAACGATTATCGCAAATCTTGCACCTCGTAAAATGATGGGTAT
>CAZAHL010000313.1:0-8612 GCA_964484845.1 uncultured Chryseolinea sp. | reverse complement strand
GCCTATCTTTATTACTAAAGCCTCGTAGAAATACGAGGCTTTTTTGTTTTTATACTCGTCCTGCATACCTATCATAAATTTGATCGAGATTCTTTCTTTTGGCAAAATCCATTTTGTATATCATTTCGCTGATCTTACCGTTTTGTTGTTGGTTAATTATTTGACGCTTATCTTCAGCCCTTAATTCAGGAAAGTATCAGTGAAAAAACTTCCCCTATTCATAACTTTAGGAATAATCATTTTAAGTGCTAGCGGATATTTCCTCTACCGGCAGTTAGGCAATAAAAATAAAATCAACCCATGGGACCTGGTACCTGCCGAAACCATTCTCGTGTATGAGAGCGGGCCCTGTGATGATTGCCGTGATCAGCTCAAAAATTCCTCCGTGGTAAGTATTGTTAAGGAAGCTATTTTCTCCTCGGAAGGAGATTCCCTACGTCACCTTACGGATTTTGTTTTATCACAACTGGAATCAGGTACGCTAATCTCATTACACGTTACACGCAAAGATGATTTTGATTTTCTTTTCTACGCCCCTTCCAGGCCACAATTAGAACAGCAATTCACAACGGTTCTGGAAAAATTAAGAAAGAACAAAAACATAATTTTTTCGGAAAGAGAATATAACGGCGTAAAAATTCTTGAGCTTTCTCAAAAGAAAAAAACCTTTTCGTGGATTAAAATTGAAAATGTATGGATTAGCACCTTCACTCCCATCCTTATAGAAGATGTTATTAGGATGTATAAGTCAGGCGGATCAACCTATAAAGAAAGACTGGGAAGTGTTTACCAACTTCCACGAATTAAAAACGATGGGGGTAACATCTATTTAAGCCTTAAAAACTTTGCGGAATGGTTTTCTCTATTTATCAATGAACCACCTTCACCCCTTGTTCAACACTTTGGTCAATCCGCGTTACTCGATATTAAAATTACAAAAGACAATAATTTCGTATTAAATGGGTTTTGCGTCGATAGCGTTGCCCATTCAAATTATATTCTTTCAACTTTCAAAAACCAGGTCCCCGTACCCTTCGGGTTGAAACATTTTGTTTCTAACCGCGCCTTAATGGTGGTAAGCTATGGAGTTAGTGATGGCGCAAACTTTTATCGGGATTTGCAATCCTTTAACTATAAAAATAAAACACTACGCGATACGTTGGCCCAGCTTTCCAAATCTCTTAAAGTAGATTTTCAAAAATTGGCGGCAAATCTTTCAGGTGAAGTAGGGGTATGCTGGATGGAAGCGAAGGGACAAGGTACATCGAAAATTCTGATTATCAATTCATCCCGAGGTGTGGACAATTGGCTTAGTGCCTTTAACTCCTTATCTCAAAAAGTAAGCGTCGACACCGTTTTTTATGAAAAGTATTCTGACTATGAAATCCGTGAACTTCCACTGTATCGATTTCCAGAGAAACTCTTTTGGCCGCTCGTCACAGGTTTTAATACCAGTTACTACACCACGCAAGGGAATACTATTTTTATCGGGGAAAATCTGGAAGAACTTAAGCACTACCTGGAGGATGTTGATGGCGAAAATACCTGGGGAAAATCTGTCACTCAAAATCACTACCTGGAGTCAACGCTACTCGAATCAAATGTTAGTCTCTTCATCAACACACCCCGCATATGGGGCGTACTCGAAAATTCACTTCGTCCACGATGGAAGAATTTCAATAAAGAAAATCGGATTTTATTACGTTCGCTGGGTATGGGAGCAGCCCAGTTCAGCCATTTAAATGATAGTTACTACACCAACATTTCATGGGCCTATAAACCATCTGGCGCGTCCGCTAAGCCTCAGGTTACTACAACCGAAAAGGTGATTACAAATTTCAGTCATTCCATTTCAACTTTCTCCCTTGTTAAAAGCCACGTGAATAAAAATGATGAAATCTTAGTTCAGGATTCGGCCATGAATGTCAGCCTGGTTTCAGCTGAAGGAAAAATAATGTGGAAGATACCCCTTGACGGCTTCATATCGAACGAAGTTATACAAATTGACTATTTCAATAACGGGAAGCTTCAATACTTCTTCACAACGCCAGGGGCATTACACATTGTTGACCGTTTAGGTAAATATGTTAATTCTTTTCCTGCGAAGATTCCGGAAACCGATATTGAATTTGTTAGCATGGTAGATTACGATCATAGTAAAAAATATCGCTTCTTTATTGCTGGCAAATCCGGAAAAGTGTGGATGTATGATAAAGATGGAACCAATCTAGAAGGCTGGCAACCGAAAGATTTGGGTGGAAGCTTGTTTGCACCTCCCCGGCACTACCGCATTCGCGGAAAAGATTATATCATTGCTATTCGCGATGATGGAAACGTTTTTATAATGAATCGAAGAGCGGAAGTATTGAAGAATTTTCCTCTTAACCTGAATGCAAGACCAGCTGGTGATTTCTATCTTGAGAATGGACCAACAAGAGCAACTACTTATTTCGTGCTAATTTCCCGAGATGGTTTCAGGATCAAATTTAACCTTGATGGAAAAGTCCAAAGTCGTGAACCTCTGCTGAAAAATACTGTAGATGCTAATTTTAGCCTCGTGCCTGAGAAAGATTTTAAGTCATATTTGATTCTTCGCCAAGAGGCAAAACAACTAACTTTATTTGATGAAAAACTCAAGGAAATAGTAGTTAGCGATTTTATTGGACGTGGCGCGACAGCACAGTACAATGATTTCGGTGGTGGAAAGATTTACATCACGATAACAGATACCAATCAAGATCTTTCCTTTGTTTTTGATGGACAAGGGAAATTGGTAACCATACTTCCTTTTGAAAGCTATACCATTGCATTAAGACCGTTGGATTTGGATAAAGTAAGAGTGTATACAGGTTTCGAGAACGCGCTTACTACTCAGCCTCTTCAAGCGTCGAATGATTGATATTTATTTTACTTCGACAATATTTAAGAACTCTTCAATGAAGGTATAGATCGTTGTTAGCTGATCTTCGTCAATGATGTAGGGAGGAAGTACATATATAATATTTCCTA
Organism: uncultured Chryseolinea sp.; assembly: GCA_964484845.1. Taxonomy (GTDB): domain Bacteria; phylum Bacteroidota; class Bacteroidia; order Cytophagales; family Cyclobacteriaceae; genus Chryseolinea. The sequence goes on along the minus strand of CAZAHL010000313.1, from coordinate 5,603 downwards.
AGGGTCGCAATAAGATATCGCGATCTAAGAAAAATGAGTATATCGTTTTTCTGGCGTCATTAAAATAGGAACTTCCATGTTGTGTTTTTAATTCTATCGCTAATATTGTTCCGAGAGTTCTAACGTCCTGAAGGTTTCTATGCCCTTTTATTTTTTGTTTAAAAGCTTCGTGTTGCTGGCTAATTTTTTTTATTTGTTGCTGACACTTTTCTCCCGTCAGTAACTCAAAACTTGCGTTGGATGCCGCACAAGCAATGGGGTTGGCCGTATAAGAATGTCCATGAAAAAAAGTTTTTTCCACTTCACTCGACGTAAAAGCAGAGAGGATTTTCTCGTTACAACTCGTAACTCCCAATGGAACCGTTCCGCCGGTAATGCCCTTTGAGATGGTAACGATGTCAGGTTTGTTTGTTAAATAATCTGACGCGAACATCTTTCCCGTTCTGCAAAAACCTGTGAATACTTCGTCAGCAATGCAAATGACATTATTTTTTTGCGCTGCCTGAACTAAACTATCCAGGAATGCCGATGAATACATTCGCATTCCAGCGGCTGCCTGAACCAAAGGTTCATAAATAAAACAGCCAATGTCCTGATTATTGACCAGGTCTTGAAATTGTTTCAGAACATGTTCTTCATTGTGTGCTGTTGGAAAGTCAATATATTCTACCTGAAATAAGTAAGATGAAAATGCTGTTGTAAAAACGCTACGCTCTCCAACCGCCATTGCCCCGAAAGTATCGCCATGATAGGCACCTCGAATAGCAATTACCTTTTTCTTGTTAGTGATACCCTGATTGTGCCAAAATTGAAACGCCATTTTTAACGCCACTTCCACGGCGGTACTTCCATTATCAGAATAAAAGATCTTTACCTGGTTCTCAGGTAAAATGGAGAGAAGATTTTTAGCAAGGTGAATAGCGGGCTCATGCGTAAACCCCGCAAAAATAACATGCTCAAGTTTTTCAGCTTGCAAAGCTACCGCTTTTGCTATAAAAGGGTTCGAATGTCCATGGAGATTGACCCACCACGAGGAAATTGCATCGATGATTTTACGGCCGTCATCTGAATAAAGATAAATACCCTCGGCCTTCGTTATTAGTATCGGATCGTTTTCATCAACGAGAGAGGTGAAGGGGTGCCAGATATTTTTTCGATCTAGTTCGTGAAGATTATCCATTCCATTTTTCTAAAAATTTTTTCGCGTATTTAATAATTGTCCGCTCATCAAAATAAGGCTCCTGATCAATGTGTAAATAACATTGCAGCTTCGTATGATGAAGAATTATGCGTTCGCTTTCTGCATTTGACGGACCGTTAAAAATAATTCCTTTTATTTTTAATTTCCTGCTAATCAACGCTTCGTAGGTAAGCATGGTATGATTTATACTTCCTAAGTAAAGATTGGAAACTAAAATAACCTCAGCTTCCAGTTTGGTGGCAAGATCGATAACAAAGTTCTGCTCATTTAGAGGAACAAGACAACCACCCGCTCCTTCAATGATTAAATCTTTTTTATGGGCAGGTAGGATAAAATCACTAAGATTTATACCGACATTTTCTAATGCTGCTGCTGCATGAGGAGAAGCCGCTGTTTTGAAAAAAAAAGCTTCGGGATGTATTTTTGAGTTTCCATTTCCGATCAACTGAAATACAGTGTCGGAGTCTCTTGGAAGGCCAGCTTGCACAGGCTTCCAATAGTCAGCCTGAAGTGCTTTGCATAAAATGGACGAAACCACGGTTTTACCACTATCCGTACCGATGGCCGTAACAAAATAATTCATACTATAAACAGCTAATTTTGATTGAGTTCGCGAGTTAAAGTTTTTTCAACTCGTTCGTAAGTTTAACGATTTCGTCTGGTGTATTAAAAGTGTGAAGGCAGATTCTTAATCGCTCTGAGTCAACCGGTACCGTAGGCGATACAATGGGCCTTACATCAAATCCAGTTTCTTGTAAAAAAGAAGCTGCTCGTTTCACATTTTCGTTCCCCGGTTTCAGGATGGTTTGAATTGCACTGTGACTGCGCTTATCACTTGCGCGATCTCGCATATTTAGTAGAAAAAAATCTATATTTTGACGTAGCCCACTTTGCAGCGTAATGTTATCGCGTAAGTAGTCGAAGGCGCAGTCAATTGACGCGATGCTATGAGGGGATAAGGCTGTAGTATAGATAAAGGGTCTGGCAAAATTGATCAGGTAATGAATTAAACTTACAGAACCAACCACACAAGCGCCATGTACCCCCATGGCCTTTCCAAAAGTGTACAACCGTACCGCAATTTCATTTTCTAGTCTTAGCGATGTAGCGAGGCCGCTGCCAAGTGAACCGCTTACACCTGTGCTATGCGCTTCATCTAAAATAACAGAAGCATTGTGTTTTTTTGCCAAGCCAACTAATTCACGCAGTGGACATTCATCTCCGTCCATGGAATAGATGGACTCAACACCGATAAAGATTTGTCCCTGTGATCTTTTGATCTTCGCTTCAAGGTCATTCAAATCATTGTGCCTGAAACTGAATCGACGGGCTAAACTCAATCGAGCTCCGTCCTTTATGGACGCATGAACAAATTCATCCAGCAAAATAGTATCGCCTTTTTGAGGAATAGATGAAAACACGGCGAGGTTAGCCGAATATCCTGAGTTTAAAATTAAAGCCGCCTGGGATTTAAAAATAGCGGAAAGTTTCTGTTCGACTTCTTCCGTGTACGTTGAATTACCTGAAAGCAGGCGAGAACCGCTCGAGCCATTTCTTTTTAGATTTAACGTCGAGACCTTCTGATCGATCATTTCGAATAATTTTTCAGATTGGGCCAAGCCTAAATAATCGTTTGAATAAAAATCAACCAAACCTGAAGAAGCCTTAAGTTCCCTAAACAGATTTTTATTCTTACGCCGCTCGAGTTCCTGAATTATCCATGTTTCCAACTTCACCGCAGTAATATTATTTTAACGCGAAATGATACCCAACGCTGATGGCAATGGGCAAAGGATCCGCTTCAATAGAAATATTTGGAAGCTGCTTTACCCTATCCCAATCATCATGAAATGTTTTTGAACGGAAAGGAACCACTAACTCAATGTTTAAATAATTCGGTTTTCCTTTAAAATGAATTTCAAGCCCTGCACTCAACGATGGTCCATAGTAAATCTTATCAAACGTAGAAGCATTTTGGACTTTAATAACTCCGTTGTACCCGTACATGAAGCCGACTGTAGGGCATACCCGACCACCAGGAGTTATGCGAAATTGAGCTCCTACATTGTAACCAACATCTACAAGAGCGTAACCCAACGACGCAAATACACCAATGATCTTGATCGGAAAATAGGTTACTCTTCCCCCGATGCCACCATAGTCTAATCCAATACCCAACCCGATATTTACCTTAGGCTCGGACTCTATCCTACCTATCTTATAATATTCGTCATCCTGGGCAAGGGAATAGTGTGCGAGAAAAATGAAGAGACATAGGGTAGATAATTTTATCATTGTGATAATAACGCAAGTTTTTTGCTTGTGCCGTTTATGTCAAGTGCCTGAAACTCTTCTCTACAAAAAATGCAATGACGCTTAAGAATTTTTCAATTGATATCCCTTGTAACAGGCAAATAGACAATGAATTCGCTGCCTTTTTTCTTTTCAGAAATCAATTCTATAGTTCCCTTCATACGATCGACTAAAGTTTTTACAATCGCTAGCCCCAAACCATTTGAGGACTCACCCGCAGTTGGTTGCGAGCTTAGCTTTTTGAATTTTTGGAACAAGTCACGTTTATCTTTCTCTGAGAAACCCTGACCTTGGTCTTTAATCGAGATCCATATGTTGCTTCCTGATTTCCCAGCCGCGACTTGGACGGTAGAATTCTCATTCGAAAATTTGATGGCATTCGTAATGAGGTTGTCTACGATACGACTCAGGTAATCTGCATCCAAACAGACTTCTTCATTTTCAATCCTACTTATGTAAAGGTGAATTGACTTTGCTCCCGCGACGTGCTGAAATGCATTCACCTTCTTTAGCAAGAAGGTGCTTATGTCGAAGAAAGTGTAGTTAGGTAAAACGTTTTCTTCGAGCATATGGACATCAAGAAGATCTTTAATGAGGTAAAGGCCGGCTTGCGTGGCGTCCTTAGTCATGGATACGTATTTTTTTTGATCCTCCGTTAGACCGCCCTCAAGCTCCATAAGATCAGCGACACCTTTTATAGTGTTGAGTGGAGATTTAAGATCGTGTGCAACAATACTCATCAAGGTGTCTTTTTCATGATTCAAGTCCGAAAGCTGCTGATTGCGCCGGGATAACTTCTCATTTTGCTCGATAATTTCACGGCGTTGATTTTGAATGAATTGATTTTGCTGGCCTAACGTTTCATTAACTTCCCGCCGTTTTTTACTACTCTTCCATTGGATATATCCTAAGACACTTACAAATCCAATAATTATAATAAGTATGATGTTTTGAAGTTTTTGCTGCTTAATTGTGATGTCTGTTTTCGTCTGATTGACTTTCAATAACTCATTTTCCCTTTCTTTGCGTTCAATTTCAATTTCAAATTGAAGGCGTTCTACTTGTCTTGCGAGATCTAAATCCTTAATGGAATCTTTCAAGATCAGATATTGGTTCAAATTGCTGAGCTCTGCAGCCTTATTTTTTTCCTTTTCAGATACTTTCCAAAGAAAATAATGTGCCCTCATTTTCGCAGAAAGATCATTTGTGGAAGAGGAAATTGTGAGGGCGTCAATGAAATATTTTTTTGCTGCCTTCACATCATTCTTTTGTGACATAATCTGGCCCATTGTGAGGTAAGCTTGAGGCATCATCCGGATGTTATTTTTTGAGGCGATGACTTGAAGTCCCTCGAAGCAAATCGCTTCAGCCTCATCTAATAAACCTTGATGCAGATAGCTTTCTGCGATAAATGTTTTAATCTCTGCCAGATTTATTTCATCATGAATGACATGGCCCGAGGAATCTGCCAGATGTAAATATTTCAATGCGCGGTCGTGCTGATTGTTTTCCTGATACAATCTGCCGGTTTGAAGGTATGCAGACATGATGTCGCGCGTATTACCCAGTAGGAGTCTTAGTTTATTTGCTTTTAGATAATTTGTCTCGGCTTTGCCGTAGTCGCGTTGTGATTTGTACAGACTCGCCAAACTCTGATATGTGTAGGCCAGCCCGGTGGAGTCATTAATGTCTTCAAAAATTGAAAGGGCTTTAACAAAATATTTATACGACCTGGCAAGCAAGCCTTGCTCAAACAATAACCTCCCCAGATTATTGTTCGAATAAGCGATCTGAATTGAATCGCCCTGAGCTGTCGATACTTTCAATGCTTCTTCATAGTGGTCAAAAGCCGATAAGCGGTTCCCTTTATAATTCAGTGCAACACCCATAAAATTGATGGGTTCTGCCATGGACTTAGTCAGATTTAGCGTGTGTCCTAACGTGTTTGCTTGTTTCGCGTAGTAAATGGTGCTATCTGGATATGCCCAGCGATATTCCCAGGCCAAATCATTCAGAAGATCAAATCTTTCTTTTCCGTCTGAACTCTTCAGTTTTTGTTTAATACTATTAATCAACTCGAGATTTTGAG
>CAZAHL010000312.1:0-8633 GCA_964484845.1 uncultured Chryseolinea sp. | reverse complement strand
AAGGAGAAAGAAATTCAACAGAAGGAAACCGAACGTCAGGCTACATTAAATAAAGCTTTTGTTGGAGGATTGGTTTTTGTAATCCTGGTAGCTGCTTTGGTGTTTTATATATTTCGTCAGCGTTTACATCTGACCGCCAAAAACAATGAAGTCAAGGAAGCTGACTATAAAACACAGGTAAGTGAATTGGAAATGAAAGCGCTCAGGGCTCAGATCAATCCGCACTTTTTATTTAATTGCATGAATGCCATCAATTTAATGATATTAAAGGGGGAAACTGAAAACGCTTCCCTATACCTTGCGAAATTTTCAAAACTGGTGCGGTTAATTCTTGAAAATGCGGAAAATGCAGCCGTAACGTTGGAAAGCGAAATGGCCTTGCTGGAGTCTTACATACAGCTGGAAGAATTGCGTCTTCCGGGGAAAATCAATTACAGGATATCCGTTGATGAATCCATTGGAATTCAAAGTACCTACCTACCGTCTATGGTCTTGCAGCCCGTGATAGAGAATGCAATCTGGCATGGTATCGTGCATAAGGAAAATGATTCAAAGGGAAATATTTCCATCGATGTCAGGCAGCACGAGGACCAGTTGCTTTGCACCATTGAAGATAACGGCGTAGGAAGAGACAGGGCTCAGCAGCTTCGCGATAAATCCTTATTAAAAAACAAATCGATGGGGATGAAAATCACCGAAGAACGTTTACGATTGCGTAGCCGGAAACCCCTGAAGCAATGTATTGAAATTACCGATTTAAAAGATACGCTTAACCAAGCCGTTGGGACACGGGTAATTATCCATATTCCGATTTCAGAACAAGATGATTAATGCTATACTTATAGATGATGAAACCGCTAGATTGGAGGCCTTTCAATTGGCCAAAAAATATTGCTCGGATGATGTCGTTAAAGGCACTTACAAAACATCTCAACAAGGATTGGGTATAATAAAAATTATTGCAAACCTGGTTTATTTGTTATCCTTCTCTTCCTTGTACGGACTGGCTCCATTGAAGATCGACAATTCAAAGCGTGATCTGATCGTCCAGGGTGCACCGACCCCAGCGCAATTGGAAGTGGACAGTTTAAAGGCACTTTTAAAAAACACTCCGGATGGGCTCGATAAAGTAGAAGTCTATGGCAACCTATGCTATGCTTATGCCAGTACGCTGGGTAATGTAGACGTTGCCCATCTGTATGCGGACAGTGTAAAGTTGTTAGCTGATCAGCTGAAGGATGAGTCAACGTTAGCTGCTTCAAATTACTATTACGGGATGGTTGCGCGCTATGAGGGAAAATATTCGGAGGCTCTTAATTATTTGGCGCGGCAGATTGACTATTGCAATGCCTCCGGAGATTCTTCCCGATTGGCAAGCAGCTTGTTCCAGATGGCTTTCGTGCACCAAGAGCTGGGTAATTATGAGCAAAGCCTGGCCATCAGTTACCGTGCTATAGAGATGTACGAGAGAGAAGGTTCTCACTATGGAATGGCTATTACATTCATGCATCTCGGCAATTTATTTGCCCGTCTGAAAAATTTTGATGAGGCCATCGCAATGCACAATCAATCCCTAACCATCTTTGATAGTCTGAAGGCAGTTCTGAAAGTTAAAATGGGAAAGCTTAGAGTATTGATAAATCTGGGCAATTCGTATTTAGAATTGAAACAATATGAAAAAGCCAGAGGATTTTACAAGAAGTCGTTAGTCATTAGTCGTTCACTTGGATCAATGAGGACCATGGCCACCACGCTGAGTAATATTGGAGGAGTATTAAATGACTTAGGACAATACGATAGCGCTCTGGTGTATCATCTCCAGGCCTTATCAATTCGCGAGCAGACTTCACAAACGGACAAGATATTGGCAAGCCTGATCAGGGTAGGAGAAACGTATTTTTTTTTACGGGAATATCCTTTAGCTAAAAGGTATCTCCTGAGATCGCTTTTATTGTCGCAAGAGTTCCAATCCAAACCCAATTTACGCGATGCTTATGAGAAACTTTCGGCGCTTTATTCGGCCCAGCGGAATTTCGAAAAGGCTTATGGATACCATCAATTGTTTGTGGCAATGAAAGATAGCGTGCTGAATGAAGAGACTGCCCGGCAACTCAGCGAACTTCAAACAAAATATGAAACCAGTGAAAAAGATAAACAAATAACGCTCCTGGCAAAGGAGAAGGAAATTCAACTGAAGGAAACCGAACGTCAGGCCACATTAAATAAAATTTTTGTTAGCGGGATCGTTTCAGTAATCTTATTAGCCGTCCTGGTGTTTTATGTATTTCGTCAGCGATTACATCTGACCGCCAAAAACAGTGAAGTCAAAGAAGCAAATTATAAACGTCAGGTAAGCGAACTGGAAATGAAAGCGCTGCGGGCGCAAATCAACCCGCACTTCTTATTTAATTGCATGAATGCCATCAATCTTATGATCCTTAAAGGTGAAACTGAAAACGCTTCACTATACCTTGCTAAGTTTTCAAAACTGGTACGGTCAATTCTTGAAAATTCGGAGACAGCGGCCGTGACGTTAGAAAGCGAAATGGCATTGCTGGAGTCTTATATGCAACTGGAAGAATTACGTCTTCCGGGAAAGCTCGGCTACCGAATATCCATCCACGAGTCCATTGGAATTCAAAGCACCTACTTACCATCCATGGTCCTACAACCCGTTGTGGAGAATGCCATCTGGCATGGTCTTGTGCACAAAGAGAATGATTCAAAAGGTAATATTTCCATTGATGTCAGGCAGTATGAGGACCAGCTGCTCTGCACCATTGAGGACAATGGTGTGGGAAGAGACAAGGCGGAGCAGTTTCGCGATAAATCGATATTAAAACACAAATCGATGGGGATGAAAATCACGGAAGAACGTTTACAGTTGCGCAGCCGGAAACCCCTTAAACAATGTATTGAAATCACAGATTTGAAAGATACGCTTAACCACGCCGTTGGAACGCGTGTAACTATTCATATTCCAATTTCTGAACAAAATGATTAACGCCATACTTATTGATGACGAAGCCACCGGATTGGAAGCCCTTCAATTAGCCATTGAAAAATATTGCCCGGACGTTTTGATCAAGGGTACTTACAAAACACCTCAACAAGGATTGGAGGCTATCAGGCAACTTAAACCGGATCTTGTATTCTTGGACGTACAAATGCCGCAGATGTCTGGGTTTGATGTACTGCAACAGGCATCTCCTGTTACCTTTGAAGTAATCTTTGTTTCTGCTCACAATCAGTATGCTATTAAAGCCATCAAGTTCAGCGCACTGGATTACCTGCTAAAGCCTGTTGATGTTGATGAGTTGATTCATGCCGTAAAAAAAGTGAATGAAAGACTAAATAAAAAAAATAATTTTTATCAGTATCAATCCGTGCTGAATAACATTCAGTTGAAATCCGGGAAAATTGAAAAGCTTGCCGTGCCCTCGCTAGAAGGGATAGATTTTTTTAATACGGAAGATATTATCTTTTGTAAAGCTGATGGAAGTTATACGGCTATCGTTTTAAAGAATAATCAACACGTATTAGTCTCCAAGAATCTCAAAGATTTCGAAAACATCCTGGTGGATTCAGGATTTTGCCGAGTGCACCATTCCTACCTCATCAATCTCAGGCATGTCCAAAAATATATTAAAGGAGAGGGCGGTTATGTTATTCTTACAGACAATCATCATGTAGACATTTCACGTAGAAAAAAAGAAGAATTTCTGGAGTTGTTGGATAAGCCTTAATATAACTCAGCAAGACCTACACTCTTCCATCGAGCCCGTCATTCCGCGGCTCCTAGCTTACTCCGTGAGATGCCTGATCCCGAGCGGAATCCCCTGGATAGGGCCCTTCATTAAAAGTGAAGACACTCCGGCTGAACATGTCCCGTCAAGAGGATTCCACCAACGTTCGAGCAGTTTGTTATAGCAACTTGTATTAGCGTGCCATGACCGTTTCGTAGGTTTGTTTTGTAGGTATTCTTCAGTTTCTATAAGTATGGTTCGAAGTGTTCTCCGAACATTTTGAGGACATTTTACTGCTATCTTTTATATAGCAATTCAATCTGCGTTTGCAGGGGCTTTTTATAAGTCATTATTGTTAAAACATTAGGCTCCTTATTAAGATACTGAGCGGTGAATTGCATTTTTAACTAGGACATCCACGTCCCGGTTTCCATGGAGTACATTCGCCACTTACAAAGCGAAAGCCTCCAGATATGATGTGAAACTCACCCGCCTCATTAACATGATCTACTTTGGCTAGGTAATCACTAAAAGTTTCGGCCATGAAAATCCTCACACAATTTTTGAAATTTTCCAACCTGATGTTGTTTTGCGGGATGCTACTGCTGGCGTGCAACCCAGCTGAGCCCGAACCGGAACCGAAAATACTTTCAGGTGTCCTGACCGTGGAAGAAATAGATGCTTTGTCTGATCATATGCGGTTTGTGGGGTCCACGGTGAAGGAAGGTAACATGCCAGCAGCCCCTAGTGGTTCGTCGTTGAAAATCAGTATACAAGATACACTCTACCTGCCGTCAGGTATTCCGATAGCTGTAAAATTTTTGCATGATGAACTCACCAATGTTGCTGGGGCATATATTCAAGTTCATAGCTGGAATGCTTCGACGAATGCCGTTGTTAACGGAACCTATCATTTTGACGTGCCCGAATTAAACGAGACAGCAGAAAGTGACACTGTATCTGTTATTATGGTTGGTTTTGATCCGGATAGTCTCACGGGTGTCCCGCCTGCTGGTGCACCGCCCTTTGATATTACTATTACGCCTTATGATGAAAGTGGTCAGCCGATAGATAACACCGAGGTGCCAGTTGTTGTAGATGCCCCCACAGGTTCAGATGTATGCGGACTTGTAATGCCCGGGACGCGTTGGGAATGGGAGAATTCGTGTATATTAAATCTGGAATACATCCATACGTGGATAAACTTCTACCCAGCCCCCGATCCTAATGACAGCACAAGTGTTTACAGTTACTTCTATGCTCCAGAAATATTATATGGTGGTGATCAATTAATCAAGGGCTGTTGCGGGAATGATGGTATCTCATACTATACAGCATCGTGCTTGGGGGATACTCTGACTGAGCGTTATTTACTTTTCCCTACTTATTATCAGCAGGTTTATGAATCCATCGAGTTTAATAGTGATGGTACTTTCCATAGAATAACAAGGGATGTTAATGCTACCCCCGCTCCAATCGAAAGCGATTTTTGCTACGACATAGTCGGCATAGTTTACAGTAAAAAAAACAAGGTTGACTATGTAGGAAATTGGACTATTACCCCAGGTGTTGCAATAACCATTGAACATATATATGAACAAGAGGATAGGGTAGTTGACTATCTCAGATTACAAACAACGTCTTCAACAGATTTTGGTTGGGGCAACCCTGGCGGCGCTGTGATCCGCCTTTCGTGTAATCAACTCATGTTGCTGCAGCCTGCCGGGGAAGGTGTTGCTGGTGATTTATGGAAAGTTTACAAACGCGTCGGAGAGGATGGTGCGACATGGTGGAATCTTCATCATTTATAAAAAGGCGTTAGTCTCCGAAGGGATCGCTGCCCGGGAGATATCGAATTCTACTTCATACTGAATCAATCCTGCCAATATAACTTTGAGTGACTGAAATCCAGATGCTGACAACGGATTGAAACTTCCAATCAGAATCTTATTGGTTTTGTGTTGAAATGATACAGCAAATTTCAGTCTCCGCAGAGTCTCCCGTTTCAGGGACTCTGTCGGAAGTACACACGAGGAAACAAAGTAAAATGGAAGGAATGTAATAGGGTGTAGGGTAAGCAAGGAAGTTTATGAAGTAAAAAGTTTATATGGAAAATAGAAGATATAGATTTAGAGAAGCCACGGAAGGCGCAATATCTAATTTCTCTCCACAGAAACGCAGAGTCCCCGAGGCGGGAGACTCTGCGAAGACAACAAAGGAATGTAATAGGGTGTAGGGTAAGCAAGGAAGTTTATGGAGTAAAAAGTTTATATGGAAAATAGAAGATATAGATTTAGAGAAGCCACGGAAGGCGCAATATCTAATTTCTCTCCACAGAAACGCAGAGACCCCGAGCCGGGAGACTCTGCGAAGACAGAAAGGCTGAAAATATTATCAGCTCATTATGAACGATATACTCATCAATCACTGGATATTGGTATTGATCCCTACTTGAAAATTTCCCTGGTTGAAATCCAATAACGAATATCATATGTAAATACAGGAGTCTATGTACAGATATATGAACCGCGAAAATCCAATGGCCAATTAAAATTGAAAATTGATAAACGATGAATACTTTAAAAAAAACATTTTATGAAGACCAGTATGCCAGCGTCTCCGTTGTTGAATCAGTTCCTTGCGTCAAAGTAAAACTATCTGGTTTTCCGAGCGGCAGTGATCATTACCAGTTTGTTCAAACTAAATTGCTTGAAACCATTCGTGATCAAATCAACAACTATTGCAGGCTTCATCTTTTAACGGACAGTACGGAAGCCGGCTTGGTTCTGGATGAGGATATAACATACTATAAAATGAATATTATTCCAGCGATGGAAGAGGTGGGAATTCGTTATCATGCTATTGTACTCCCTCAAAATTTTTTCGCACGATGGATCAGGAATCAAACCACCTCGTCCAATCGCAAATTAAAAGTAGAATATTTTGATAATGTATTAAGCGCTTTTAAGTGGCTTAAGAGACGGTAAGCAACCCTTCTACATTGCTGCGCTCTGTTAAATTCCCTTCACGGCGGAGTATCTTAACGACGAGCCCTAATTTTTTTGACAATAATAACTTTATAAAAAAGCCCCTTGCAAAAGCAGGTTGCATTGTTATATAAAAGATAGATTAAGATACTCTAAATGTTATGAACATTTAGAAGCATACTTATAGAAACCGAAGAATCATACAAAACAAACCTATGAGCCGTCATGCCGCGCTAATACAAGTTGCTATAGCAAACTGCCCGAACTTTGGCGGCATCCCGTTGACAGGACATGTTCAGCCGGAGTGCCTTCACTTTTAATGAAGGGACCTATCCCCGGGATTCCGCTCAGGATCAGGCATCTCACGGAGTGAGCTAGAAGCCGCGGAATGAGAGGCTCGATGGAAGAGTGTAGGTCTTGCTTAGTTATATAGAAGAAAATGACCGAGAAAAATTACGCAGAGAAAGCGCAGAGCCTTTATTGATTTCTCCCTCTGCGGCTCTTTGGTATTCATCTTTGGATTTTTTCTCTGCGGTAAAAAAAATGCTCTAAATTGAAAATGCAATTCAACGTATAACTTAGCTAAACGACATTCAACCTATATTTTCCAGGTGGAACTCCGACCTTCTTTTTGAAAATCCGCGAGAAGTAAAACTCCGATTCAAAACCCAAATGAAATGCAATTTCTCCTACGGTAAGGTCTGTCTCTTTAAGTAACGCACCGGCTTTCTCAACACGCAAATTAAGATGGTATTGACCAGGGGCAACACCTATTATCTCTTTAAAAACCCTTCTGAACCAAGGATAACTTACACCCAGTTCTTTCGCAACTTGCTCCAGGTTAATATTCTTATCGAGATTTTCATGGATTTTAAATCGAGCCTGATGAATTAACTTGTTTTGGTTTTGACGGTGAGCATCACTGTTGATGGCAGAGGCGTATACAATTGCAAGAAGTTGGCTGATAAGGCAAGATGAAAACTGGCGGTAGGCCACACCTTCGTACTTTACTGTCTCAATGAGTTTTATAAATACACTCATCAGCTCGGCATTTAACCCAATGTGCACGAAGGGCGAAGTTGTCTTAAAACAAGCTTGCCTCATTAAATAATTAACATAAGTTCCCTGATAGCCTACCCAGAATTCTTCCCACCCTGTTTCCGCTGACGGTTTATAACGGTGCCATATTCCTGGAAATAAAAGAAAAGCAGTTCCGGCTTCAACGATGGTAGTGCCCGATGTTTCCGATTCAAAGACTCCACTTCCATTTGAGATGTACACCAATTGAAACTCCTGTAGTATTCTACCATTTTCCCAATCGAAGCGGTAGGAATTAGGGTGTAATTTATCAGGATAATTTGTTTTGGGCTTGTGAATATTATGCCCAACTGTATGGACTGAAACCCCCCAATCGGTTTGGTCATCCAATACATCTTCTTGGCCATTCAAATATTTGCGATAAAGCTCAGCCATGGTTGAGCAAAAAGGACAAATGAATTATCAAAAAAAACATGTCCTGTAAAGTTAGGTTAAACTCTATTTACATAATACTAAACTAAACTGATTGAAGAGTTAAAAGATAGCACTTCATCATGGTTAAATATATAAATACTAATTCAACCCGGTGTCCTGAGGAGACATGTGGCAGGTTTGTCACCATCCTTTTAAAGGCATACTAGACCAATCCGGCGAATCAAAAAGGATAAATTAATTTATGAAAAAAAATATCAACAACATTATTCTATCAGGGCTGTTTATTATTTACCTATTTCCGACAAATAGTTTTGCACAAAAAAATACAGTTTCGGTAGATTGGGATAAAACACTATTCATATCTAAAACCACACCTACCCTTCAATTGGTAGAAAATCCCATGGTAAGGCCAAGTTCGCCCATCCAC
>CAZAHL010000311.1:0-8649 GCA_964484845.1 uncultured Chryseolinea sp. | reverse complement strand
AGGGAAAATTATAAACCGTGAATTTCCGATGCGTCCAAGTCGATCGAAATGTGAAGAATGCGATTTTAATAAAATCTGTTCTAAGACACGCCAAGAGTTTAGTGATACAGTCAGACCGTTGGAAATACATATCCCAACAACCAACGAGGTTAGTACAATCTTAGTCAAATGTTTTAGCGACTTAGACTAACCCTTGGCGTCCACTCAGAAATTAAAAAGTGCAAATCGCAGATTTAAATAAAAATGGCACTCACAATAGATTCTTAAGTGGCTTATTATCAGTGAGAGCTGAGGGGTTAGAACCTCCGACCCTCTGCTTGTAAGACATGTATAACTGAAGCGAGGGTAAGCCAAGAAATGTTGTACCTATGTTGTACCCAAAGCTACAAACAAAAGAGCTTCCGGTGATGGAAGCTCTTAATTTGCTGATTATCAGTACCCGGGGCGGGACTTGAACCCGCACAGACATTTCTGTCCACAGGATTTTAAGTCCTGCGTGTCTACCAATTTCACCACCCGGGCAGGTTGTCAATCGTTTTTTAACCTCAACCGTGTTAAAAACAAAAAGTGCGAGGTTAATCTCACACTTTGCTCCGATTAACCGTTAATATTTAACGGTCTTATGAGCGGGAAACGAGACTCGAACTCGCGACCCCGACCTTGGCAAGGTCGTGCTCTACCAACTGAGCTACTCCCGCAAATTTCTTGGTTTTGTGTGGGTGTGAAGTTTTAAGGAGTGCAAATTTAGTTCTGATTACTAAATTTCCAAATCAACCAAAAGCTTTATACCTGAAACGGCTAAACTTTCGGCGTTGTTTTCAGGTGCCTCGGCTATTATTCCAGGAGCCTGAATATTACTTCATGTAAGGGTTTTCGGTGGATTTTAAAATTTGCCCATGCAATTGCATTCATAAAAGCGATAATTCCCACAGAACTCACTCCAATTAACAGATTGTGATAATAAAACGATAGCCATAAGCCGGAAATAACTACGATAGCGCTCCATAAAATAAGATACATCCTGGTCATAGGCATGAGTTTATATTTAAGAAAAAGTAGACATCCGGTGGACGTAGGGTCGATTCTTCCCTCGACTATGGGCATGAAACCGTTTGGCCGCCTTTGGCGAAGCATTAATTGAAAACGGTCTTCTTTTACCCACCCGGTAAGAACGGCGGGCCCACCGCCCCCTTCTGTCACATTAAAGGTACTTGCTTTCTCCAGGCGTTGAAGTACTACATCCCAATCATGAGATACAATCAGCGTTTCACTTTCCTGTGGTAAAATATTGATCACCGCACAGCAATACAGGAAATTTCGACGTTGACGTCCTTTGGCAAACGGCTCACTTCCACAGTTTCCCGCGCTGGAGGATTTCCCTGGAAATAGTTGCCATAGATCCCATTTACTTTTGGAAAATTATTCATGTCGTTCAGAAATATCGAAGTCTTCACAACGTTCGAAAAATCCATACCCGCAGCTTTCAAAATTTCGCCTAGGTTAGCCATAACCTGAGTGGTTTCCTCCTCTATTGTAGCCGTGAGAATGTTGCCTGACGATCTTTGAATGGCAATTTGTCCACTAATAAACAGCATGTCGCCGGTCTGAATCGCCTGGCTGTAAGGGCCAATCGGCTCAGGTGCATTTGTGGAATAAACAACAGTTTTTGACATTGATTACGAAGTTTAAAAATTAATTTAGCGCTTGCCAAAAATAAACATTAGTCAAACGGATTTAGTATTCACATGAATATTTTAGTTATAGGGGAACAGCACCATCTTCAGGAATGCCGCGAAAAATTCGGAGAAGCCCATCGGTATTCCTGCGTAGATGAACATCGCGACGCCGAAAAGTTTTTGCAAAGCAATGACTTAATTTTTGATTTCATCATTGAAGAAGAACCCCACCAGTTTGAAATTTATTTAAACCATCGTGTGATTGGTTTTCTAAACACCTGCAAGATTAGTTTGGCGGAACTAATCCATCTGGTTGACAGCCCGATGGTCGCCAGCACTCTATTTGGATTCAACGGCTTCCCTACATTTCTGAACCGGAAAATCATGGAAGTTAGTTTTTGGAAGGGTGATGATGAAACCGAGCTGAAAAGAATTTGCCAAGAACTTAATACCGATTTTTTAATCGTGGATGACCGGGTGGGGCTTGTTACACCCCGAATAATTTGCATGATCATCAATGAAGCTTATTACTCTGTCATGGATGGTACTGCTTCCCGAGAAGACATAGACCTTGCCATGAAACTTGGAGCCAATTATCCTTACGGACCTTTTGAGTGGAGTCAACGCATTGGTATAAAACACATCTACGAACTGCTGGAAGCGTTATATGAAGATACAAAAGATGAACGCTACAAAATCTGTTCTCTTTTAAGGAAGGAGTATCTGGCAGCTAAATGATTCTGCAGAGTGGACATTAAGTTATTGTTAAAAAAGCCCGTGCTCCAATTTTTTAGGAGTATTTTAGCATCTGATAAAAAGTTGGAACCCTCGCAATCTACCGAATCGAACATAAGAACATGGAGTAATATCCGTATTGCTTTTTATATTCTCGCAGCGTTTTTTCTCTTTTTATTCGCGATTGATCTAATGACGTCTTCGTTGCAACACCTTGGAAAAAATGTTGCTGAAACAATTTTGCTGGCCACGTCAAATCCTTTCAACGGATTATTTATCGGGTTACTGATTACCGCGATGCTTCAAAGCAGTTCTACAACAACTTCGTTGATCGTAGCATTAGTGGCTTCCGGATCGATAACACTGCAAGGTGCAATCCCCATTATTATGGGAGCCAATGTAGGGACAACGATAACTAGTACCATTGTTTCACTTGGTTTTATTAACAAGAAAAAGGAATTCCAAAGAGCTGTAGCTGCAGGTACTTATCATGATTTTTTTAACATTCTGACGGTCATTGTACTTTTTCCGTTGGAATATTATTATGGATTTCTTTCAAAAATATCAGAGTGGATGGCCAGTTTACTTTTTGCTCCTTCGCCCCAGCCTGTGGAAAATCAAGTAAGGCATTTTTGGTTTGGATTTGGTCCCATCATTGATTCCCTGATCGATATCATTCCAAGTGCTTTCATGTTGGCGATATTGGCCCTTGTGCTTCTTTTTACCTCTATCCTCATTTTTCGAAGATTGCTTTCCAATTTGTTAAAGGCCAAATCTCCCGAAGTATTTAGCCGTTTCTTTTTTAAGAATCCTTTAAAGTCTTTTTCATGGGGACTGCTTACGACAGCTGCTATACGATCGAGTACAATCACCACCTCGGTTGTTGTTCCTATTGTTGCTAAGAAAATTGTTACTCTGAAGCAGGCGGCTCCCTTTATAATGGGTGCAAACATCGGCACGACCATTACTGCATTTATTGCAGCTTTACTCAATTCAAATTCATCCAGCGCAATAAGCATTGCGATTGCTCATTTCATGTTCAACTTCATTGGTGTACTTCTGTTTTTTCCGATCCCTGTACTTCGAAAATTTCCCCTGAAGCTAGCCAATAGCATGGGGAAGCTTACGTTAAAATATCGCCTGGCTGGATTTGTTTATCTACTCACCACCTTTTTCTTTTTACCATTCTCCCTGATCTACTTAAATCAAGATTCGATTCAAACATTAGATCTTACCTATGAACAAACTGATTCTTCTAGCGTTACATCACAATACAGGATTGTTGCGCGAACCAACGTAAGGAGTCAAAGCGGAGAATGGACAAAATATGAGGGCAATGCAAATGAAGTACCCTCTCTTATATATCCTGTTTCGGTAAAAAACAATACGTTGTTTATTGGCGACGAGATGTTTTTATTTAATCGCCCTGGATTTTGTTGGGACGGTGAAAATGATCGCGGAAAATTTCAGTCTTGCATCGAAACAATATTGCCGTCCTTACAGATTTCAAACCTTAAATTTGATTCTGTTTATGTTTGTCGCGTCATGTACATGAATCACATTGACTCTGTTGTGCATAAATACTATGTAAGTGCTCCCTATAAGATTTACTTGCGCCATGAGATAGTCACACCGGGATATGAGCCGAGAGTTGTCGAAAAATTGGTCGGTTTCGAAACCAAATGATCTCCCTGTAAATTGAAATCTTCTATCTATATTGCATTATAAGATTTTCGCTGTGCTGAAAGATTCAATTCTTAAATTTTTGAAATTAGATAGCTTGATCGATAATATCACGGGCTACGTCGAAGCCCGTTTTGAGCTAATGAAAATGGAGGTCAAGGAAGACTTCGCAAAAGGATTAGCTAAGATGGCGGTGTTTATGTTGATGGCGGTTATGTTTATGTTTTTTTTAATCTTAATCAGCATTGCCGTTGCCTACTTACTTGCTAAATCCATTGGAGTGTTTGGCGGTTTTGCCATCGTAGCTGGTTTTTACCTTGTACTTGGATTACTGCTTTTCGCATTTAGAAATGCGATTATGGAGCAGGTGCAGGAACAATTAATACAAATCATGAAGAAAAAGAACGAATAGTTATGGAACTGATGGAATCAGATGACGCCAAAAATCGATTGGTTATAAAATCAGCTAAGCATAAGCAAGAACTTGAAGACGAGGTAAAGCTGATCTCCGCGAATACAGAAAAAATTATTACAAATGCTTTAATCATTGGTGGAACACTAGCCGTAACGTATTTTTTGGTCCGGCGATTTAAGGGTGCCAAGTCAAAGAGAAAATCTAAAACAAAAAAAGAAAAGTTTATACGCGAAAGTGATGATAGGATGGAAGCATCTTCTGCGGAAGATACATCACCCGGCATCGTGTCACAGATTGGTTCCGCGCTTGCTGCTCAAGCCACGGTTTTTTTACTTGACCTAGCAAAAGACAAACTATCCGAGTTTGTTAAAACTCATTTTGACAAGAAAGCAGAAACTACCGATGAGCGTTCTTAAAACCTTGCGAGAGCGGCATCGCGAGGGAAAAAAATCCATTGCCGTTTTGGTTGATCCCGATAAAGTTGAAGACCCTTCCCGACTTCTTCAACTGACTAACCTGGCAGCAGAAAATTGCATTGACTTTTTTTTTGTAGGAGGAAGTTTAATTACGACACCGAATCTCGGCCAAGTCGTTAAGCAAATTAAAGACAATGTTACCATACCGGTGGTTTTGTTCCCTGGCAATTACATGCAAGTGGAGCCCTCAGCCGATGCGTTACTTTTTCTATCGCTGATCTCAGGAAGAAATCCCGAATTGCTTATTGGCCAACATGTGATGGCGGCACCTATATTGAAGAATACAAAGCTCGAAATCATACCCACGGGATACATTCTTATTAACTCGGGACCAATCACGTCGGTAGCTTACATCAGCAATACCACTCCTATTCCGGATGATAAGTACTCATTAGCGGCGTGTACCGCTATGGCTGGTGAAATGTTAGGACTTCAATCTATCTACCTCGATGCTGGTAGTGGAGCTGAAAAAGAAATTAGCGTCAGAATGATTGCTACCGTCAGAAAAGCCGTTAATGTTCCACTGATTATCGGTGGGGGCATAAATACCAGTCAAAAGGCATTGAACGCTCTGGAAGCCGGCGCAGACATGATTGTAATTGGGAATGCATTGGAAAAAAAACCCAATTTGTTAAGCGAGATTTCAGACAAGGTTTATGAATGGAATCAAAGCCTGGAGGCGAGGAAGGAGTGTTAAAGCAACGTCGACCCACAGCCAAGAACATCAGCGTCGAATAACGAAAATAGATTAATTCGTTATTCGACGTTCAATTGCTTTTGAGCTCTTACTAAAATAACTTTTCTTGCGGAGGTGTAATTCCCTTTAAGCGTAAATAGACGGTGGTCTGTCCACGATGATGCGTCTGATGCTCAAAGACTTTTTCGAATGCAGCGCCGCGCGTCAGGTCAAATTTAAAAACCTTGATCATCTCAGCCATCTTTGGCTCCGTCATTTCTTTTGCTGCCGCAATTACAAAATCATAGCTGGCCATTACTTCCTTAGTAACTGCATCTTTCGTTTTGTGCTTATCTGATTTTTCAAGGGATCCAAAAGCAACCGGACTTGTCTTTCCAGCAGCAGCAGCAGCAAACCCATAATTTGCCTCGGCAATGTGCAGCATTTGCTGTCCAAAAGTCCGCATTTCAGCAGTCGGTTTGAAATTAATTACCTCATCGGTTGAAGCATTAAGATATTCTTGGGTATACGCTTTTGCCCGTTCCCAATCGGACACCATTGTCAATACTTTGTCACTTGCTTTTACAGGGCTTTCTGTTACTTTAAAAGATAGAAGCACGAAAACTGCAAGCACCAGTGCAGCCATCATAAGGTTTTTTGATTTTTTCATAAAAGGGTTTGTTTTGCCATCCGAAGGTAGAGTGTATAATTAAAAATTTCTATTTGTTCGTTAGATTAATTTAGTCGCGAAAGGCATGAATGTAATCGATCGTAATTAGCTTAGCATATGAAATCATCAGCCTTGTATTTTACCCTATTTTTAGCATCGCTCATCTTCAGTTGTCAGCCTGAATCCAAACAAGAACTCATCATTATGGAACAAGATCCTCACTCGTTTTCAAAACCATCGGATGCACAGGTAACTCATTTAAACTGGAAAGCCAAAGTCGACTTTACAACAAAAACAATACAGGCTGTTGCCTCGTGGAGAATTGAATATGCTGAAGGTGTTACTGCGATCATTTTCGACACAAAAGAATTAAGTATTGAAAAAGTTACACTGAATGATTCAGCGTCGACTGATTATACATTAGGTGAAACGGATCCTTTGCTAGGCAAATCGTTAACGGTTACATTAAAGCCTAACACTAAAACGGTCAATATTTTTTATAAAACAATTCCCGGAGCGGAAGCATTACAGTGGCTTTCCCCTCAACAAACTGCCGGAAAAGAAAAACCCTTCCTGTTTACACAATCACAGGCGATCCTCGCCAGAAGCTGGGTTCCGTGCCAGGATTCGCCCAGTATAAGATTTACGTACGACGCAGAAGTAACAGTTCCCTCCGATTTACTTGCCCTTATGAGCGCTTCGAATCCCCAGAAAAAAAACGAAACCGGCACGTATCGTTTCACGATGAAACAACCAATTCCCGCTTATTTGTTGGCGCTTGCTGTAGGCGATGTCAAGTTCAATGCAATCAGTCAGCGCAGCGGTGTCTATGCCGAATCCTCGTTAATCGATACAGCTACCTGGGAATTTGCAGACCTTGAAAAAATGATTGACGGCGCAGAACAACTTTACGGGAATTATCGATGGGACCAGTATGATGTTATTGTATTACCTCCCAGCTTCCCTTTCGGAGGGATGGAAAATCCCAGGCTTACTTTTGCAACGCCTACCATATTAGCCGGTGACAGGTCGCTGACCGCTCTCATTGCTCATGAGTTAGCCCACAGCTGGTCCGGTAATTTGGTTACCAATGCAACGTGGAATGACTTTTGGCTTAACGAAGGCTTTACAGTTTACTTTGAACACCGTATCATGGAAAAGCTATACGGCAAAGATTTCGCTGAGATGCTTGCTTTGCTCGATCTTCAAGGCCTACAGCAGACTGTTGCAGAAATGAAAGCTGCAAACACCTATGGCGATACAAAACTTAAATTAAATCTACAGGGAAGAAGCCCCGATGAAGGAGTTACAGACATAGCCTACAACAAGGGATACTTTTTTCTTCGTTCGATCGAAGAGAAACATGGACGCGACCAGTTCGATACTTTTGTTAAAGATTATTTTAATGAGAATGCCTTTAAAGCAATGAACACAGAAGGTTTTATAAGCTACATTAAAAAGTATTATCAAGATAAGTTTAATATTCAACTGGACGATTCACACTTCAATGCCTGGATCTTTTCAGAAGGATTGCCCGCTGATTGCCCACAGCCGACATCAACTCGATTTGAAAAAGTTAGTCAGTTTATCCGGGCCTGGAGAACTTCGGGAAAGTTAGATTCGTCAAAAACAAAAGAATGGACCAGCCATGAATGGTTGCATTTTCTTAAAAACCTTCCGGATTCACTCTCCCAATCCGAAATGAAAGCACTGGATGAATTTGGAAATTTTACTGCATCGGGCAACGCAGAAATATTAACCGCCTGGTTAACAAAAGCGATTCATTATAACTACACGCCGGCATACAACCGACTTGAAAGTTTTCTCATCAATACCGGAAGACGTAAGTTTTTAAGTCCGTTGTATAATGAACTTATAAAAACGGATGCAGGTAAAAAACGGGCCATGGAGATCTATAAAAAAGCGCGTCCGAACTATCACTTTGTAGCAACAAATACTTTTGATAAACTTTTGAATTAAGTTTTCCATTCAGCCTATTCCCAAACATAAATCTTTTCTCATGTCTCTTCTCAAGAAATTAAAATCCACTGTAGGCATCTTGCAAAGTCTGGATCTGGCGAAGCTGGGCAAACTTGCGGAGAAGGTTGATCTGAATAAAATGGTTGGACTGGTAAGCAGCATGAAGGAAGAAGATCTTCAGAAACTGATTAAGTTTATGGAAGGTGGGAAGAAAAAGCATGAGTTTCCTGAAATCGATGGTGACTTTTACGACTTGCATCAACTCCTGAATCCTGAAGAACGTGCCATTCAATTGCAGGTTAGAGAGTTTATGAACAAGGAAATAAGGCCCATTGTAA
>CAZAHL010000310.1:0-8672 GCA_964484845.1 uncultured Chryseolinea sp. | reverse complement strand
TTGATGCATATGTTGGAGAAGATAAGATCGCGGACACACTAGCCTACATGGACAAATATCCATTTTGGATTTCAAGCTTTCAACCGCGGGGGACCAAAAGGGTTAATGCTTCTTTTTTAAGAAAATATCTGCCCAATGAAGAAATCAAAGATATTGGCGACAAAACCATTAATTCTTCCTGCTGGGCAGAAATTACCTATCTAAATAATTTTAAATCGACGTTAGATTTTACTAAAAGGGAATTTCTTTTGGGTGCTGTTTTTGCGTTGATTTTAAAACAGTTTGCTTTCGCAACTGAACTAGCCTTAAAAGGGAATCAGCAAGAGCAGGATCAGGTTTATGAAGATATTTTGACATATGTTAAAAATTTAAAAACTCCCCACAAGAAAAATTTACTCGCTGATACAAGAGCTGTGAAAAATTCTTTTTTAAAAAAAATTATCAGAAAGCTTATTTTGCAATTAGAAAAGTCCTTTCACTGATCATGCTATTCTACGCAACACTTTTCGATTCGAACTATCTTAGTAAAGGTTTGGCTTTGTACAGCTCTTTGGTCAGCCATTTGTCCTCGGATTTCAAGCTTTTTGTACTTTGCCTTGATGAGACGACTTTTGATTATCTTGTAAATGCTAAGTACAAAAGTATACATCCAATTCCATTGTCTGAATTGGAAAAAAATGACGAGAAGTTAATGACAGCAAAAAACAATAGGGGTAAGGTTGAATATTATTTCACCTTAAGTCCAGTTTTGCCGCTCTATATTCTTAGCAATTTTTCGGATGTTGATTTTATAACCACTTTAGATGCGGACGTTTTTTTCTTTAATGATCCAAAGCCGATTTATGATTCATTTAAGGGTAAATCTATCTTAATAACACCGCACAGGTTTCCCCAAGGATTGAAAGAAAAGGAAAAATATGGTTTATATAATGTAAGTTTCCAGATTTTTAGAAATGACATTCAAGGACTTGAGTGTTTACGGACATGGCGCGATCAGTGTATCGAATGGTGTTATGATAAGTTGGAAGGAAACAAGTTCGCTGATCAAAAATATCTTGATGAGTGGGCGAAAAAGTTTCCCGGCTTAAAGGTGTTGGATCATGAGGGAGCCGGTTTGGCACCATGGAATATAGACAGTCATAAGATTACTAAAATTGGAGAAACAATATACTCTAATAATTCTCCGTTGATTTTTTATCATTTTCATTATCTTAAAATAATTAGGAGCCATTGGTTTTCACATGGTGTTGATTTGTATTTTAACAAGATGACCAAATCACTAAAAAATATTGTGTACCATCCGTACATTAATAAGCTTATTGATTTGGATAGCCAATTGAAAATTACGGCATCCAATCACCATTTAAGAATCAACTCTGCGCCAAAGCTTAATCATCCCAAAGAAGTATTGAGGTCTTTCTCTACTTTATATAATATTTTTTCGTTTTACACTATTGAGATCAATCTTAAAAAGTATTTCCGGCTATCAAAAAAATTTTTAAAGGTTTAATCACATGAACACAAATGGCGAAACTAATAAGTCTAAAGACATTTACTGATACACGCGGTAATTTGACGGTAATTGAAAAAACTATTCCATTTAACATAAAACGTATCTTTTATATTTATGGTGTTGACAGTTCCATAAGAGGGGGGCATCGCCATCATAAAACCATCCAAGCCGCTATTTGCATCCGGGGTAGTTGCACAATTTTTAATGACGATAATATCACTACGCAAGATTTTGTTCTTGATTCTCCGGATAAATGTATCATTCTAGAGCCAACCGATTGGCATCAGATGTATAACTTCTCTAAAGATGCCATACTGATGGTGCTGGCCTCTGAATATTTCGATGAAAAGGATTATATTTTTGAAAAGTATTCATCATGATTTACTACGAAGATCTCGGAAAATTGAACGAGCCTTTTTTTGAAGAATATAAATCAAAGTTTGCCGATACTTTGAAGTCAGGTTGGTTCATTCTAGGAAACAATGTAAAGAAGTTTGAAAGTGAGTTTGCCAATTATTGTGGCAGCAATTTTTGCGTGGGGTTAGCATCTGGATTGGATGCCTTGATCCTTGCTTTAAAAACATTTGGTTTCCCGGCACAGTCTGAAATCTTAGTTCCGTCCAATACCTATATTGCAACTATTTTGGCAATTGTAAATGCCGGTCATAAGCCGATACTAATTGAACCTGACATCTACTCGTACAATATTGACCCAGAGAAAATCGAAGAGAAAATCAACGAAAGGACGAAAGCAATTTTAGCAGTTCACCTTTACGGAAAGGTTTGTTCGATGGATAGGATAAAGTTTATTTGCGAGAAGCATGACTTGAAGCTTATTGAAGACTGTGCACAGGCGCATGGAGCAGCGTATAAGGGAAAAAAGGCTGGTACATTTGGTAATTTTGGAGCGTTCAGCTTTTATCCGACCAAAAATCTCGGTGCGCTGGGAGATGCCGGTGCCTTGACTACGAATGATGAGAGCCTTGATAAACAAATCCGAGTATTAAGAAATTATGGGTCATCTGTTAAATATTATAATGATGAAATAGGGTTCAACTCAAGGCTGGATGAAATACAGGCTGGATTCTTATCTATAAAGTTGAAAAGTCTTAATGATATTAATGAACATAAAAGAAAGCTAGCTGAAATTTATTCACAAAATTTAAAAAGCGATTTTATAAAACCACACAGCCATCCAGACTTTACGGATATCTTTCATATATATAACATTAGACATGCTAAAAGAGATGCGGTAAAAAAGTATCTGGAAGAATGGGAAATTAAGACTGAGGTGCATTACCCAGTTCCTCCGCATTTTCAAAAAGGCTATGCAAATTTATTCGAGGGGGAATCTTATCCAATATCAGAACTTATTCATAAAACAACCTTAAGTTTGCCTATCTCTTTCTCCCATTCTGAGAATGACATCAGAAAAGTAGTTGAGATATTAAATAAATTTTAGAAGTGATTAAAGTTTAAAATGTATGAGACAACAACTTTTAACTAGGTAACTTAAAACAGGTTAGTCAATTGCACCGATACAATTTTTGAAGTATTTGCTATTCATAAATAATTTGAAAAGAATCATTAGGAACATATTTTCTCATCTTGGATATGAGTTAAAGAAAAAGGGGGCTACACCAGTACGCAAATGGAATCAGGCAATGATCGAAGGACTTTCGCGTTGCCAAAGTATTGGAGTTGAAGGCCATACCATTGTCGATGTTGGTGCCGCCGAAGGTTTATGGTCACTAGCTGCGAAAGATATTTGGAAAAACAGTTCATTCGTTTTGTTTGAGCCATTACTTGAACGATTTAATTCATTGACGGCAGTTGCCGCTATGAATCCTAAATTCCACTTTGTACCAAAAGCTGCGGGAAAGGAAAAATCGGCCATACAATTTTATATTGCCGATGATCTTGACGGGAGCGGAGTGGCTGATAAGAAGACAAATCAAGTAACCAGGACAGTAGAAGTTAGCAGTATCGACATAGAGGTTAAACAAAGAGAGTTAACTGGCCCCTACATCATAAAACTAGATACCCATGGATTCGAGGTTCCGATTATCGAAGGATGTACTGAAATCCTCGAAAAAATATCTCTTTTTATAATTGAATGTTACGGGTTTCAGATTGCGGATAATTCATTAGTTTTTTGGGAGATGTGTCAATTCATGGAGACCAAAGGGTTTAGACTGTATGATATAGTAGACGTAATGCATAGACGCAAAGATGGGGCCTTCTGGCAATGTGATGCATTTTTTATAAGAAAGGATCATACGCTTTTCAAAGACAATAGGTACCAGTAATGTTAAATTATCCTAAAATTTCAATTGTTACGCCTTCTTTCAATGATGTAAAATATATTGAATTAACTATCCTCTCTGTTGTTAATCAAGGGTACCCCAATCTTGAATACATCATAATTGATGGTGGAAGTGACGATGGATCGGTGGATATCATAAAGAAGTACGAAAGTAAAATTACCTATTGGGTAACTGAAAAGGACAAGGGTATGTACCATGCCTTACGCAAGGGATTTGCAATGGCTACCGGGGAAATAATGGGGTGGATAAATTCAGATGACCAATATCAGTCAGGGTGTCTTTTTACGATAGCCCAAATTTTTTCGGATTTTGAAAACATTCATTGGATACAGGGAACGCCCACAGTTATCGACGAGAGCGGAAGGATGTTTACTGATTCCCATCGGTTCGAAGTTGATAAATTTTTTTTTTACAATCGGGAACATGCTCGCACACATAAGTTCATCCAACAAGAATCGACTTTTTGGCGAAGGAGTTTATGGATGAAGGCTGGTCAAAATATATCTATTGACTATAAATATGCCGGAGACTTTGAACTTTGGATAAGATTTTTTCAGTTTGAAAAAATCTTTCATATAGATGCCATACTAGGGTCCTTTAGGCGAACTCGCTCAGGTCAGGCGTCTCAAGAACATTATAAAGAATATTTGGAAGAGACATTTGCTATTTTAAAGGCTTTACCTCTGACAAGCAAAGAAAAAGTACAACTTGCCTATCTAAGAATCCTCGAAAAGATGGCAACCTATTTTGAAAAGTCTTATTTATTTTTGAAGAAAAAATTTAGGCCTCTTACTCTTGTCAAAAATACGCTATACTTTGATCCGCGTGAACAAAAGTTAAAAAGGAAGCGATGAGACCATTGCCCTTTTTCTCTATCATAATTCCCTCATTTAATGCGGAAGATGTAATTGGCAATGCTATAGAAAGTATTTTGTGCCAGACCTATAAGGATTTCGAAATTTTAGTGATCGATGGGCTCTCTACAGATAATACAGTCACGATCTTGAATAGATTTCAAGACCCCCGCTTGCAAGTTTATTGCGAAAAAGATAATGGAATTTATGACGCAATGAACAAAGGCATAAAAAAATCACAGGGAAGTTGGTTGTTGTTTCTCGGCGCGGACGATGCTTTGTATGAGGAAGACACTCTTAGGAGAATTGCTTTGATGATTACAAAGTATCCTGAAACGCGATTTGTCTATGGTGACGTTTTCACCTCTGGCAACTATGTACGACGATATAATAAATATAATTACTATAAGTTACTTCATGTTTGCATATGCCATCAATCTATCATCTATCATCGAAGTCTTTTTAACGACTGTTTATATGATGAGGCATACAAAATCTGTGCAGATTGGGATTTTAATTTAAAGGTTTTTAGGAACAAGAATCGCCCGAAGTATATTAGCAGACCGTTGGCAAATTTTAGCCTGACTGGAGCAAGTCAAAACTGGAGTAAACATCCCGAATACCTTCAGCACTTTTCAAATAAACGAAAATTGATATTGAAGCATAGGGGTATCGTTTATCTCGGGTATTACTATTTCATACTTGGCATAAACACGGTTCTTAAAAAATTAAAGAAGAAGTTCAGGAGATAACAATACGATGATTAAAATGCCAGAAATCTCAGTGATTATACCATGTTTCAATTCTGGGGATTTTCTCATAGAGGCAATTGAGAGCGTAAAACATCCAGATAAAAGTTTATTAGAAATAATCGTAGTTAATGATGGCTCAACAGATTTATTGACCTTGCGTTTATTGAACAGTATGGAGAATAAAGGATATAAAATTATTCACCAAGAAAATCGAGGGCCGGCCGCTGCTAGGAATACCGCTATTCGGCATTCGAAGGGAGAATTTTTGATTTTTTTAGATAGTGATAATAAAATTAAATCAGAATACATTGATAAATGCCTTGCAATCCTAAAGGTAAATTCAAAGGTGGGAGTTGTTTATGGAAACCCCAGTTTCATAGGAGAAATTAACAGGGATCTTTTCAAACCTACTAAATTTGATTTGAGAAAACTGCTAAGGCAAAATTACATCGACATGTGTTCAGTTGTAAGAAAAAGGGCTTGGGAATCGGTTGGCGGTTTGGACGAAAATAGGTTGCTTATCGGTCATGAAGATTGGGAATTTTGGATTAATCTAGCATCTAAGGGATGGGATTTTTTCTATCTGAATGAGGTTTTGTATGAGTATAGAGTTAGAAAAAATTCTTTAATAACTAAATCGACTGAAGCCAAAAACTTGCAGGATAAGGCTAACTATATTTTTTCAAAGCATGGCGCCGTTGTAAGGCAAAGCTACTTAGAATTATATTCGCGGCACCTTAGTTATCAACGGTTTGTGCACCATCCGATTCGGTCTTTTTTTAAATATCTTTATTCAAAATTCATTAAAAGGATTAATTAAGGAATGGTCCAAGTCAGCGTTATCATACCAAATTATAATCACGGAAAATATTTGACTCAGCGTATCGAATCAGTGTTAAATCAAACATACAGCCAGTTTGAAGTGATTATCTTTGACGACTGTTCTACAGATAATAGCAGAGAAATTATTGAACGTTATAGATCGAATCCAAAAATTTCGCATATAATTTATAATAATGTAAATAGTGGAAGTCCCTTTAAACAATGGAAAAAAGGAACCTCACTTGCACGAGGCAGCTTAATTTGGGTTGCTGAAAGTGATGATGTATCTGACCCAAATTTTCTTCATGAAATGAT
The DNA here is from genome assembly GCA_964484845.1 of uncultured Chryseolinea sp. Taxonomy (GTDB): domain Bacteria; phylum Bacteroidota; class Bacteroidia; order Cytophagales; family Cyclobacteriaceae; genus Chryseolinea. Next base: position 2,089 of record CAZAHL010000310.1, on the reverse strand, counting down.
TCATCCTTTGATGAGCTTCTCCTCGGTGGGAGTCAGCTTCTGTCAATCTCATGTTATAAATGATAGCGGGACTGTAGTTTCTGACAACCTACGGTGGACCAATGACTTGGACCCAGATCGTTGGAAGGACAACTTTATCTTGCCAGGTCGCGAAGCTCTAACGAATTTTTTTATAGTTAAAAATATTATACCCAACGTAAGTACAGCTGTTTTCCGTAAAGATATTTTCGAAAAGATTCCTGATAGTTTCAGCAGTTATAAGTATGCTGGAGACTGGCTTGTTTGGGCGCAAATTCTCCAAACTTCAGACGTGCATTATACTTCATTATGCCTTAATTACTGGAGAATTCATCCAAATGTCACAAGAATCAGGAAGTCATTTGAGAAGAGTTCGGATTATTTTAAAGAGGTTTATTCCATTGTTGATTTTATAAAAAAAGCTGTATCTATTAACCCCTTAACCTTGGAAAAGGTTTATAATCATTCAGCACAAAAAATTTATAGCCAGATAGGTCTACGAAGACTTTTATCAATCCGAGGGTACCGTTTATATAGACGAATTTTGACCTACGATCCATCCTTAGGTAAGAGGCTTATCAGCATAATTTTAAAAAAAGTAAACAACAAGTTTAGGCAACCTCGGATCTAATAATGAAAAAAATTCTAGTCTTTAATAGATCCTTATTCCAACTCAGCGAGACCTTTATTTATCGACAGGTATCGGGATTAGAAAAAAACTTTCATATTACATTGCTTTGCTTCAAGTATCTCAATTCAGACAATTTTCCTCTTATATTTTCCAAAGCGCATCAAATCTTTTTTTTCACAAGTTTGGTAGATCGATTAGCCACTTCAGTGGTTAGAGTAATTTTTAGGAAGTCCCAACCATTTAGCATTCGAACTACTGCATTTATTAACACTTTACTTAGGGAGGAGGAAATAGATTTAATTCATGCGCATTACGGCTGGAATGGCATACAAATGCTTGACTTGGCAAAAAAAAATCGAATTAGGCTTGTGGTCTCATTTCATGGAAGAGATGCCTCAGCTTCGTTGTCCAACAGCAAGTATAAGCATAGATTGCCCGAATTGTTTGATTATGCGAGTGCAATCATTATTTGTAGTCCCCACATGCAGGAGACGCTTAATTTATCTAAGTGGTCTGACAAGGTCCACCTCGTACCTTATGGAATAGACGTCAATAACTTTATGCCATTCGATAAAAAAGATGCAATTAACGTTAAGATACTTCATTCAGGCCGTATAACATCAAAAAAGGGAGTGCCTGACCTGATTCGGGTATTTTCTAAATTACGAAAACGATACGATGCCATTGAACTTCATATTTTAGGTCAAGGTGAGGAATCAGACCAATGCGTCTATTTGGTTAACCAGCTTGGTATCTCAGATAGTGTTGTGTTTTACGGTGCGCAACCCCAAACGATTGTGCGGCAATTAATGAATGAAGCTGATATATTTGTTCTGAATAGCAGAACTGATTACCAAGGTGATATGGAAGGCCTGCCGAATGCAATATTGGAGGCGATGAGTTTTGAGAAGGCGGTTGTATCAACTGAGCATGCAGGAATTCCGATGGTTGTGAAACACAAACACAATGGCTGGCTGGTTCCTGAAAAAGATAACGATAAGCTGTATTTAGCCATGGAGCAGTTAATTCTTAATAAAGATCTTCGGTTAAAGTTGGGGCGCAATGCAAGAAAAACTATAGTAGAGCAATATCAAGTTGAAGGTATGCAATCAGAAATCCGAAGAATTTTTTTTGATATTTTATCTAATATTGAATGATGTTCAAGGTTTCAGTTATAATTCCGGTATACAATGCCGAAAAGTTTTTGGAAGAATGTGTTGCATCAGTTTTAATACAACCTGAGGTCGCTGAAGTGATTTTAGTGGAAGATGGTTCGCCGGATAATTCCCTGACGCTATGTGAAAAACTTGTTAAGGGAGACAATCGAATGAAATTATACAGACACGACGGTGGAGCCAACAGGGGAGCAGGGGCGTCAAGAAATTTAGGTATTCAAGTAGCAAGTGAAGACTACATTTCATTTCTAGATGCAGACGACTA
>CAZAHL010000309.1:0-8682 GCA_964484845.1 uncultured Chryseolinea sp. | reverse complement strand
TCCGGAAGATTATCCACGGCAAACTGAAAGTCTTCCGCGATCTTATTCCACAACCTGTTGATACCGGCCTCGCTCTGTTCGTTTTGTACAATATCATCGTTTGGTATAGTCTCATCGATGTAAGGAACATACTTGAACAACACTTTCAGCAGAAAATGCGAATGCCCACGGAGGAAACGCAGTTCGGCCTGGCGTGTCTCTTTAATTGGGAAATCATTTTCAGAAAGATTATTGACGGTCTTCAATGCAAAGTTTACACGCGAAATCGCTTTATAAAGATTCTCCCAGGTAAAGGGATGCATCCAACCGTCACCTTGCTGAGGTTGTGTTAAATTATGCTGCTCATAGAAATTTACATCCTGGACATCACCTACTCCACCACCACCTTTGTGGGCATCATCCGAACGAACACTTCCATAAACCCACATGCTTGTTGTCGGACCGACCATGTCGTCATTACCAATGGAGGCGTAAGCCGCTGTTACCAGTGCGTCTGCATTTGCTGCGGTCGTTACATTCGCCGTGCTCAGTGTACCCTGAGGTTCTTGATTCAGGAAGTCATCGCATGAGCCAAACATTAGCGCAGTAGCTACGAACGCTCCATAAAATATATTTTTTTTCATTGTGTTCATGTTTTTTGAATTTTATAAAGAGAGGTTAATACCCAATGTCAGCACCCGCGGAACAGGAATATTGTCCACGCTTGTCCTTTCGGGATCAGGACCTTTAAAGTCTTTGCTCTTGATCAGAAGGACATTCTCTGCCATTGCATATACCCTCAATCGTTTAATGAATTGAAGTTTTGAGATCGCCGATGCAGAAAGACTATAGCCCAGCTGAATATTTCTCAATTTGAAGTACGAGGTGTTCACATTGAAATAATCAGAAGACCGGGTCTCTCCATTGCTATCCGACAATGTCAGCGCAGGAACGGATGACCCTGGGTTTTGAGCAGTCCAGGCTTGGAATACACCAGGCCCCGCGTTTTCGCGACCTCGGACAAAGTCATTGTAAAATGTATACGCATCAAAACTTGTCCTGCCTGCAATACCATTACCAAAAAAGGACAGGTCAAAGTTCTTATATCCCAGATCAACCCGAATACCATAGTTAAAGCTTGGAAGCGTTGTACCAAAAAACTCTTGATCCAACGAATTGATCTCGCCATCTTGATTTAGGTCAGCATATCTGATCCGGCCTGGACCAGCGCCAACCTGATTGGCATGCGCTTCAACTTCAGCCTGGTTCTGAAAAATTCCAGCCGTGCGATAACCGAAGAGATCGAACTGCGAATGACCGATGATGCTCGTCACCGCGTTGCCAGCATACGCCGACCTCACTTCTTCTGGCAACACCGTTATCTTGTCGCGGAAATGAAAAAAGTTTGTAGAAATGCTGTATCTGAAGTCTCCCTCTGGATGACCCACATAGCCGAGTGACAATTCCCAGCCTTTGTTGGACTTGGTTGCACCATTCACAAATTTCAATTGTCCCTCTCCTACTACGGAAGCAACGGGAGGCTGGATGAGAATATCACTGGTCTCGCGGGTGAAATAGTCGAAAGATCCTACAATGCTTCCGGTAAATAACTCAAAATCCAAACCCAAATTAAGCTCTTCTGTAGTTTCCCACTTGAGTGAAGGATTAGGAGCTTGTGTCGAGACAAAACCTGACGGAAGGTTTCCGGTATTGGCACCGTTGAGATCATAGGCTGTCCCAACATTCCAGAACTGATCAAAAAATGAATGATGGCCGTTCGGAACTTGCGATGCACGTGTTCCATAGCGCGGCTCAAAAAGTCCAAGGCTGGCAAAATCACCTATCTCCTGATTTCCAACGCGTCCTATACCCGCTCTTATTTTCAATTCAGAAACTGCCGTTACATTTTTAAGGAATGGCATCTCCGATAACCTCCATCCTATAGAGGCCGCCGGGAAAAATCCGTACTGGTTATCTTTACCGAAACGTGATGACCCATCTCTGCGCAGGGTAACCGATGCAAGTAATTTCTCAGAAAATGCATAGTCTAATTTTGCAAATTGTGACAATAGCCTGCTACCGGAGGAACGCCCTGAACTATTTGCATTTCCGGATGCCGCACTCAATACAAAGAAGTCTTCGGATTGAACAGCGAAGTTTTCCCTGTATGCAATGACCTCATCGAAATTATCGCGGATAGCTTCAATCCCCGCAAGCACTTTAAATGAACTATGTCCCAGCGAAAAGTTATAGCGCGCTGTATTGGACCACGTAAGACTTAAAAATTTATTTGTGTTTAGCGTAAGGCTGTTCAACGAACGAGCGATAAAACCTTCTTTGTAGGATTGTTCTATGTTCTTACTTTGAAAGCCAGCATTGTCTGCCCCGACCGATGTTCTAAAAATAAGATTCTTCACAGGCTCAATTTCAGCGAAGACATTTCCAAACAGCAACGTCCTGCTGGTCTTGTCCCAACGGTTGATGTACTGCATATGCAACGGGTTGTTCCTGTCAGAATAGCCAGAGCCTAACGGACCAGCAAATTCACCATCATTGGCATAAACAGGAATGGTCGGTGCTAGCGTAATGGCCAATCCCGGTGTAGGCGCTCCACCAAGGTCACCAGCAGCGAGGGTTTCATTCGAGGAAACCAACTGCATATTGACGCCAAATTTAAACCTATCATTAAATTGGCTGGTCATAGCGTTGATCCGTCCGGTGAGACGATTGTATTTGGTATACTTCAGCATTCCGTTATTGTTGATGTATCCCAGATTTACCAACAGCGATGAATTTTTAGTACCTCCTGAAAAAGTCAGGTCATTGTTTACCACGATACCGGTCTTATAAACTTCATCCTGCCAATCTGTATCACCAGCCGGCACGTTAGGATCTCCTCCTACGAGCGGTTTCACAGACACACTGTTCAATACCGGGTTGTTAAAGTCGCCGTTCCAGTCAAAGTTGTAAATCTCACCATACCCTGAAGCTGGATCCACACGATCATTTACAGACGCCTGCCATAGCGCTCTTCCTCTGTCCACCGCATTGAGCATCTTATAGCGCTGCGGTCTTTCGGATTGAGAGGAGACGCTGGAATTAAAGTCAATGTTGATCTTTCCTTGTGTGTCACCACCGTTTTTTGTGGTGACGATGATCACGCCATTCGACGCACGCGCACCAAAAATAGAAGAAGCGGAAGCGTCCTTTAACAATTGGATGGATTGAATTGAACCAGCATTGAGACTCTGAAAAACCTGAGGTCTTTTGGTTGGAACACCATCAATGATATAAAGAGGATCGCTGTTCCCCAGCGTATTAGCTCCGCGAATAAGGATACGGCTATTATCTCCCGAAACGGTACCTGTCTTTTCGACATACAATCCCGGAACACGACCTTGCAATGCTTGCATGGGATTTCCCGAACTTGTATGGCTGAGATCTTTTGTTTCCACCACAGCTATCGCGCCGGTGAGATCTGCCTTGCGCGCGGTGGTATAACCTGTGACTACAATTTCTGAAAGTGTCGTGGCATCTTCCTCCAAAATCACACTGATTGAGGTTTGTCCTGCAACCGGGATCTCCAAAGGTTTATAGCCAATAAAAGAAATGACTAACACCGCATCAGACGCAGCGGTCAAAGTAAAGTTTCCGAGGTTATCCGTGTTGGAACCCGATGTAGTTCCTTTCACAATAATGTTTACCCCAGGCAAAGGTTCATTGGTTTGTTTGTCTTTCACCTGGCCGGTAACTGTCTGCTGCGCCATGACCAGGGGTGGTATGCAGAAACTGAGAATGAAAACAAGTAAAATTTTAAGGCTCATAGTATGTGGGATTATGTTGTTTTAATTAAGTCAGGATTTTTTTTGGGTTTAATTTCGGCTGTATCGATTTGCTCCAATGACCTGCCTTTTGTTTCAGGCATCACTTTCCAGACAAAAATTAGTTGAAGCACCATCATAATGGCGAAGAGCATAAAGGAATTACCGCCACCCAGCTTGTCCGTTATGAATGGGAAAGTAAAGGCAATAACCGTTGCCATGAGCCAATGCGTAAAGCTTCCCAGCGCTTGTCCTTTTGCTCTTACTTCATTGGGGAATATTTCTGAGATGAAGACCCAGATCACGGCTCCTTGTGAAAAAGCAAAGAAGGCGATATAAACGAAGAGGTAAATGGGCACCGCATAGCCATTAAAGTTTTGTGTGTAGAAAGAATTGGCGACGAGGGTCAGGGTAATGATCACTCCCACGGACCCGATCAGCATAAGTGTGCGTCTTCCGTAACGGTCAATAAAATTCACAGCGAGCAGTGTAAATATGAAATTCACTAAGCCTAGGCCAGCCGTGGATAACAACGCCGAATCAGTTCCTAACCCAGTCATTTGAAAAATCCTGGGAGCATAATAAATAATGGCATTGATGCCCGATAGCTGGTTGAATAAAGCAAACACAATCGCTAACATCACTGGGAAACTGTATTTCTTTGAGAATAGGTTGTTCGCCGTAGTGTCGTTGGATTGTACCTTGTGTGACAGCTGTATTGCGTGCAGTTCACTATTGGCATTTTGGGGATTGATAAGCTTAAGGATCTCCAGCGCCTCTTCTTCCAACCCTTTTTTTACGACAAGCCAGCGCGGGCTTTCCGGAAGAAATAAAATGAGAACTAGAAATAATGCTGCTGGGAATGCCTGAATGCCAAGCATCCACCGCCATGAATTTTCTCCAAGATCCTGAAGCAAATAATTGGAGAGGAAGGCAATTAGAATTCCAAGCACCACATTGAATTGAAACATGGCGACTAGCCTGCCCCTGTGAGAAGCTGGCGCCAATTCGCTGATGTACATCGGCGCAGTGACAGAAGAACATCCTACCCCAAGACCGCCAACAAATCTGAAAAATAAAAAGGTGTACCAATCAATGGCAAGGGCTGAACCTACTGCGGATATCAGAAATAATACGGCAATCCAGAACAATGTTTTCTTACGACCCAGTTTGTCGGACGGAATTCCGCCAAGCATTGCGCCTGCCACAGTTCCGATCAATGCAATAGACACCGTTAACCCGTGTTCAAAAACATCGAGTCCCCAGAGTGCTTGTATTTTTTGTTCTGCGCCAGAGATTACAGCCGTATCCAATCCAAAGAGGAATCCGCCAAAGGCGATAATGATAGACCAGGTAAAAATTCGTTTTGTGTTCATCAATCCGGAAAGTTTTGCGATCAAAAGTATTTCCCGGATTAGAAAATCAATTCCAGCAACGTATCAATGTTTTTAAGAATTAGATCAAAAATAGGTGCGTCGCAGAAAACTCAGTAAACGATTGCGATATCTTCGTTTCGCATCCGTTTTCGGCGTAGATTGAGTGATCTTTTCTTCGTTCCCGATTTCAAAATTGTATCAAATGTTAAAATTTGTCTCAAATCATGACGATTGAGAAGATTTGAACTCTTTGGGAGTGACGTTGAACTTACTTTTGAAGATGGTAGAAAAGTAAGTAGATGAGGAGAAACCTACCTCTGCCGCTATCTCGGCAATAGTTTTGTCGGTTCGTAAAATGAGATGTTTGGCCTTTTTTAATCGCACGCTAACAATGTAGTCGTTCACGCTGAATCCAAGCAGGGCTTTAACTTTCCGGTAGACCTGCACACGCGACATGCCTAGCTCCACACCTATTTCATTCACATTGAATTCGGCATTGGAAATGTTTTTTTCAATCAATGCGGTAAAATCGTTGATAAATTTCTTATCAAGGCCCCCGGGACTTGGGCCATGCGTTTCAATATTCAAATCGTGACTATAATGTTCCTTCAATATCTCACGATTTCTAATCAACGCTTTAATGCGCTCATGCAAATACTCAAAAACAAATGGTTTGGTAATATATTCATCCGCCCCGGTTTGTACGCCTGCAATTTTTTGTTCAATGGAGCCCTTGGCTGTTAAAATTATGATCGGGATATGAGAAGTTTTCAGATCTGATTTTAACGTTTTCGAAACCTTAAAGCCATCTTTTCCGGGAAGCATAACATCGCAAATGATCACATCGGGAACAACTTCGAACGCAAGATGTTCGCCCGTTACACCATCGTGAGCTTCTACTATATTATAGAGTGGATCTAAACGGCTTTTTAAGAATTGCCGCAATTCCGTGTTGTCATCTATGAGCAGAATGGTATAATCCTTTTGGAGTTTACCTGTTTCCGTGTCGTTAGTGGTTATGGGTATAAACTGATTTTCGTTGTTGAGAATATCAAAATTGGAATTTCTGATCCAGTCAATTTTCGAGGAAACAATTTCCCGCTCATTGAAATGAACCTTTCCCAACGGGAGTGAAATAAAAAACCGGGTGCCTTTACCTTTTTCACTTTTTAGAATAAGCTCACCATGGTGCAAGTCAATAAGTTCCTTTGATAAGGACAACCCGATCCCTGTTCCCGTGTAATTCTCCCCCGTGTAAAAACGATCGAATGCATGTTTGATATGCTCCTCTGACATGCCTATGCCATTGTCTTCAACTGTCATGATCACATTCTTGTTTGTGCCATCAATAGATACACCAATATGAATTCTTCCCTTGTCGTTGGTGAATTTGAACGCGTTGGATAAAAGATTAAAAATTACCTTATCCAACATATCAGGATCGAACCACACATAAATCTGGTTGATCTCGGTACTGAGTTGAAAATCGATCCTTCGCTTCAACGCAATTTTTTCAAAGGCCGTCATAACATCTCTGACAAACTCAATGAGATCATGCTCGGAAACACGAACCATCATTTTTTTATCTTCTATCTTTCTAAAATCCATCAGCTGATTAACAAGCCTTAGCAATCGGACTGCATTTTTCTGGATGAGGGTTAGATTCTCCTTGGTGTTATATTTTACGTCTGCACTTTTTCCCAGCAATTCCTCGACAGGTCCCATGATTAGCGTTAGCGGCGTTTTAAACTCGTGGGATATATTGGTAAAGAACTTTAATTTTTCCTGTGTTGCCATCTCAGCCTTTTCAGCCATCTCAGCAATTGTGTTTCGCTGCTCCAGGATTTCATTACTTTTCGTCTGAAGCCTTTTATTTATTTCATTCTTTTCACGCCAGGAGATTGCAGCCATGGCGCCCACGATAATCGTTGCGATGAGGCTTGCCATCAGAATGTAAATCAGGATCTGCTGACTATAATATGTTCTGATCTGATCGTTGATCTTTTCCTGTTGACGTACGATATCTTTCTGTTGAGTAAGAATCTTATCGGACTGCAGTTTCATTACGCGCACATTTTTTTCATCGATCACCGTGCTGTGAAGAATGTTCTCCTTTTGATAGGGCTGATCGTTCAAAATCTGATTGGCAATACGAATAGCTTCCTCGCCACCCGTGGGATATAAAAACGAAGCGGTCAAGATTTTGTCATCAACAAACTGGATCCCAGCCACAGGGCCGGGCAGGGCATCGATCCCAACAAACTTGATTTTATTCTGAGGGTTAAATTCTTTGAAAACCGTATATGCGCCATAGGCCATTATATCATTGTGTGCAAAAACGAGATCAAACTCAGGTAGTGATGGCACCGCTTTTCGCAGCTGACTTTTAGCAGTGTCACGCTCCCATTTTCCATTAATCTCACCCATGATTTTAATTTCCGGATACTTCGACAGAACTTCAGAAAGCCCTCTGTGACGATCTATTGCAGGAGAGGAACCACGAAGTCCCCATATCTCTAGAATGGAACCATCACCCCGAAGCAATTCAGCGATGTAGGTGCCGGCCAGTTTTCCGATTTCATAATTGTTCGCGCCAATGTAGGCATTGTACATACTGGAGCTGGTCTTGCGATCAACAATGATCACGGGAATACCATTTTGAAAAGCCTTCTCCACTACGGGTGTTATCGGGTCAGCTTCATTTGGCGAAACGATGAGAAGGTCCACCTTCTTTTCGATGAAGTATTCAACGTCTTTGATCTGCCTTTCGCTGCTGTTCTCCGCGTCTTTATACTCCAGCGATATGTCCGGATGGAAAGCCAGTTCACCCCGCATATCGATGATCATTTGCCTTCGCCATGCGTCACCTCCGGTACATTGCGAAAAGCCGATCGTATATTTTTGACTTGATTGTGGTTGGGTGCACGCAAATAGTAAAATCAAAAAACAAATAGTCGAAAAAAAACGCTTTACAGCTTTCATTAAATTACTTCTCATTTTGAAAGTAATTTAAGCTTTCTGAATGATGTTCAATCTATCTGGATCGCATTAAGAAATTAAAAACATTCGAACGGTACTTCTTTCGGGTTGTTTTTTGGCAACGAGCGGTAGTGGGGATATTTTACGAAGGCGGTGAAATGTTAAAGAGAAATATTTAACCGTTAGAGCAATGTTTGGTGCTTCGTCGATTCAACGGACTGAAGTGATTTATAATCTGGGGCCGATTTGGCGCTTTGAATTGGCGCTTACCGACGTGAATTTTTAAGGTTTAATTCTATAAGAAAAATATTGTTGCAGAATATACAACGCAATGCCTATCTATAATATTTAAACTAGTCCTAGTTTGTCATGTTTTCGAAATTTATTGCTTTGTAGCATTAAAACATCTTTTTCGTGTCGCGGAACAGCGATGATTTTCTCTTCATTTTACCCTTTATACTTTAAAAAAAAATTGCTTTCTAGCTCATATTTCCATGTTGCTATGTTTATTGTTTTAATCTATCCAC
>CAZAHL010000308.1:0-8682 GCA_964484845.1 uncultured Chryseolinea sp. | reverse complement strand
TAATCTGCAGCAATGACAGGTCATCATAATAAAAAGCGCGAAGTAAATTAAGGCACTTTCTTCCTGTGCGCTCAAGCAAGCTTACCAGCCCGTTTTCGGAAATTTCAAAATAATGTTCCCCATGATAAGTAATATTCAGGAACTCCGGCTTGCAAAGGAGATTTTAGAAGAAACAAAAAGGGAATTGCTGGAAAATAATGTTGACTTTGATAAAAATATTCAAATTGGAATTATGATTGAAGTGCCCTCCGCTGCCGTAACAGCTGATCTATTGGCGAAGGAAGTAGATTTCTTCAGCATTGGTACGAATGATTTATGTCAGTACACGATGGCAGTTGATCGCGGAAATGAAAAAATAAAAAACTTGTACGATCCTTTTAATCCGGCAGTACTAAGGTTAGTAGGTTATGTCATTGAACAAGCGCATAAACATAAAATCAAAGTGGGTATGTGTGGTGAGCTGGCATCCGATCCGCAAGCGACATTATTATTATTAGGAATGGGATTAAAAGAATTTTCCATGAGCGCAGCCTCTATTCCATCCATAAAAAATGTGATCATTAACAACAGTTACGTAAAAGCAAAAGAAGTTTGCGAGAAGGTTATGTCTATGGACAATTCAAAAAGTATAATCGATTATTTACAGTTACTGAAATGATTTCTAAAAATTATATTGTCACGGCTGCTGAAGGGATCCATGCCCGTCCTGCCACCACGTTAATCAGACTCGCAAAGAAATATAAATCGGTTGTCAACCTGAAGAAGGGGGAAAATTCCGTTCGATTAAATAGTATGCTCAACATACTCACCATCGGTGCAAAAGGAGGCGATACAATCACTGTAATCATTGAAGGCGAAGATGAGGCGGATGCAGCACAGGCAATAGACAATTTTTTCACAAAAGAATTAAAGAAATTATAAACGGGCACAATCATGAAAATTACGATCGCGAAAAATGAAAGAGAGTTTGATGTAGTTGCTGCGTGGCGCATCATCGGGCAGATGCTGGAAAAACCAGATTCAGTTATAGGTTTATCCACTGGACAAACTACCATTAACATGCACGCTATTGTGTCGCACATCCATGCACAATATCCTTTTGATGTTTCTCGCATAACGCTTTTCAATGTTGATGAATTGACCAACTTACCGCGCGAATATTCCGGCAGTTGTTACACCATGATACTTAATCAGATTGCAGGACCATTGGGAATACCCGAGGAGAATTTTATTATGCCACCCACACTATCAGATGATTTTGAAGCTGAGGCTTTATTGTTTGAGAAGAGATTGGCCGAGCGCGGTGGAGCAGATTTGCAGCTGCTTGGTCTTGGAGCAAATGGCCACATCGGCATTAACCAGCCGGGTACACCTTTTGAAAGTGAAACCTGGGTTTCGCCGATGGACCCGGATTTTGAAGCGCGCGTTCGAAGGGAAACAAAAGTGCCCGACAACATTATTTTAGGAGGCCTCACACGGGGGATTAAAAATATTATGCAGACACGAAAATTAATACTGATCGTGAAAGGCTCGCATAAGGCTGAGATTGTTGAAAAAGCAATCTTAGGACCGGTTACAACAGATATTCCTGCATCCATTGTGCAGCTTCACCCAAACTGCGAAATTCTATTGGATGCTGACGCCGCATCGAGGCTTAGAGGGATTTGAATTTTATGCATCAGTTTCTGATATCGGGGATACAGTCGGACTTCATCCCGATTTGCTTGTGCATATCGGACTAACAAATATAATTTTGAATTAAGAAAGCCAAAAAGCTGTTCTCACTTTGATTTAGGAAAACTATGACAACCGACATTAAACAAGCTGAGTTCTCGATAAATAGTACACTTCTGGAAAAGCTTAAGCAAGAAGGGACAATCAAAACCTTTGCGCCTGATACTATAGTTATAGATGAGAACGATTATATCAAATCCGTACCAATAGTTCTCAGTGGCTCTATTAAGGTCTTCAAACTTGACGAGGAAGGTCGGGAGATTTTGCTGTACTATATCAAACCGGGGGAAAGCTGTGTGATGTCGTTTCTCGGTGCTACATGCAATGGCACAAGTAAGATCAAAGCCGTTGTTGAAGAAGAGGCCGAAGTGTTGCTCCTCCCTGTGCATAAGGCAACTGACCTCATACGCGAAAATCCTCAATGGGTTCAGTTTATTTTTGAACTTTACAACAGGCGTTTCGAGGAATTACTTTCGGTTGTAAATGCGATAGCATTCCAAAAGGTAGACGTCAGACTTTGGGAACTGCTCAAGACGAAAGTCAAGTTGCTCAAGACTGAAGAATTGAATATGACGCACCAGCAGGTAGCAGATGAACTTGGTACTGCAAGGGAAGTTGTCTCACGCTTGCTCAAGCAACTGGAACGTGATAAAAAAATATCACTCGGACGAAATAAAATCAAGATTCTGGCAGCTATGTGACAATAGTTACTGATCGCCCGTGACTGCAAAGCTAATTTTGTAATGTAATTAGAAATGCTGTTATGGAAATCGTTGGCTTTGTTGCTTCTGTCCTCATGGGGCTTTCACTCGGGTTAATAGGCGGTGGTGGATCTATCCTCACCCTTCCCATCCTGGTATATTTGTTTGGCGTCAATCCTGTACTATCTACTTCTTATTCTCTCTTCGTTGTCGGTCTAACAAGCCTAATCGGTTCATATACACACTTCAAGAAAGGTAATCTTGACATTAAAACAGCTTTAATCTTTGGCTTACCGTCAATTGTTTCTGTTTATGCGGTACGGAAGTTTGTCGTTCCGATGATTCCTGATCCAGTTTTTTCTGTTGGCGATGCAGCGATCAGTAAAGGTGTTTTCGTCCTTGTAGTCTTTTCCTTATTAATGATATTGGCTGCCGTTTCTATGATCAGGAAAAGCCAAAGAGCGGTCGTTGATTGTGAGCAAAAAATCAACTACAATTTTCCACTCATCCTTGGAGAAGGGATACTTGTAGGTGCAGTCACGGGACTTGTCGGTGCAGGTGGTGGTTTCCTGATCATACCAGCGCTGGTGCTCTTCGGTGGCATATGCATGAAGAAAGCCGTTGGTACATCGCTGCTGATCATCGGGTTGAAATCACTGATCGGATTTACTGGCGACCTGGGCTCAGGCCTTCAACTTGACATTCCATTTATGCTGAAGTTCGCGGCTTTTGCCACGGTAGGAATTAGCGTGGGGACTGTGATCTCAAAGCACATTTCTAATGAAAAGTTAAAGCCAGCTTTTGGTTGGTTTGTACTTGTTATGGGCATTTACATTTTAAGTAAAGAAATACTTTTTCCAGGTTAATCATTTTAAAAACAATCTTATCATGAAATACTTTAAATGGATAATAGGAATTATTGCAGGAGCTACGTTAGGATTTAGCTATTGGTACTTCATAGGGTGCAACACAAGCACATGCGCCATCGCCTCCTCTCCTATTAACAGCACAATTTACGGTGGCCTAATTGGTGTCTTGCTGGTCAATTCATTTTCAGACAATCAGAAAGAGAAAGCGGATGATAAGTCTGTGTGATTTTGTAAGTGAAGTCGTAAGGTGAAAAAACTAATCTTTTATTTTTTTTAAAAAGCTATGTTAGAAATTATTCGTCAACCGTGGCCGTGGTATATAGCGGGAGTTCTAATTGGTCTTACCGTTCCGGCATTGTTATTAATTGGCAACAAGCACTTTGGGATTTCGTCTTCACTGCGGCACATCTGTGCTGCGTGTATTCCAAGTAATATTTCATTCTTTAAATATGATTGGAAAACAGAAGCATGGAACCTGTTTTTCGTGGCGGGAATTCTAATTGGTGGAATTGTAGCCACGCAATTCTTAAGTAACCTAGACCCGATTGTCGTTGCAGCAGAAACAACGAAAGATCTCGAAGCATTAAACATCCAGGTAGATAATAACCTGATGCCTTCGTCAATATTCAATTTCGAAAATCTTTTTACCCTGAAGGGTTTAATCTTCTTTGTTATCGGAGGCTTCATGGTTGGTTTCGGAACGCGGTATGCAGGTGGTTGTACCTCCGGCCATTCCATCATGGGGCTATCGACATTGCAATGGCCATCACTTATCGCTACTTGCTGTTTTATGCTGGGTGGATTTGCCATGGTGCACCTTATGTTTCCGTGGATCACGTCTCTTGTCGCTTAATGGAAACAGAAATGGAAAACAAAATAGAAAAGCTAAATATTTCATCATTTCAGCCATCACATCCTGTAGAATGTGAAGCTCCAAATGATCAGTTGGTAAAGGAAAGTTTGATCATCTCTAATCTCAAGTATCTCGTCCTCGGTGTGCTTTTTGGAATTGTCTTCGTCAAGGCGGAAATAATTTCATGGTACCGAATTCAGGAAATGTTCAGACTACATTCATTCCATATGTATGGAGTCATCGGAACAGCAGTCATCGTCGGGATGATATCCGTATGGCTCATCAAGAAATTTAAAATCAAGACAATTCAAAACGAAACAGTGGTTTTTCATGAAAAAAAATTTCATTGGGGCAATGTTATCGGTGCCTTGATCTTCGGACTAGGATGGGCATTAACAGGTGCGTGTCCCGGACCCCTATTCGCACAAATAGGAAGTGGTTTTTTAGTTGTTATTGTCACGCTACTCAGCGCCATTGGCGGAACGTGGGTGTATGGATTATTGAGGGATAGGTTACCACATTAATTATTAAAAGAATGTCATGGATATGCTCAATTCGCCTTGCCAACTACTTCAACGGCCATTCTATACTGTGTGATCTTTATCACAGAATTGTTGCCCACTCTATGGGGTTGTATGATTAGTTCGGTTTCAGAAAACTCAATGGCTTTGTGATAAGGTCACTGAACTTAGTAAGGACAAAACGATAAGGAAAATCCTTATCGACCATTAAGGAATAATAAAACAGCAACAGTATGTTCAATCTATTTTCATCAGAAACCAAGGTGTATAAATCGTTTGGCGGTAAGGAATTCAAAGAAGAATACACCAAAAGAAAACAGCCGGTACTTATCGATGTGAGAACGGCGGGAGAATTCGCTTCTGGTTCTATCAACAACGCAAAGAACATTGATATCATGTCGCCGGATTTTCAGAAAAAAATAAGCGGTCTTGATAAGAACAAAAACTATTTCCTGTTTTGCCGTAGCGGGAACCGGAGCGATCAGGCATGCAGTATTATGGCAAAGCAAGGATTTAACGTGTACAATTTAAAGGGAGGCATTAGCGCGTGGCCCCAATAAAAATAGATGTTGTGTAACAACAGTCACTGAACGGGTTTATTCCATTAGCGAACTTTGATAAAAATTAAAAACTTAGAGATATGTTCTTTCAACATGTATATGACAAAAGCCTGGCCCAAGCCAGCTATTTTATAGGATGTCAGCAATATGGCATTGCAATGGTGATTGATCCAAAAAGGGATGTAGACACCTACCTGGAAATCGCGAAGCAGAACAACATGCAGATCACGCACGTTGCTGAAACGCATATTCACGCAGACTTTCTGTCGGGATCGAGAGAACTCGCTGCCCTCACTGGCGCGAAGCTATACCTTTCGGACGAAGGTGGACCGGAATGGCAATATCAATTCCCCCACGTAGGATTGAAAGAGGGTGATGAATTCAAAGTTGGTAACCTCAGGATCGAAGTGATCCATACACCGGGTCATACACCTGAAAGTATTAGCTTTTTACTTACTGACGTTCCTGCGTCAGACAAACCAGTGATAATATTTACGGGTGACTTTGTTTTCGTTGGTGACATTGGCAGGCCCGACCTTCTCGAAAAGGCTGCGGGTATGATTGGTACACAGGATGCCGGGGTGAAACAAATGTTTAAGTCACTCAAACGCTTCTCCGAATTACCAGACTACATCCAGGTATGGCCAGGGCACGGAGCGGGTTCTGCCTGTGGAAAAGAGTTGGGTGCTGTGCCTAGTTCAACTGTTGGTTATGAGAAAATCCGTAACTGGGCATTTCAGTACGAAAGTGATGAGAAGGGCTTTGCCAACTACTTGCTCGCAGATCAGCCTGAGCCGCCTAAGTACTTTGCAATGATGAAGAAGCTAAATAAGATAGAGCGGCCTCTACTGACCGAGGTTCCAAAGCTTAATAAGATATCGATCGGTCAATTAAAAGATGCTTTGAAAAAAGGTGTGAAAGTGGTCGACACAAGATTGAAAGCCGACTTCGCAAAAGGTTTCATACCAGGCACAATCAACATTCAAGGGAACAATGCTTTCGCAACGTGGATGGGTTGGTTTGTCTCCTACGAGGATCCCTTCATTCTTATCGCTCAAGAATCGGAGCTTGATGATCTTACAAGAAAGCTTATGCGTATCGGCATGGATAATATTATGGGGTATGTTGAAGGGGTTCAGAAATGGGTCAATGCAGGTGAATCGCTTTCTGAAAGTGAGATCGTGTCGTTGGATGAATTCAAAAATATTCTCAAGACTAATCATACACAAATCGTTGATCTTCGAGGAGCGTCTGAATTTAAGTCAGGGCACATCAAGGGAACAGACAATTTGTTCATTGGTACCTTGGAAAAGAATCTTGACAAAATAAATAGAGATCAACAGGTTGTTATTCACTGTCAGTCTGGTGATCGTGCAACCATTGGTTATTCGATACTAGCCAGGCACGGATTTAGAAATGTGAAGAACTATTCTGGTGGAATGACCGAATGGCGTAATTCAGGTAATGAAGTAGTGAAAGAAACCTAACCTTAATTGGTTAGTTCTTTTCAAAGCTAATTAATATGGTTTGATAGGTAAAGAAAACAGCATTGGAAGAAATTTACAGCTTAAAGAAAAGTGACAAGCTTAGTAACTCTACGCGTATTCATTTTTTTCCAGATCTTCCCGACTGGTTTTTTAATTGGGTCGATTCTTAATGAACAATGTTCTAACAACCTGTCAAAAATCATCTTTTAAAGTAACAAACAACATAGACTTCTCCCCGATTTCAGAATAGTTTTGATCTATAAACTTTAGTCAAATTTTAAAACTTATGAACTTAGCATTAAGACCATCAGTCGGTTTGTCTAAGCTATTAGCAGACTGGCCAAACACATTGTTGGATCGGGAGTTCCTCGACATAGATTCCGATCTTTTTCCTGCTCGCCTAGGCGTAAATATTCCTACCGTGAATATTAAAGAAACACCTAAGGAATATGTATTAGAAGTGGCAGCTCCAGGATTGAAACGCGAAGACTTTATCATTGACGTCAAGCAACGGCATTAAAGACATAAATCGGAGACAATCATTCATAAACTTGTTCGCATTATGAAAAAACTAACCAGCCTGCTAGAACTACTAGCGTATCAACTTGAGGCCATGTATGACGCAGAAAAAAAACTGCAACACACGCTTCCTGTTTTCTATGAAACAATTAAATCATCGGCTATTAGGCAAGAAGTGAAAAAATACGCGGAACTCGCGTCAGACAAAAGAACAAAACTGAAACGGATCTTTAGTTATTTGCTTGTGGAACGTTTTGGGAGAAAAAATGAAGTCATAGACAGTCTTTTAACTGACACACAAGAAACCTTAAGCTTCGCTTCAACAGATCATCTTCGTGAGACGGCCCTTCTAACATGCATCCAAAATATTAACAATTATAAAATGGCCAGTTATCACACTGCCGAGATCATTGCTATTGAATTAAACCTCGAAACGGTTGCTGATTTACTCCATGAAATTCTTGAATGGGAAAAGGAAACTGATCGGACAATGACAAAAATAGCTGTTGAAGAGCTTCGATACGAATCTATATTTATAAACGATTTCGCTCTATATAAAAGTGAATTCGACCAAAATATTCAGTGTTATGAAAATAACGATTCAGTCCCCAGGATTTAAGGCAACTAAAACATTGTTAAATTTTGTTACCAAAAAACTTCTGAATCTTCATCATCTAAATGAAACGATTTTAGAAGCTTCTGTATGTCTAAAAATAGATAAGCAGGGTATACCAGAAAATAAGACTTGCGAAATTAAACTAACTGTTCCTGGCAATGATTTGTTTGCCTCCAAGAAAAGCAAAACTTTTGAAGAAGCAATTACGAAAGTCATTAACGCTTTGAAAAATCAAGTAGCCGAATTAAAACCAAATTATTAAGAAGGCACATCGGACCATTAATGATCTATTATTGATTCATGACAGCCCATTATACGGGAACTTTTTTATTTAAACATCTGTAATGCGTCAGACACCAATTGCTGTCGTGCAGGAAATATGATTAAAACCGCCCGGAAACCATGCATTATAGCATATTGTGTATTACTCATATTGATCATCTCGCAAGCGAATGCCTTTTCAGATGAAAAGCTGAAAAAAGACATATCCTCGTTATATTACTCCATCGATTTTACAAATGAAGATCCCCCTGAGTATGATGTGTTTCAGCATGCGTTAATAGGATATTTTCAACTGGAAAAATTACATCAGCTTTCCGACAAAGGAATTCTTACTTTAATAGATTTTAGAAGGTCAGCAAACTCAAAACGACTATGGGTTATTGATTTACTTAATAAAAAGTTACTATATCACTCTCTTACCGCACATGGCCGCAATACCGGTGATGTGTTTGCCAGCAAATTCTCAAACAAGCATAACTCACATCAAAGCAGCCTGGGATTTTACGTAACAGGAAATACTTACATCGGCAAGCATGGGAT
>CAZAHL010000307.1:0-8716 GCA_964484845.1 uncultured Chryseolinea sp. | reverse complement strand
AATTGAAAACCGCGGGATGACGAGCTCTATGGAAGAGTGGAGGTTTCGCTGACTTGTATAGAAGCGCGCGACGTAAATTCAGAGGGGATCTTTGAGTGAGGCCAGATTCGGTGTACTCAATACCCCTTGTTCGAGATTGACCCAACCGGATTAGGAACCGTTAAATGGCCACGGCATCCAAGCGTATCCCCATTACAAGAATATCATCTGTCTGATGGCGACCGCCCTTCCATTCTTCAATTTTTATTTCAAGAATTTCTTTTTGTTCCTGCAAGGGGAGATGGTGAATCTTCAGGAGAAGCTCATTAAACTTCTTAGACATGAATTTAGTATTGTCCTTCCCACCGAACTGATCACGGTATCCATCTGAAAACAGGTAGACCATGGTAGGCTTATCGATCGTTACCTGGTGTTTCTTAAACAAGAATTCTTTTTTACTCCGACTTCCTCCGATGGAATGAACATCGCCTTTGATCTGAAAGAGTTTATTATCCTGAATGTACACCAACGGGCTTTTGGCCCCGGAAAATTCGAGTGTGTTCTTTTCCTTCCGGTAGATGCACAACGCTACATCCATGCCATCGTTGTTTCCGGTTGTCTCCTGTTGAAGGGCTGTCCGTATTTCCGTATCGAGGGCGTTGAGGATCTGGTCGACTTCTGCGATCCCTTTGCCGATGATGCCATTCAGTGCATTAATTCCTATCAATGACATAAATGCACCAGGCACACCGTGACCTGTACAATCCGCGGCTGTGAAAACTACATCCGGATTATACCAACTTTTTATTTCTGTAAACCAATAAAAATCACCGCTTACAGAGTCGCGCGGTTTTAAAAGAATAAAAGAATCAGGGAGAAGATTTTTTTGGAGCTCCGTTTTTGGAAGCATGGCTTCCTGTATCCGCTTTGCGTAGTTGATACTGCTTTTTATGCTATTATTTTGAGCATTGATCTTTTTATTTGCTTTTACTTTTTTTCGGTAGCTTCCCACCAGTACCATCGCCATGATCGAGGCCAGGGTAATTCCGCCCATGGTGGAATTACGGATTAAAGCTTCATTTTTTAATTGCGCATCTTGCTCTTTTAGTTGTAGTTGAGCCAGTTCTTTGTCTTTGTTGAGCAAGTCAATCTGGAGTTGCCGTTTCTCATTTGTTTCTTTTGCTTCCTGCAGCGAGTGGACCGTTTCTTCCAACGAATACTTCGTCGTAAGCAGAGAGTCTTCCGTATACCTCAGTCTTCGAGTTTGCTTTTTCAGTTGAACGGTTGCCGCATTTTTTTCGATATCTACCTTTTCGATTTCCTGTTTGAATTTCTCTTTGTCCTGAATACTTCGCGCTTCGATTTGTTTGGTTTGTTCTTCGATCTGCTTGCGTTGAATAATATTATTGTATACGCTTTTGTATTCCTTGGCTTTCGAAACGTTCCCTAGTTTACCATGGTATGCCATCAATAGCTCATAACATTTTTGCTGCGATAAAATATCATCTTGTTGCAATGCCAATGACAACGCTTTATCCAGGGATTCAATTGCTTTCTTGTGCTTGTCCAGTTGACCTTGACTCATCGCCACCTGGAGAAGTCCTTCCATTACAAAATCCGTTCTCTTCAATTGTTCCGCAAACTTTAGCGCTTTTTGAAAGTTATCAACAGCTTTGGTAGGTTCTTTTTTTTCACTCTGAATAATTGCCAACTGGTGGTGTGCTAAATACATCAGCATACCGTCGCTGGTTTTTTTACCATAGCCGATACACTGGACTAAATACGTTTCAGCTTTTTCGGATTGATTTTCGTTAACATAGTATTTTGCGACTTCATAGGAATAAAAAGACATCTTGCGATTGTCCTTCGTCTTAATAGCCTCCTCCAGCAATTTTTCAGTCTCCTGAAGTGTGGGTGATGTCTGGCTGGATACGTCGAAAACGGTTGAGAATGTAACTCCAAGGATTAGAAAAAAAGTCTTGATGCATTGTAAAAAAAAATTCATTTCATGACTACAATTAAGGTATGACAGAATACAATGTCATTTATACCCCTCAAGGGCCTAAAGAGACCGCAAAAGAATTGCCATTCAACGGCTATTATCAGAGGCCGCTCCGAAATATTCTGTACTTGGCCGAAAGTCGACAAACTTTCCTTAGCCTGGCCTGTGATTCCTGCTACGCCCTCACCTTTGCATGTTTCAATCAATAATTGTCTAATCTCAGGATGTGCAATACCCGAGCTTTAAGCGCAGGTCCATAGACGAGATATATGGAGGTTCGCAGAGGCGATTTTGATTAAACCACTATAAACTTCGGGGTACATTCCTCCATAGACTCCGCTTTTACATTAAATCGTTTGTGTCAGTTTTTAGGAAACTCTTCGAAGCAGGAAGACGAGCAATTTGGACTACTCTAGCTGATTTAACTCTTTTTCTAAATTAAATTTAGCTCTGTTCTCGTATTTATCAAAAAATGTGTTGGTCTTAAAAATTCTTTCCATTTGCAGGAAATGCTGAAGTACTTTTCTCCGTCCGGGTTTATAAAGTATATCGGGGTAAGCTGAATATTCTCTTCTCACCTGATGGCGATAGACATCGTAGGCATTCCACTCGCTCCCTAAAATTGAGAGATCGGCATCGGTAAAAAAGTTGGTATCAGAATCATCGCTCTTTTGGTGAACCCTGGTGGCTTGTATATGTCTTGTACACGAATCAATCGATTCCCTTGGAATTTTTAATGTACTAAGTCTTTTCTCGGCCATTACTGCGCTTTTCTCTTCGTTATTCTTTTTTAATGGATCATAAACTATATCATGGTAATACAACGCAAAAAGAACTGCATCCCAATTGGCGATAGAATCTCTAACTGATAAAAGTTGTCCGAGTAAATGATTGAGATGAAAGAGATTATGGTAATGGCGTTTTTTATTTGAGTAACTGCGTTTTATTTCATCCCATAGATTATTTGCTAATACAACATCAGGCGTGTGTTGGTTGACTAATGTTAAAAATGTATTCTGAAGGTCCATTGTGTCCGTATTCTGCGTCCTTGACGTAGCCGTTAATTTTTTGTGTTTTTGATACTATTCATCCCTTAAAGACTTAACCGGATTGCCCCGTGCGGCCCTGACGGCCTGGAAACTTATGGATAGAAAAGCAATCACCAATGTAAGAGAACCTGCCACGATAAACACCCACCACGGAAAGGATATACGGAACGCGAATTCTTCCAGCCAGGAATGCATAAGCCACCAGGCGATGGGCCACGCCAATAGGTTCGCAATTCCCACCAGTCGCATAAAATCCTGATTGATCATGATGGTAATTTCCGTTACGGTGGCACCTAACACTTTTCGAATTCCGATTTCTTTCGTGCGCTGTTCTGCGGTAAAGGTTGCCAGTCCGAATAAGCCGAGGCATGCAATAAAAATGGCGAGGGAAGTGAACAAAAGAAAGATCAGGCCAATTCTTTTTTCCCTTGCATGTTCGGCTTCAAAATTTTTATCCAGAAAGGTGTATTCAAAAGGGGCATCGGTAAATTTTTTCCAGTGCGATTTTATAATCGCTATTTTTTCTTCCGTATTTCCGCCCGACAACCTAATTGCCATTTCCCAGTTAGGTTGAGGGCCGAGCACGATAGCGAGCGGTTGTATCGGCTCCTTGAGCGATTGGAAATTAAAATCTTTGATCGTACCAATTACTTGGCGGGTTCGCTTAGGAACATCGTAATTCGTAATAAGCTTCTTCCCATTGTAGCCGTCAAGTCCTAGTTTTCTGGCGGCTGTCTCATTCAAGATAATAGCGTTTGAGTCGGATGGATACAACGAAGAGAAAAACCGTCCGTCAGCCATTTCGTATCGCATGGTTTCCAGGTGATCATAATCCATTTCATATACCATAAATAAATATTCCTTCCCGGAGTCCTCGGGCTTAAATACATACTCCCAATCGACGTGGGGGGGAAGTCTGTTAACATAGCTGGCGGAAGATATTTCCAGATTGGAGATTAGTCCCTTTTTAAACGCAGCTCCGTGTTTGCCCAAATTTCGGGTATGCAGCAGGTTGACAATATTTCCTTTGTCGAATCCGATATTTGCTCTCTGAATATATTTTATCTGCAGATACAAAACGAGCGTGGAAATAATGAGCACCGAAGAAATGAAAAATTGAAAAATGACCATTCCGTTGCGGATCCCATAGCTTCTGAGTTGTTCACGCAGCCTGCCTTTCAATACTTCAACCGGACTAAAATGTGACAGATAAAAGGCTGGGTAACTTCCAGCCAAAAGGCCGATAACAAGAATACACAGGAAGGATCCTATAAGGAATACGGGATGTATTAGGACTGAAAAGCTGATTTGTTTATGAGCAAAGAAATTAAACACCGGCAAGAGCGCTACAATGAGCAGGAGGGAAAGAACTACGGAAAGCAGGATATATAAATACGATTCCAATAGAAACTGCGCCATCAACCGGTTATAAGGAGCTCCTACTGCTTTCCGGATTCCGACTTCCTTCGCGCGGCTAGCAGATCGTGCCGTTGACAGGTTCATAAAATTTATACAGGCTAAAAGCACAATGAATAACGCGATGCATCCGAATGTATACAGGTATTGAATATCCATGTTAGGTTCCAGCCCTTCATTGAACTGTGATCTTAAGTGAATGTCTAGAAGCGGCTGGGCAAAAAACGTGAGCTCGTTTCCCTCAGATTTAAAGTTGCTAAGATCAATATGCTCATGCTCTTCACTAACTTTTTTTTCGATGATGGTATTAAATTTTGAGGATACACTTTCAATACTTGCTTCTGGTTTGATTTTGAAATACGTGTATACCGCACCGGTCATCCAATCTCCCCGATTGGTATCTGTATAGGAACGTAAAGTTAGAAGTATGGTAAAATGAAAATGTGAATTTAAGGGAGGATCCTCAGCGATCCCGGTTACTGTGGCCGTATATCCTTGTGCAAGGATTAATTCTTTTCCAATCGGACCGCGGTCGCCTTTTCCCTTATAATTGAAATAGCGCTTTGCCGAAGACTCTGTTAGAACCACCTTTCTTTCGCCATGCAATACACTGTCTGGGTTGCCTTCCAATAGTTTAAAATTAAAAAATCCGAAAAAGTTCTCATCGACCAGCAACAGTTTCGATTCCGTAAAGGCTTTGCCTTCGTACCGTACGGGAAAGGTCTCCCAGCTTGCCATCCGCAGGGTGCTTTCGATTTCGACTATTTCTTTCTGAAGACCTTCGGCCACCAAGGTACCGGTCTGCGCAGAATTGAATTTTTTTCCTTCCAGCACGCCGTTAAATCCAATCCGGTAAGTACGCTCTGCATCGGGATGGAACTTGTCGTAGCTGAGTTCGTCAAATATGTATAGGATGATGAGCAAGCTGCAGGTAATACCAATGGTTAGCCCTGCAATGTTGATAATGGAAAAGCCTTTTTGCCGCAACATGAAGCGCAAGGCTATCTTTAAATAATTCTTTACCATTGAATATTAGAGCCCTAATATACAAGGGCCTAAATTAATTCATGGTATTTTGAAATAGTAATTCTTAGTCGACAGGCCGAGCCACCTGAGAACCCAGATTGACTTTTATCCTTTCTGCTTGACCAATATGCCTTTCGATATGGTAGATAAAAAAGCGGAACGTGTCGCCGAGTCTGAGGCGGATGAACTTTGTTAAAGAAATAGAAACTTTTGTGTGCGTGAGGTCTACCGATTTTGCTTGGACTAACAACGATTTCAGGAGTTTCTGTTGTTTCAGAAATCGTTCGATGGTGGTAATGGTTAGTTCTGAATTTGATGGGTTTTTATCTTTGGGCGATTTCATTTTTTTTACCTTTCCGTCTTTTACCTTCATCAGGTTTGCAAAATAGTTGCCAACAATTCCACTTCTAAATTGGATTGATGTAGCATGCCCTTTATTCGCTATGATTTGTTTTTCGATCTCAGGTAAATAAAATTCTCCGTACAGATTCAGATGTTCAATGCATTGTAATATGCTCCATTCATTCGCATTTTTTTTGAAATTCAATTGAAGGGGAGTTAGCGCTTTAAACTTTTTTGCCGTGGAACTAGCCTGTTCTGTTACGACCAGAAGTTCTTCAATGAGCGTATTTGAATCTGTTTGCATGCGTCTTAATTTTGATCAAAGATGACTAACTGAAATCACCCGCAACTTGATTGAAGTCAAGAATTTCGAATCCGGCTTAGCGTTTCTGGCTTCATTCGTAGATACGATGCAATATATTTTAAAGGAATTTGCTGGAACAAATTCGGACTTCGGCTTAATACCCGGTTCAGTCGTTCAATCGGTGAGGTGATAAGGAGATCCACTTCTCGTTCAATTTGTTGTGTGATCAAATCCTCCAGTAATTGAATGTATTGCTTCACGCTTTCCATATTCACATTTACGAGTTTCAACAGGTTTTCTTTAGGAATGACTTTTAGGGTGGTTTTACGGATAGCATCGATATAAAACTCGGAAGGGGTTCCTTTTATAAAAGACGACAAGGAGGTGATAAAAGAGCCCTCGTAGCCTAGGCGAATGGTATGCTCTTCAAATTCCGACAAATAAAATACGCGGACGGCACCTCGTTCAACCCTGTAAAGATTTCGCTCGATTTCACCTTCTTTTATTAGAAATTCACCTTTCGAGATTGTTTTCTCCGTTGCAATTTCGTTTAAGGAGGTGATTAGTTTCTTTTGAAACTCGGGTTCAGTTTTCATGGCATTTACTTGATAAATTTTAGATTACGATTTTCGATGGAAGCCGGATTGACCGGAGTTTCGCAAGCGAGCTTCCATCATTAGTCACTATCCCTATTTAACGTCTTTCTTACCTCGAAAGTCGTTATTTGTCATCCATAGCCTATTGATCGAGATATTTTGTTTTATATAATGTGATGACCGCATCTGCCAGAACGTGCATGACGGTTCATGCCATAGAGCGCTCGTTACAAAAAAAACTTTGTCAGAAAGTAGGCGAAGAAATGTTTAGTCCGTGGCCACTTCTTTCATCATAATCCCATGAATTAACCATACCACCATTTTTCTAATAACAATAAAATGTTTAGATTGGGATACAAACGTAACCATTATACGCAACTGGTTATGGTTGAACAGATGTGGTTATCGATAGCATTCCTTGGCGTTGTCAGTATTATTTTATTGATTCTGCAAAAACCTGAAAGACGGTATGTAGGAATACGATCTTATTACCGGAAAATAAGAATCGAACTCAGTGCAGTTAAATACAGGCGAGATGTTTATAGTCAGGTTGCGTGTGGAGAGGTGATTACAATTAAACTGGATCCTTCAAAGGAATACAGCGGTAATGCAATAGGCGCTTATACACAAAGTGGAAAATTGCTTGGCTACATACCCAGGCACCAACGCAAGCTGATCAGTACTTTTCGCGATAATTCAGAATCCCTTGCTACCATCTATAAAAAATTTCACAGAGGGGCACACTTCAGCATTCTTATCGAGGTATTTCTCCCGATGACCAACGCCCATGGATTACAGGCCCGGCAAAAGTTTTTGCCACAACCATAACGCCATCGGTCAAAGGATTTTCGACCTGATTACAATTTAAAATATTGCTTCGCATTGTTGTAACAAACATCCTGCACGAGTTTTCCAATACGATCAAAATCTTCCGGTAGTTCACCACGCTCAATATCGCGACCTAGCAAATTGCATAATATCCTTCGGAAATATTCATGACGCGGGTACGACATAAAGCTTCGTGAATCCGTCACCATACCAACAAAACGAGATAACAATCCCATGTTAGACAATGTGTTCATTTGCCGTTCCATACCATCCTTCTGATCCAGGAACCACCATCCGGAACCCCATTGCATTTTGCCCGGAGTCCCTACACTGAAATTTCCGAGCATGGTAGCAAACACTTCATTGTCCGCCGGATTAATGTTATAGATAATTGTCTTAGTCAATTGATTGGTATCGTCCAACTGATTGAAAAACCGTGACATACTTTGGGCTTGCGGGTAGTCGCCAATGGAGTCAAAGCCAGTGTCAGGACCTAACTCGCGCAGCAAACGGGAGTTATTGCCACGTAAGGCGCCTAAATGAAATTGTTGGATCCAGCCTTTTTCATGATAAAATTTGCAAAGTTCCGCTAGCACGGCGGATTTAAACTGGACGCGTTCATCCATATCCAATGTTGAGCCAGCCCGTATTTTTTTAAATAAAGCGGGACCTTTCGATGTTGCTGCTTCGTCAAAGTACATCATTTCCAGTCCATGATCTGAGGCGCGGCACCCAAGGGAATCGAAAAAGTCAATTCTCTTTTTTAGAGCCGTAAAAAGATCTTCCAGAGTTTGAATAGATACATTCGCGGCGGTGCTTAGTTTATCGATATATTCATTGTAGGAGCGGGGATCTTCAACGGCAAAAGCTTTGTCGGGACGGAACGTAGGAAACATCCTGATACCCGAATTCTGCTTACTCAATTGCTGGTGATAGTTTAAGCTATCGATTGGATCGTCCGTAGTACAAACCACTTCCACGTTCATTTTATGAAGCAACGATTGTACACTGTATTCATCCTGTTGAAGTGCGGATGAACATTCATCGTAAATTTCTTTAGCCGTTGTCTCATCCAGCACTTTACGAATGCCAAAATAATTTTTGAGCTCAAGGTGTGTCCAATGATAGAGAGGGTTGCGCATGGTGTAAGGCACTGTTTTAGCCCACTCCATAA
>CAZAHL010000306.1:0-8734 GCA_964484845.1 uncultured Chryseolinea sp. | reverse complement strand
TCCAGAAGCTGGAAGAAAAAAAGCAGTACTGAATGAAACTAATATGCATAATACAACGGGACGATAGATCTCTTCGTTATTGACTCTGTGATAGATCTGTTAAAAAAATTTCATTTGATTTTAAAGCCTCCTACTTCAACTTAAATGAACTTAACAAAGTAGCACTAGTATCTTTTCAAGAGTATCGTTAATTCTGTCAACAATCTATCGACCTCTTCCCGATCGTCTGATTTATACTGCCCCCTTATTACTCCGGCAGGATCTATTAGAACCAGATCCAACGAATCTTTTAAAAAGAAAACACACGTTTTTAGCTTCAGTGATTTTTCCGAAGGCGAAAGTATATGCAATCTGACGGCGTCTCTAAAATCGTTGTTCACACGTTTCAACTGCACCATTGAATTTTCGTGCAAATCACCAAAGTAAATGAGTGACAAACTATCGCGTTGAACATTAAAGCTGCGTTTTATACTATCCGGAATTGTATATGGTAGCGTGACCTTATTTTCACACCCGTCTATATTTTCCGGATAAACATCTGCATACAACGGTGGAACTGAAAATTCGTTCTTTCCAAAAAATTTTAAAAACAAGAAAATGCATACCGGTAAAAGTAAAGCAAGAAAAAGAAGAATACCTTTTTGTTTCATACGTAACTACTGCAAAACTTTACTGCTTAAAATCCAAAAAAAAAGGCTCAAGTCGTTACCTAAGCCTTACTGTATATTATCATCTAATTTTATCTAACATCCGAAATGGCCATTCCTTCATAGATAAAAGCTACCAGCATCCATACTACGAATATCATAGGTATTAAGATAGACCAGAACAATACTTTTACTTCGTATCGCAGGTGCATAAATTCCAAGACAATGTATCCTGCTTTTACAATGGTTAAGGCAACAAATATAAATGTCTTTAGTGGACTGGTAGACATCGTGAAAGCGATCACAAATTCGACCGCTGTTACAAGGCCTAGTATGCCGGCAACAGTCCATAGTTTTTTTATCTTTTCCTTATTTGGTGGAAGAACATTTACATGTACATTTTCATCCGTGTGATCCATCTCTTAATTATTTACTGTTATGAACTTCAATTAAAAATTAAACGAGGTAAAAGAACGTGAACACAAATACCCAAACCAGGTCTACAAAGTGCCAGTACAATCCTACCTTTTCCACCATCTCGTAGTGACCTCTTCGCTGGTAAACACCCGTTACCGTGTTGAAATAAATCAAGAAATTAAGACATACGCCACTGAACACGTGGAATCCATGAAAGCCTGTTATGAAAAAGAAAAACGCTGCAAAGTCAGGAGGACCATATTGGTTTTGAACCAAATTCGCTCCAAAGAAAGTGGTACCTTCTTTTACTGCATCGCCAGCCTCGGCGCCATGAATAAAATGTGCCCACTCCCAAGCCTGACATGATAGGAAAGCAATACCCCCTAACAACGTCCATAGCATCCATTTTTCAACAGCTTTACGATCCATCCGATGACCAGCTTCCACAGCCAGCACCATCGTAACGCTACTCATGATAAGGATAAAGGTCATTATACCTACAAAGACCAGCGGCAGCTCCATACCGTGTAAAAAAGGAACCGCTTCAAATACTCTTTCCGGTATAGGCCAGTATTCAGGTGAAAATTTAAAATCGGCAACCGCTTCTGTATAAGCATCGTGCGAGGAACGTACCAAACCATAGGTAACGAGAAGTGCAGAAAATGTAAAGGCATCGGATAATAAGAAGAACCACATCATGAGTTTGCCATAACTGACACCCATGGGGGAAGCTCCGCCATCCCATTCACTTTCATTTTTACCTGAAGCAACTGCTGACGTACTACTTGACATGCGTAAAAATTTATCGGTTTAAGAGTAAAAAGACGAACAAATATAACCAAAGTCCACCCAAAAAATGCCAATAGGTTGCGCACATTTCCATACGCAAAAGGTTTTTAGAATGGACCTTCGATTTAAATATTAATGCGAATACAATTAGCAAAAAAATAATACCTCCTACAATGTGAACTCCGTGCAATCCGGAAATTATATAAACAAATGATCCTGACGGATTTCCGACAAGGTAAACGCTATTTTTTACCAGTTCGCCCCAAGCAAGATATTGTCCAACCAAAAAGCTAATACCCAGGATTGTAGTGAGTGCAAGGGCTAGTTTAGCAGCTTCCAGGTTGTCTTTTTTAACGGATAGATACGCCCAATGCATCGTGGCGCTGCTGACCAGAATGATGCCTGTTGTTACTAAGAATAAATCTGGAAGCTCAAAAAGCATCCAGTTTCCATCCGCCTGACGTACGATGTACGCGCTGGTCAATGCGGCAAATATCATGATCACCGTTACAAGGAATATCCACAATGCAAACTTTTTTGGATGCATGGATAATGGCTTCTTAGCCTCTTCTACAATTCTTAAATCCGGTGCCATAATCTTCTCTTTATCCCCTCACTCCTATTAAACCTTATCTAATAAATATGCAATCTGTACAATCGGTAAATACAAAAACGATCCAAACATAATTTTCAATGCCGACTTACGATCACCCGACCGCATGAGCGAAAATGTTTGTGCAAAGAAGAGCACACCACAAACAGTTACTACAATGGCAGAGTTTAAACCTGTAATGCCAAATGTTGCCGGTAGTAATCCCAACGGAATCAGAAACATCGTATAGATCATGATCTGGATAGCCGTATTTAAATCTTTCTGACCATCGGAAGGAAGGAGTTTGAATCCTGCTTTTTTATAATCATCATCCGATACCCAGGCGATGGCCCAGAAGTGCGGAAATTGCCATATGAACTGTATCCCAAAAATAATTAAAGCTTCGTGCGATATTCCGCCCGTTGCGGCCACCCAGCCCAATAAGGGTGGAAGTGCTCCTGGGATGGCGCCGACAAAAACAGCAATAGGACCTACCCGTTTAAGAGGCGTGTATACGAATCCATAAAGAATCATGGATACAACTGATAACAAGGTAGTCAATACGTTGGTGTACAGAATTAAAATTGTAACGCCGGCGAAAAGACATACACACGCTACAGCACTCGCTTCGTTAACAGAAACGCGGAAGGTAGGCAACGGCCGGTTCATTGTTCTTTTCATGAGTCTATCCAGGTCTTTTTCAATAATCTGATTTATGATTACGGAGGCACCGGATAATAAAAATCCTCCCAGAAAAAGCATGAATAGGGTAATCCAATTAACTTGAGAAGATGCCAGCACATAACCAAAGCCACATGAGAAAGATACCAGGAAAGACAATCTGAATTTTAACAATTCGCAATAGGCTTTCACTTTTGCCATGACAAAATCAAGTCCAACCAAATCGTCTATGCGGGCTACTATCATCTTGATAATACAGGTTCTTCTTCTTTTCTATTGAGCTTTAATAAAATCGCGAATTGCATACCGAACGTGCAGGTAGCTAGCACCAGATGAACGGGTTGTAGGAAGGACGGAACGTTAAAATAGGCCATGCCCATACCGGATGAAATTGTCCCCAAAATTAACAGGATTAGGGTAAGTGCGAAAGCTTTTGATCCCTCAGTTTTATACAATCTCACGATTAATCCCACATGAAGAATGAGTACGATCCAGGAAAAAGAACGGTGGATGATAAATTCTCCTCCGATGTTGGAAATCCAAACCTCTCTGGCGAACGAAGAAGCTACCCGATCAATTGCTTCCCGCACCTGTGTGCCTAATAAAATTTGAACCAGGAGCACTCCCATGCAGGCCGATAACCACCAAAAACCCAGCGAGGAATGGATCTCTTTTTCATAACTGCTTTGATGAACAAGGTATATGAGCAAAGCAACAATCAGGAGGGCGAGAAACATATGAATGGTGATAGTCCAGGGTGTTAAATTCGTAGAAACCACGAAGGAACCAAGCCATCCCTGAAATCCTACCAAAAGGAATGTAAGGCAGGCAATCACTGTTATTTTTGTTTCCGTTTTCCGGAACCGAAGGGAATTAATAAAGACAGCGAAAATTAGAAATCCAATAATTACCCCGATCAAACGATTCAAATATTCAATCCATGTTTTCGTAAGATTGAAATCATTTTCCTCAAGCACGCGTGGATCGTTTAATATACGATCCCCCGTTTCCTTCATTCCCAAGGTGCTCAGATATTTCGCGAAACGAATGTTTTTCTTTTCTCTATACGCGGCGTACACTTCCTTGTAATCCGGAGGCAAATCCAAAATAGATCTCGGTGGAATCCATCGTCCAAAACATTTAGGCCAATCGGGACATCCCATTCCCGACCCAGTACTCCGAACAACGCCACCTACCAGTATTAAAATATAAACTGAAATTAATGTTGATACCGTAAGCCTGCGAAATGAACGCATATTATGTTGATATGCTGTTTAGGGCCGAAGAAAAGTAATAAGGTCCAAAGCTGAATTGTGTTCAGACTTTGAACCTCAATCTTGAAGTTTGTTACGGCTAATGTTTTTTGCCTTCTACGACAATAGCCCCGCCGTTCGAAGACTCGAGTTTGACCAGCTCGTTTTCACCGGGCAAATTCGATTCAGGAGTTTCTGAAAATGGAATATGCTGAGGAATATAATCTTCTTTGGAACCGGGTTTACTATAGTCGTAGGGCCAGCGATAAACGGAAGGAATTTCTCCAACCCAGTTACCATGACCTGGATTGCGCGGTGTAGTCCATTCAAGCGTAGTCGAATTCCAGGGATTAGCAGGAGCTAACCTGCCACGGAACATGCTATAGAAGAAATTAAACAAGAAGATAAACTGGGCAGCCAGCGTAATGATGGCAGCCACACTCACTAACATATTTAAATCTGTAAAGCCACTGAACGTTTCGAAGTTAGTCCACGAATAATATCTTCTTGGGAATCCGGCAATACCGATATAGTGCATAGGGAAAAACACCAGATATACACCAACAAAGGATAACCAGAAATGAATTGAACCAAGGGTGCTGTTCATCATCCTTCCAAACATTTTCGGGAACCAATGATAGACCCCTGCCAACATACCAAAGAAAGAAGCGCTACCCATCACCAAGTGAAAGTGAGCTACTATAAAATAGGTATCGTGAAGCTGAATATCGATTGCTGCATTTCCAACAAATATTCCTGTTATACCACCAGATAAAAAGAAAGACACCATACCGATCGCGAATAACATACCCGGTGTAAACCGTATGTTACCTTTCCAGAGTGTCGTCACGTAATTAAAGATTTTAACCGCAGAAGGTACAGCGATGATCAATGTTAACAACATGAAGATGGAACCCAAGAACGGGTTCATCCCGGTCATGAACATGTGATGCGCCCAAACAACAAAGGATAAGATGGCAATGAAGAGCATTGACCCAATCATCGCCTTGTATCCAAAAATCGGTTTGCGAGAATTCGTCGCAATAATTTCAGAAGTAAGGCCTAAGGCGGGAAGAAGCACAATATAAACTTCGGGATGACCTAAGAACCAGAATAAATGCTGAAACAGAATAGGACTTCCCCCATCATGCGCCAGCGCTTCACCACCAATGTAGATATCGGAAAGATAAAAGCTTGTTCCAAAACTACGGTCGAAAATCAATAACAGCGCTGCTGCAAATAATACAGGGAAAGAAAGCACACCGATAATTGCCGTAAAGAAAATCGCCCAGATGGTCAATGGCATTTTGGTAAATGACATACCCTTCGTACGCATGTTTATAATGGTAGCGATGTAGTTTATACCTCCCAACAAAGAGCTTACAATAAACAACGCCATGGCTACGAGCCATAGAGTCATTCCGAGACCAGAGCCTTTGATTGCTTCGGGCAGAGCGCTCAACGGAGGATAAATCGTCCATCCTCCGGCAGCGGGGCCAGTGGAAATAAAGAGCGAAGTAAACATGACCACACTGGAAAGAAAAAAGAACCAGTATGAAAGCATGTTCAAGAATCCGGAAGCCATATCGCGCGCACCGATTTGCAGCGGGATGAGGAAATTGGCGAAAGTTCCGCTTAGTCCTGCTGTGAGCACAAAGAATACCATGATCGTTCCGTGCATCGTTACCAGGGCAAGGTAAAACTCCGGATCAAGCTTTCCTTCCGGTGTGATCCATTCACCGAGAACCGGTTTAAGCCAGTCCAAATTCATATCCGGGAATCCCAGTTGTAAACGGAATATCACAGACAGGATGCCGCCCAGCAAAGCCCACATAATTCCCGTAATCAGGAATTGCTTCGCAATTACTTTGTGATCCTGACTAAAAATATATTTCGTCCAAAAATTACCTTCGTGATGTTCATGCTCATGGTCATGATCATCGTGATGATGATGAACGTCTTGATGAGTGTGTATGTCTATTGTTGCCATGTCCTTGTAATCTTTTAATTCTTTTTGTCATTCGCTGCCGCTACCGTAGATCCGGGATCTTTCTCGATTCCCGCTTTAATCATCGCTGCTTCTTTCAAGGCGTCGGGTACTTGTTTAAGGTAATCCGGATTTTGTTTTAACCACGCCTCTTGCGAAGCCTTCCATTGTTCATATGTTTCTGAATCCTCGACGACAACAATCATTTTCATGGAGAAGTGCCCACGTCCACAAATCTCAGCACAAGCCAATTCATAGTTAAAATTTGGATTGCCCAATTTGTCTCGCATCTGTTGCGTCGTCAGGGTTGCTTTAAACTTAAACTGTGTAGGCATCCCCGGAACCGCATCCATTTTAACACGGAAATGAGGTAAGAATACACTGTGCAATACATCTTTCGCCCGGATCTTTAAAAGAATTTCTTTGTCAACCGGCAAGTGTAATTCCAATGATTTGAAATCATCGAAGGAATACTTGTCTGTAAGAATAAGTCCGAATTCATTTGTTTCATCAATATGTTTATAATTAACCTTTCCTAAAACTCCATCCTTTGTTCCCGGATATCGTGCTGTCCAGGCAAACTGCTGACCGATAATTTCCACGACCTCTGCATCTTTGGCGGCAGGCCCTGTGATATCATTCCACGCACGAAGACCAGTGAAGATCAACACGGCCAATACGATTGCTGGAATGATCGTCCAGGCTAATTCAAGGTAATGGTTGTCAGGGTAATATTTCGCTTTTTGACCTTCACGATATTGGTACTGATAAATGAAAACAAACATTATAATACTGATAATGACAAATGCCGCTACCGAAATTGCCATCGTGATCCAGAAAAGTGTATCTGTCAATTTACCATGTTCTGAGGCGACCGGTAAATTATAGCTGTCAAAATACGCTATGGAATACCAGAAGAAAAGTCCAAGGCCCCCAACCATGAAAACAATAAAAAGGGCAGCATTCACTTTATTAGCAGTTCCGCCTTTTTCGTCTCTTGGACCCTTTGCAATAGTTATAAGATTGCTTACCCTGAAGATCATGTAAAAGATCGCCAGAATCAGAACAACACCCAGAAAAATAATCAGACTCATCATATCAGTTTTCAAAAATTAAATGTGGTGATGAAGGCTCTCTTGCAACATTGGATCATTCTTTCCAAACAGCGGCAACTTGGTTAAGTTATTGAGTACCACGAGCAGGAAAGCTGACAGAAAGATCAGGGCAATTCCTATTTCAATAAAACCAACACCGCCTTCAAACTTCATGACACCAGGCGTTACCATATTAAAAAAATCGAACCAGTGACCTACGATAATAATCGGACAAACCAGCTTTAGCATGGACATCTGGCGTTTTGCATCTCTTGTCATTAGCAACAAAAGCGGTAAGACAAAATTCAAAATAACGACAAGATAAAATATCCAGCTGTACGGGCTCGTCCCCATCCGTTCTACGAAATAGATTGTTTCCTCGGGAATATGCGCGTAATAAATAAGCAAGAATTGGCTAAACCAGATGTAAGTCCAGAAGATGGAGAAGGCAAACATAAATTTGCCCAGGTCATGCAAATGATTGGCGTTAACGATCTTAAGGTACCCGGCATCTTTCAAGAACACCACAATTAACGTGATGGTGGCAAGTCCGGTAACCCACCAGCTGGCAAAAACATACCAGCCAAACATGGTGCTAAACCAATGAGTATCGATGCTCATCACCCAGTCCCAAGCTGCGATGGATGAACTCACCCCAAAGAATATCAAAAAGACGGTAGAGAGAACAACGTTTTTTCGCCAGAAGGAAGTGGATGCTTCAATGTCTTCCGCCATCATGTTTTTGCGTATCATGATAAAGAACCAATACCATACGCTGAAGAACAATACCATTCTGAAGATGAAAAAAATGGGAAATGTTCCACCCGCCAATGGCCAGAAAAAGAACGGGGCTTTCGCGTTGATAATCTTGTCGAATTGACTGCTTTTGGCGTCGTATAAATAATTATGCGACCAATGGAATACGTCGTGTTTTGTTGCGAACCAAAGCACGAGCATCAATAAACCAGCAATGGGTATCCAGGTTCCCATCGCCATTCCTACGCGTTTAACGCCCACAGACCAACCTGCCTGCGCTGCATATTGTATGGCTACGAAAAACAAACCAATAATGCCCAGTCCAGCAAAGAAAACGTTGTTCATCCAGAGCGTTGTAATGATCCTTTTTAACCAGGGAGCCGTGCCTTCATGATGAGGCGCTTCCGCGTGACCTTCGGAGGCAGCTTCATGTTGCTGAGCACTTGCAACCAATTCCTGGCTCTGAACAGAAGCATGTCCCCCTGCGCCGGCTGCCTCATGACCGCCGTCGCTCTTGG
>CAZAHL010000305.1:5750-8768 GCA_964484845.1 uncultured Chryseolinea sp. | reverse complement strand
CGAGATGTGGGCGCGACTGTCAAAAGACAATCATTTTGTTTTGAGTCCACTTAAACCTGCTTACGTTAGACGACATGAAGCTACGGCTTCGAATTATCTTAATACCAAAGGCAGGATGTTTAAAGAAGTGCTTGTGGTATATGAAAATCTTATTAGGGAGCTTTCGCGTGGTTATGATCACGATGGGCTAATTACATACTTTAATATTGAAGTCAGCGCGTTTCATCTTCGGGAGGCCGTCAAAGCGGCGATGTATGGGAGATTTGAAAAGCTAAAATCGTTTATGGATACTCGTTCATCTATCCTGTGGCCTAAGTGGAAGCAGGTGAGTATTTGTTTCCCCCTCGCTTTACTTGAAGGGGTCCGGCTGCGATTGCTCGTATCTATGGCTCGTAAATATTATAACGTAAAAGTTAAAAGTTTATTATAAATTACAATAAGACAACGCTGAGGTTAAACGTGTAAAAAAAGAGACCGATTCTCTAACACGGGCGATGTGTGCCTCATGTGTAATTTTATTCTTGGCGATCGTTTATCAACTCATCTGGTTATGCGGCATTTTATTTTTTACCAAGGGAAAAAATTTGAGCAAAATTACTTGCAACCTTTATCGCTTTGTCACCTCCCATGACACTTATCGAAGATTCATCCGAAGGAGCTTTCAAATTAATTAAAGCACCCGCAAAACCTCCAAATGTTTTTTTAACATCAGCTGTGACATACAGTTGGCTAGTCAGGTTGTGAGAAATTTTCAATTGATTTACAGGCACGTTCAGCACGATCTTTCGATAACAATTTTCCCGGCCTACATGATAAACCATAGCTCCCTTGTTACCAGAAGAAGATTGGTAATAACCCTCAACTTTAAAAAATACATACCCGGTTTCCCACATCCAAAACATTCCATGATCAGGATCCAGCATTCCTTCTTGCTTTCCGTTATGATTATTAACACTATCGACCCCAATCGCAAAAGATATCTGAGTATATGATCCAGTCGGTATACTGTCAAATTTAATTTGAAATGCAGACGAAGTTTCGTCACTTACTTCAATTAGATGATAGCTATTCGGCTCTGTCCACACTGACCCGTCTTTTTTGATCAATTCAATGTTACTCACATAATATTTAAATCTTGTTACTGTTACCTTATCTCCATTAAAAGTTGAATACGTTTGATCTAGTTCGAAATTTTGGTCTCCAAATGTATGGGCAATGTTCAAAACGGCTGATCCAGATAAATCCGAGGCGGATGGATTTATGAAGGAATACCATTGGAGCAACAAGAAAAGGATGCCGTAGGTCAGGTTCATTAACTCAAAATTAAGTTCAAGATTTATTTTTTTCGCTGCCTCTCTGCGCGTGCATATAAGAATGGATCTGAAAATCTTTTATCTGAAATGAAAGATGAATCCGTTAGTGTATGTAGAAAAGCGATGATCGCTTTCTTTTCAATGGGAGTAATAAGGAGCTTTTTCCCACCTACCTGATTGGTAGCTTCAACAATGAGGGGATCAAGCGTAGCACTGGGCTGAATCCCGTCAATATAGTGATCTAAAACTTGTTCCAACGTCTGGAATCTTCCATCGTGCATGTAAGGAGCCGTTAATGCGATATTGCGAAGCGAAGGGGCACGGAATTTACCACGGTCTGTTTCTTTTTTAGTAATAAGTTCTCTCCCCTTATCCGTGGGGTCAATATCCAATCCGTTGTTGTGAATTCCGTGCAAGGATATTTTAAATGATCCATGACAGTCCCCACAATTACCACCCCTAAGATTATTTTCCGGTAATGGATGGGTCATGAATAAATCCATGCCTGTTTTTTCTTCCAATGTTAATTCAAGTTCCCCACGCAAATACTTATCATATTTTGAATTAGAAGAGATAAGGGTCCTTTCAAATTGCGCTAATGCTTTCGCTACATTTTGAGCTGTAATCTGATCCGATCCAAATACAGTATTAAATAATTTTGGATACTGACCTGTGGCCTGTAGTTTCTTTACAGCTTCCTCTAGTGGCAGGTGCATTTCAAGTGAATCCTGAATAGGCATTAGTGCTTGTTCTTCAAGAGAGGTCGCTCTCCCATCCCAGAAAAACTTAAATTTCCAAAGTAGGTTCGCCAATGACATGGAACTTCTCCTTGTTTTAGCTCCCTTTACTCCATTAGAAAAATCCTTTCCATCTGTAAAAGCGAGGCTTTGCTGATGGCAGCTACTGCAGGAGATGCTATTATCCTTCGAAAGCTTTTTGTCATAGAAGAGCATTCTACCGAGTTCAATACCCTCATATGTTAAAGGGTTATCTTCAGGTATCTTAAATCCAGGACCAAACTTAAAGGGTATAGCAAGTGGATAGGGACCAGTTTGTGTAGGCTTATCCGTTTCAGAGGCTACGCGGATATAAGTACCCATAAAGAGAAGAGCGAAAAGTATACCAGCAAGAACATACCTGTATCTCATCTTAAAGAATCATTCATGCTCCGTCAATAAAACTTTCAACTCTTCTCTCCTGTAGTGCAATGGCTCCGGATTTACGTAACTCTTCTATCGCGTTAAGATTAATTTAAAGTGTTTAATGTGATGACCGTTTACAAGTCGCAGGATGTAGACTCCGTCTATCAATTCCTCTGCTTCTACTTCAAGCTTCCGGGTGCTACCCTTCGAAAGAACACCATCAAATAAGATACGCGCCCTCTCACCCCTTGCATCATACATTGATAACTGTGTCGGCCCCGATTCCTTTGCAGTAAAGGAAATATTTACCTTTCCCGGGAAAGGATTTGGATATGCTGTCAACACCTCATTATCGAGATCATCATCCCCCTGTTTCTGATTTTCCGTGTCCTTTTCAGTCCCAAAAGCCTGCCGGCCATTAGCTGGTTGATTACTACTACTCCAAATTTCTAGGCCTGAAACATTGGCGGCTCCTGTAGAAAATACATTGATCGTTCCATCGTTTATGGTGGCCTGGAAAGGACCTAGCTTGCTCCACGTTCCCGCAGGACCTGTGTTATAAT
>CAZAHL010000305.1:0-5650 GCA_964484845.1 uncultured Chryseolinea sp. | reverse complement strand
AACCAAGCAGGTAGCGCACTGCCATTGGAAAGACTTGCTGCGTACGTAAGTACCGTACCTGCATTAGGATCTGTAAAGGCATTGGTGGGAAAGGTTAACGTGAAGGCCGTCCCAACCGTGGCAGTCTGGTCCGCTATCGGATTAGATACCACCGGAGGTTGGTTGCCTCCCGATTGACCCGCTGTCCAGACTTCGAGTCCTGACACATTGCCGGCTCCTGTAGAAGATACATTGATCGTTCCATCGTTTATCGTAGCCTGGAAAGGACCTAGCTTGCTCCACGTTCCCGTAGGACCTGTGTTATAATTCGCTTGCACCACTGCTCCTTCCAGCGAAATGGAAATCACCGTCGGGCTATTGTCTTCCCACACATAAAGCCAAACCTGGTAGGTACCCGCCGGAACTGCGCTCATCGCTAAGTTCACATTTCCCCACACCGAAGAGCGAATCATCGTGGTTCGGTTGGCGTCTGTCGCCGGTATCAACGGTACACCTTGATCTGAAAATGCCCATTGATTCGTCGTATATGAAAAGTTCGCTGCTCCTGAAC
Organism: uncultured Chryseolinea sp.; assembly: GCA_964484845.1. Taxonomy (GTDB): domain Bacteria; phylum Bacteroidota; class Bacteroidia; order Cytophagales; family Cyclobacteriaceae; genus Chryseolinea. The sequence goes on along the minus strand of CAZAHL010000305.1, from coordinate 5,100 downwards.
TAGCCGTCCAGTTGTTTCCATCGATGGCCAGCGCAGGACCGTTTATGTTGATCGCCCGGTAGAAGGTGGCTGCACCAGGGGGTGGATTTACATCAATAGTAACCACCTTATTTGCAGAATTATACGCATCCGCGTCGTCAGGTAAAAAACTCACGGAAAGCTGCTGGCCTGCACCCGTACCCAACACGGTACCCAAAGCAGGTGTGTAGTTAAACACTCCAGCTACAGGTGCACCATTGTGAGTCGCTGTCGCGTTCAATTGTGTAGAACTCAAAGCTGTTCCTGTAACAATGGCCGCGGGGTTTGCCCACGTGATCAGTGGTGTGATTTTTTGATTACCACAATCCGGATAGAGCCTAACTTCCTGCGTTGTAGCCGCACCCGCTTCATCCGTCACAGTAAGAACAATCCTGTAAAAGTATGTTTCCCCATCACATCCCACGGGTTCAGTAACCAAGGATGATTCAGGGGAGTTATCAATCGGATTGGGATGCTGATGACTTTCGTGATGTAAGAAAGTTTGCCATTGATAGGTGAGCTGGCCCGCGTTATGCTCCTGATCCGTAACCGTTGCTGTTAATGGATAAGTAGTTTCTTGCGTCAGTAAATACAATGAGTTATCTATTGGGCTGGTAATAGTGACTTGCGGAGGCGTATTATTAACAGAAATATTTATCGAGGTTTGATCCGTAGCGCCTAGATTATCGGTCACTTTCAACGTAACCGTATACATAGTAGCTACCCCAGGTGAGGCCGTAAAACTATGCGCCGGATTTTGGGCAGCGCTCAAGGGCGAGCCATCTCCAAAATTCCACTCATACACAAGCGGCTGATTTTCAAAGTCTGAGGAACCGCTTCCTGTAAACTGAGCGTTAAATGGCGATGGTCCATAACTATTATTTACAGAGGCCACAGCTACTGGCGGACGATTTGAGCTATAAATTATTCTTTTAATTTCAGAAGGGAAATTGATGTAGTATAGACCCTCCCCTGTTGGGTGAGTTTTCATACCTACGACGATAGCATTTTGGGTAACGAAATCTTTTACCGCTACCGGCTTATCATTCGCATCAATGGTAAGATTACGGATCCATCCCCCGGAGTAATCACCAAAGAAATAGGTATTCTGATACTCGGGCGGAAAGTCAGTTCCCGTATAAAAAACACCACCAACAGATGCACTTCCTATAAACTGAGGTCCGGAAACAGGGGAACCTGGGGAGCCAATGTTAACTTCAGTAGCCGTATTTCCGCTAAAGGTACCTGTTCTGGTTCGCAGTGATGTGTGGTGCCAATCAAGAAGCGGCCGGGTGTGAACAAAGGTTGGGATAGACGCCGGTATTGGAGATCCATCACAAGGGTTTGTGAAAGTAGCCGTACCGCTCGGAGTTTCCTGTTTGATTAAATCCTGGAAATAAAAGTATTCTTGAGTACAACCATTGACTCCAAACGACGGATTTGGTGCATCGAAATTGGGAGTATTGAGGGGCGCCAAGGCTGCACAAGGTGTAAGGCCTTCAAAAAGTGGCCAGCCAAAATTTTGGCCAGGCCTATCAACAACACTGAGATCTTCAATCTCAAACCATCCAACATCTCCAAAATACAATATGCCTGGGTTACCATCAGCGGGATTATGACTTCCAGTGCCTGGTTTAATATCCATCCGGAAGGGATTGCGCAATCCAACAGCCCATACTTTGGATTTCGTAGCATTTGGATTAGCAGGATCATAGTACGGGTTACTGGGTATACCTTCGCCGGTTTCCGGATCTATCCGCAGGACTTTTCCATTGAGGCTACTGAGCATTTGTGAACGAAAGGCACCGACATTTTCCTCTGGCCTAATGATTCCATCTGCCAATGCTTGAATGTAATAGCTGGGTTCATAACTTCCATTATCATTTCCATTCGGGCTTGCACCATCGCCTGTAGAAACCAAAAGCGTTTTATCCGTTCCAAAAACAAGAGACCCTACACCATGTGTTGGTGAGAGCTGCGGCAGGCCGGTCTCTTTTGTTGCACCGATTAGCATTGTTCTACTTCCTAGATTAACGTTGTATGCGTTCCCATTCTTAGAAGCTGTGTACCGGGTAAGTCTGCCTATCGTGGCACTGAAATAGTCGTTGGTTGTAGGGCTATACGCACCGGTCCCAAAGTTTATCAGGTGATGTCTATCAACGATGTAAAAAACGTAGAAGTAACCGTTTTGATCAAAATCAGGATGTAATGCAAAACCGAGAAGTCCAAGGTCATGCCAGCCTCCTACTTCTTCGCTTATATCAAGGAGTAGTTGTTTTTGGCTATTTACAACGACCCAGACTTTTCCGCCTCGCTCCCAGACAAACATGTCATTTCCATCTTCACTAAAGGCTAATCCTACCGCTTCATTCCATTGATCGGAGACGGTGAGAGAAGCAAAACCAGTGGGCGGATTTTGCGCATTTGCCTTATAAAAAAATAAAAATAATGGCAATAAGAAAATTATTAGCCAATACGGAGCTCTGTAGTTTCTAGGTTTCACAGCAATATGATTAAAGCGACATAAAGCTATTGAAGATTTTGACCCTGCTCGATGACAGAAATCAGCGCGAGTAATTTTTTTTAAAGATCTTCGTCATGTTCGGTGGTTGGAAAGAATTCTAACGTGGGGCTATAGTCTAATAGGAACGCCAGGTTTTTTTAAGTTCGTGTAGATTACGTGACATTTATTTCAGGACAATGGATCGGCAGGCTTTTTATATCAATGCGAAGAATTACGATTTTTAAAATTCAACAATGAAAAGAACATTGTGCATTTACATCCAAGAAAGTTCGAAGTGAATAAAGGCTTCCACTTAGCACAAACCTCAATGCTATAAAGATCGTTTGAGTCAAAGAATAGACTTTATATATTAAGAGACGTCATGGGTTATCATTAAATCAAACCGCGTAAGCGCGTTTCAGATCACAAGCCATTTCTTTTTAACTAGTGTAACATAGCAAAAATAGTTATACAGGAAGAAAGAGTAAACGATGAAAATACCTTAGTAACAATAGGTTTCTAAAAAAAAACACGTACAATTATTTTTGCGACGATGTCTTATTTTGGATTTCAAGCGCTTTTACTTAGCCGCAGCGAAGTCAAACTCTTTGGAATAAAATTGTTAATGGCGCCTGAAATCTCCTTCACCTCAGACTCCGTCAGTTGCGGATAGCTTGGTAAATTAATCCCTCGCCATCCTAAGTTTTCAGCAATTTCATATTTTTGATATCGCGTAGCATACATGGGCATTGTATGTACAGGGTAAAACAAAGGACGAGTCTCAATACTGTTGGCTTTTAAATGTTCCCGTAACGGGTCCCGCATCGATGCCTCTTTGACCAAAATACTGAACATCCAATATGAGTGACACGTATCTTTTACTTCTTTATGGTAATCTACTTTTGACAAATCAAGATGTTTTATATACCAGTTTGCTATCTCTCTCTTTTGCTTTAAAAATTTATCAACTTGTTCCAATTGTGCTACTCCTATAGCGGCTTGGATATTTGTCATCCTATAATTGTAACCAATCACATCATGCCAATATTCGCGATGTTTGGCAAGTCCTTGACCTTTAAAATGCTTTGACCTGTCACACAATGTTTCATCATTTGTTACCACCATTCCGCCTTCACCAGTTGTAATCGTTTTATTTCCAAAAAAGCTAAACGTTGAAATATCTCCAAACGTGCCCACATGTTTACCCTTGTAAAAAGTACCGACAGATTCCGCACAATCTTCGATCAAGAACAAATGATATTTCTTACAAATCGCCATCAAGGCATCCATGTCGCACGCCTGTCCATACAGGTGAACAGCCATAACTGCCTTCGTTTTCCCTGTTATTTTCTTCTCCACATCGGCAGGATCAATTTGCCACGTTTGTTCCAGTGAATCGCAAAAAACGGGGGTTGCCCCTGTATGTGCAATTGAGTTAACGGAGGCAATGTAAGTGAGAGTCGGAACGATTACTTCATCTCCCGGTCCGATTCCTAAAGCCAAAAGTGCCAGGTGAATGGCTACTGTGCCGTTGGATACACTGTCCGCATACTTACTATTAATATAGGATGCGAAATTCTTCTCAAACAAAGAAATATATTTTCCTTTTGACGAAATCCAGGTTGATTCCAAACAATCATTGACATATTCTTTCTCTTTCCCCGTTAGGGACGGCTTGTAAATAGGTATTTTATACATAGGAGTACAACTGTCTTATGTGATGTGAAAATTAACATGCGCTCAAAACGACAAGCAGTCTTATTTAACCGTTTTATAAAAGCAACAGCGAGGATCTACGCACTTTGACTTTTATACCGAAATCTTGAGCCCAGGTCAAATCAATATTTTTATCGGTACTAAACTAGAGAAGTTTTTCACTGCACTCAAAGACAAACGTCATCACAATCGGTGATTTTCGTCATGTAGTTGATTTTTATAAACCTCTTTGCAAAAGAGTAATGTTTAGCTTTCAAGAAATGTAAAAGATCAGCTTGCAATAGGTTTCCAGGCTTTACTTTTTCCTTGAGCGGAAAAGAAAGAAGACTAACACTGAGACACAGATCAACAATCCCAAAAATTCGCGTGCCTCTTCAATATACAGGTGTTGCATTTTAGCTACATCATCGAACAGGGCAGCCTTATTATCTTGTCTAAGCCATTCCAGAACGCCGGGTATAAAGACTATACAGTATAGGACATACAGGACTAAAAGTCCAACTAAAAATTTGGTTGAATAGGAGTTGAAGATGGCCATGATGCATACCACTGCCATCGCACCATAAATTAAAATCCAAATTACAGGGTCCGGGTCATTGACCTGTACAAAAGCAAAACCCAGAAACATGATAGCAAGAAGAAAATTAACTATGCGCATAAGCTGTGAATGATATTCGCAAGATGCATAATTCGTACAAACTTGTCCATAAAAAAGATGTCGGGCGCTAACCCGACATCTGGAAATAAACCTGTAAAAAAACTAAATAGGTGTCTGTCTTTAAAGTAACGGCGTCAAAAACATTTCACGCAAAGCACGCTAAGGAAATCCCGCAAAGGGCGCAAAAATATATCTTCTGCGGCCT
>CAZAHL010000304.1:0-8784 GCA_964484845.1 uncultured Chryseolinea sp. | reverse complement strand
TAGGTCCCTTCATTAAAAGTGAAGGCACTCCGGCTGAACATGTCCTGTCAACGGGGATGCCGCCAAAGTCCTGCAGTTTGTTATAGCACCTTGCATTAGTGCGGCATGACGGTTTCATAGGTTGGTTTGTAGGCCTTCTTCGGTTGAACTTGATCATAGAAGATTTTTTAAATATTTCCTTCCGGTTATTCTCAAAGAGGCACGCGACGGAGATTTGCTGGTGTTTCAAACTATCTGTTTCAGTAAAATAGTCCATCATAAACGTTTATAAATCCATTTTTTCGCAATCGTTTCCGTGGAAACTTTGACTGGAAAATCGTCCACCCAACCTTACAAACAGAATATGCCGAAACATTACTTAAAGCGATCAAAACTTTTGATGGTTCTCTTGAGTACGATGATGGCCTCGTTTGCTTATGGGCAATCGCAGGTATTAGGTACGATTACAGACCAGGAGAACCAGCCCCTACCGGGCGTCAATGTCCTGGTAAAAGGCTCTACACAGGGAGCAACTACGGATGCCAATGGAAAATATCAAATGGCAGTACCAAATAGCACCGCTATTTTAACTTTTAGCTTTATTGGATTTACCAGCCAGGAGATAACGGTGGGAAATCAGACTGTCCTGGATGTGAAGATGCAGGAAGATATTCAAAGCCTTCAGGAAGTTGTTGTTGTGGGATATGGTACCGTTAAGAAAAGTGATCTTACAGGTTCAATCACTTCAATCAAAGCAGATGCTTTCAAGGATATGCCGGTCACCTCTGTTGACCAGGCATTGCAGGCAAGGGCGCCCGGTGTAAATGTTACGCAAAGTTCATCGGCACCAGGCGGTGGACTTTCTGTGCGTATTCGGGGAGCCAACTCGTTGATTAGCGGAAGTGAACCGCTTTATGTTATTGATGGTCTTCCGATATATCCTGATAATAGTAGTTTTGGTACGGGCGGCACAGGTTCGGCTGCATCAAATCGCCAGCCAGGCAATGCGTTAGCTTCTCTTAACCCAAATGATATTGAATCTATTGAAGTGCTTAAAGATGCTTCGGCTACTTCTATTTACGGCTCACGTGGTGCCAATGGAGTCGTGTTGATCACGACAAAAAGAGGAAAGGAAGGACAATCCATTGTCAACCTTGAAAGCTCTTATTCTACCCAGACCATAGCAAAGGAAATCGATATGTTGAGTGCGGCTGATTTTGGAAGGTACCTCAATACACTCGACATCAGTCAGGGTGGAAGTCCGCGATACACAGAAGATCAAATCAATGCCTTTGGCAATGGCACGGATTGGATGGATGCTATTTTAAGAACAGGAAGCATCTGGACGAACCAACTTACGGTGAGTGGTGGTAATTCAGATTCGCGCTATGCCGTGATCGGCAATTATATGGACAACCAAGGTATTGTTACCAATACAAACTTTAAACGATATGGACTCCGTTTGAATCTTGACAATGATCTTTTCAAGGGTAAAGCATCCTTAAGCAATAGCTGGTCATTTTCAAGAACGGTTGGAAACAATGTACCAACCGATCGCGGAGGTCCGGGCGGTATTATCATTACAGCACTTGGACTTGACCCCACGGTACCTGTATACGATGACAATGGAAATTATAACTATCCACTGTATGATGGACGATTCATCATTAATCCTGTCGCAGAAGCAAAGGAGGGGGTAGATAAGGATGCAACCAATCGTTTCCTAGGTACCACAGCACTAACGATTCCGATCTTTAGCGATCTTAAATTTCGTACAAGCCTGGGGTTGGATCTGCTGAATGCTACACGCAATACATTCTATAATAGCAAGACCAGACTGGGTCGTCAGTATGGAAGGGAGCTTCAACGTTTTGACCGTAACCTTGTAAACCTCTTGAATGAAAATATATTGACTTACTCCAAATCCCTGACCGGTGGTCATCACCTGGAAATACTGGTGGGATATACATATCAAAAGGAAAATAATAATTCATCCTTTCAGGCCATCAGAGGTCTGGATTCGGATGACTTCAAATCAGTGAATTTTCAAAACGGAACTATTCCTCAGATCGGAAATTCGGGCCGTGCCGATTGGGCTTTACAATCGGTTTTAGCAAGGATCAACTACAATTTCAACGACCGTTATTTGGTTACCCTGACTGCGCGCAGAGACGGTTCAACAAAGTTTGGTCCGAACAACAAATGGGCTACGTTTCCATCTGCCGCTTTCGGATGGCGCGTGGTGAACGAGAAATTTTTTGAAAGTGCCGGCCTGACTAACCTTTTTGATGACTTTAAGCTTCGTGTAAGTTACGGGCTCACGGGAAACTCACAGATCCCGGCATATCAGTCGACATCGGATCTAAGTCCCCGGTATTATGTATTCAATAACGTTTTGGTATCTGGCTATGCCGCAACACGTATGCCCAATGCGGATTTAAAATGGGAACAAACGAGAATGTTCAATACCGGTCTGGACATGAGTTTCCTTAACAACAGACTTGGCATTACGGTCGATTATTTTAATAACAGAACTACCGACCTGTTACTTTATGTTTCTATACCTCAAAGTACCGGTTTCGGAACGTTGTTAAAAAACACGGGGTCACTCAGCAACACTGGATTTGAATTTTCTGCTGATTTTAAAGCGATAAGGTCGGATGACTTTACATGGGATATTAATGGAAATATATCTGTGTTGCGAAATGAAATCGAAGATCTTGGTGACAGCGCACCATTCTATGCGTCGAGTACCAGCGGGCACCTTGGTGTTGACGGAAGCTGGGTAGAAGCGGGTAATCCGATTGGTGTTTGGCGTGGATTAAAATATATTGGCATTAGAGAAGATGGTAGTCCTGACTATGAAGACAAAAATGCGGATGGTAAATTCACAGCCGAAGATTACGATATCATGGGTGATCCAAATCCCGACTTTACCTGGGGCTTTAGTTCAACCCTGAAATACAAAGGATTTGATTTCGCCGTATTTTTCAGAGGTGTTCAGGGAAATGATGTCCGCAACCTGCAACAATCTGAAATCGGAGACGGTGCTCAGAAAATTAACCAGATCTCAACTATTTTAACGGACTCATGGACACCTCAAAATCCGAATGCGTCGCGTCCTTCGGTCGATGCTAAACGCGACTTCGCGTCTTACAGAAGGTCCTCGTTCTTTATTGAAGACGGATCTTTTATACGCCTGCAGAATGTTTCCCTAGGGTATACGTTGCCGACGACCAAGTTTATCCGTAGCGCACGCATCTATGTCAGTGCGCAGAATCTTTTCATTATTACAGATTATAGCGGTTTTGATCCCGAAGTAAATAACCAGGGTCAGAACAATCTTAATCGTGGCGATGACTACGATGCTTACCCGCGTTCGCGATCTTTCACAGTGGGTGTAAATGTTGGTCTATAGTTGAAGGAGTAACAATTTTTAATGGAAGAGACAATGAAAATAAAATATAAAAAAAATCACATAGGTTGGTCAGCGATATTGCTGCTAACGCTCACCCTGCAGTTCGGATGTTCGGATCTAAATGAAACTCCGGATTATATCAATCCAAATACATTTTACAAATCTGCAACAGAACTTCAGCTGGGTGTGAATGCCATATACGATGATTTGACCATGGGCAGCGGAGACTGGTTTAACTATTTTTACAACCGCTATGTCTTCGAATGCCTTATTGGATATCAGGTAGGATGGGAGAAGCAACCCCTGCAATACAACCTGGGAAATGTGAGCCCGCAGGATGATGTAATAATCGCGTACTGGGGACAAAGTTATCGTTCAATCAATCGTGCCAATGAAATACTAGAAGCTGCTGAGAAAGTAGTTGATCCTGACAATGCAGCTTTAATTGAACGGCTTAAAGGCGAGGCGAAATTTTTAAGAGCTTTTTATTATTACGGACTATTAAGCTATTTTGATAATGCTCCCATCTCCTTAAAAGGAACAAAGGATCTGAAAGATCTTCCTTCCAACAGTGGAGGAACCCGTGCGGTCATTGACCAGATCTATGCAGACTGTATTGTTTCCGCAGAGGCGCTGCCTGAATCATATACCGGTGCTAATACCGGGCGGGCTACTACCTGGGCAGCAAAGACGCTACTGATGAAAGCACAATTGTGGGATCAAAAATGGGCTGACGCTAAAGCAACGGCTGAAGATATTATCAACAATAGTGGAATAACCTTATTTGCAGATTTCAGCCACAACTTTGATGTACAGCATGAAAATATGGGGGAAAGAATTTTTGAGGGCCAGGTTTCAGCTGCGGCAAATGCCAATGAATACAGCAATCACTCCGCTCACTTTAATCCGGAGGATTTTCCGACCGACATGGGAGGAGCAGGTTGGAGCTGGCTTAGTGCAACTCAGGATTTCAGGGGCTCTTATGATATTGCCGATAATCGTATTCCGGGCACATTTATGGAATCTTATCCAACTGCCCGCACCAAAAAAAATAGCCAGGGTAATTTCCCACTGGTCCGTTGGAGTAAAACTGCCCCTTATAATTTATCACGCTTTGGAGGAATAGTTGATCCCAATGCAAATCCTAATGATCCGTCACAGCTGGTATTCGGAAAAGCTTGGTCGGCTAAGATTACAGAGGAGAATATTGGTGCCTATACCAGTACAGAAAGAAATACGATTTATATGCGTTATGCTGATGTGCTGTTAGGGCATTCCGAAGCGTGTAATGAAAGTGGCACGGGAGATCCTTATTTAGGAATCAATGAAGTAAGGGACCGTGCTGGTCTGGCAGCTCTTTCAGGATTAAATCAATCACAGCTCAGAGATGCGATCGTTAACGAGCGGATACAGGAATTTGCTTTTGAGCAGGTGTTGTATCCTGAACTGAGACGAAAAAGTACTTTTAACGGAACGCAAGATTATCTAGGAGATCATATCAAGCATTTTATTTCAACTTATAGCGTCGGTCGCCAACTCAAGGCAAGTGATTATGTATTGCCGATTCCGCTAAGGGAAATTCAGGGAAACCCAAATGTCACGCAGAATCCGGCGTGGCAATAAGTGGGAGAAGTTAATTGTATTGTTGGTGGCCACCTTTAAGGTGGCCACTTTTTTTTCGTATGCTATCGCTTTATCTCCTTTTTGTTTTTCCTTGCAGAATAGAATCCAGTTTCTCTATAAAATTTGAGATTCCGTTAACGGGCATTTCCAATTGGCCACAACATGCATAAAGTCGAGCTAAAAACTTCTTTCTTATCTAAATCTTGTTCATTGTATATTTCCTATTACCGTAGTCGCAAATTCTTCGTTTGTCACTTTTCCAACCAGTTCACAATTCCTTTTTGTGTGTGGGTGGTGATTGCGATGTGAGTCAACTCACTGCCGGGAGACGTGCGATACCAGAGTTCTACATAACCAAGTAATCATCACATAGCATGTGTTTTTTTTATTGTGTGTTTAGAAACAACATGAAGTCTACGCATTACCGACAAAAACTTCTCCATAGGCATGGATCTTATTGCAAATTAATCGTAAAGCGGTTTCAAGATTACCATCGGCTGTTTTAAATGCATCGGCATCAATAGTAAGCGGCGCACCGAGTACAACAAGGGGAGCACCATAGGCAGGACATTGAATGGCTTGCTCTAAACTAAGCCCCCCAACTGCTTGCACCGGAATGTTCACAGCGTTAACTACTTCGCGGAGCTGATCTAATGGACTTGGCATCCGCTTACCCGCGGCCGCGATGCCACGACGTTCATCGTACCCGATATGATGAATGACATAACCGCAGCCTAAATCTTCAAGCCACTTTGCAGCACCTACCATATCCGGACAGCCCAGGTTATCACCCATGACTCCAACACCAAAATCTTTGCCTGCTCTAACCACACATTTGATTGTTTCTTCATGCGCGCGGGCCATGACAACCACATACGACGCACCGGCTTTAGCCATCATCTCGGTTTCGAGATAGCCTCCATCCATTGTTTTAAGATCGGCGACAATAGGAGTGTTTGGAAATGCTTCTCGAAGTTTCCGCACACCATGCAATCCTTCAGCTAAAATCAGAGGTGTTCCAGCTTCCAGCCAGTCGACACCGGCGCGCATAGCCAGGGCTGCAGTTTCCAAGGCCTCATCAATATTGGTTAGATCAAGGGAAATTTGAACAATGGGTTTCATATACATGTATTATTTTAGGATTCATTTTATTCTCATCATAAAACTAAGGTAAGCTTTATCAGATTATATAAAATTATAAGGTTCCAAAAAAAACAATAAAACGATCACACCTGGGTATATGAAACCAACCCATATTTTAAATCTATATTTAAGTTAACGTCACCAAGCGACTATGTTAATTCGAAAAAACACAAAGGCATTCAAAACCATTCTCGAAATAATCACGGCGTGTAAGGACAAACCTGATCGGGAGAAATTGATACGTCTCTACATCACAAAAGCAGGACATTCGATCAAAGACAGAATAAGTGTTGCAGGAATTGAGGGTGACGCAGCCCTCTTTTACGAACTGAATTATCATGCTGTATTGAGTAACCTGGAATCGCCCGACCGTCAATTGCATCAAAGTGATGACATGCCAGGGATATATTTTTTTCACAGCCCTTCGAACAAAGCGTGGGATGAAACACCATTTGAATTTGATGAGGCAATAAAAAAAGAATTTACCGATCTTCCCGATCTTCCTGTTTTCAGGAAAAAGGAGAAGGTCGAGAAATTTGTGTTTCCTGTTCCGAAACGAAAGACAGAATCAAAGCCTGCCAAAAAAGAAAAAGTGGCGTCGAAGAAAGTCACAAAAGTTATAGACAAAGGACCCAGGCAACCCGACTATAAGCTCAAACACAAAATTCAGTTTACAGACCTGGAAAAAATTATTTTTAGGAAACCACAAGTCAACAAAAAGGACGTCCTCGATTATTATAACAAAATCGCAGAATACATACTGCCTTATCTTAAGGACCGGCCTCAGTCGATTCGCTTGCTCTCAACGGGTGGCCGAAATACGCAATACGTAACGTTAGATGAATTGGCTGAGGATATGGAAGTGCCAGATTGGATTCAGACGGCTACCTCTTCCAAGAATAAAGAAAAGGAACGCTTGCCTCTCTGCAATGACAAAACACATTTGTTATTCTACGCGGAGATTGGCTGTGTAGAATTTAATTGTAACCATTCGCGGGCAAAGTCACTGGATTTGCCAGACTACATTGTTATTAAAATTGAATCTCCCGAAGAGGGACTTGGAAAAGCCATCGATGTAGCACTTACAGCAAAGGAGATTTTGTCGGGTTTGCAGTTGCCATCTTTCGTCAAGTCCTATGGACATTCGGGACTGCATATTTATATTCCACTCGATTCTAAAAGTGAATTTGAAACCAGTAAAGCTGTGGCAGAATATATCTGTAAACTCATCCATCTCAAGATACCGGACCTTGTTACCCTGGAAGGATTTGATGACCACAGCTATGGAAAGGTCGCGTTGGACTATTTGGTCAACGAACAGGCAAAGAGCGTTGTAGCTCCCTATTCATTTTTGGGAGGAGAGTCGCCCACAGTCGCGACGCCGCTTTTATGGGAAGAAGTCAAGAAAGGACTTCGGTTGGAAGATCTTAATCACGAGACAATTTTCAAAAGGCTTAAGCAAATAGGGGATCCGTTCGAAGTGCTTTTTAAGAAAAAGGTTAATGCGGAAGCGGTTCTCGAAAGGATGAAGGGTAACTATTCGTTTCTTTTCTAAGTGTGACTTTACGAGGACTTAAGAATAATTTTCCGCGCTACAATTTTGACTTGCGATTATTTCGGGTCACCACCATTTACCGGATTTAAGTATTTCCAGAATAAAAGTCGGCCTAGAAGTAAGTTTGTGCGGTTAAATATTTTAGTTTTTAGTTATAAGCTCAAAGCCTACTTGCAACACTTAACCAGCTACGATTTAATTTGGAGAGCTTTGATCAGGCAGGCAGGTAATCTTTAATTTGCTAACCATAATCTATGACTATCAGGAGAAATAAAGTATCTTAAAACCGTTCCTCATCTAAACTGAAATTAATGAAATTCTATATCAATTACTTTGCTTTGACCTTGATCGTCTGTTTAGACCTACCCTTTAAACTGTGTGCTCAAACAAAGGAAAAGGTTAAGATCGTTCTAATTGGAACAGTCCATTTAACACCTTCTTCAGTGGATGTTTACAAAAATAAAGCAATTGACTTGCATACAGAGAAAAAACAAAATGAAATACGGGAGATAGTAAATAAGATTGTTGCATTCAATCCTGATCAAATATGTTTAGAATATCCAATGGAAAATCAAAGTAAAATGGATAGCATTTACAATGCCTACAAAACGGATAACTATTCACTTAAGGATAACGAAAGAGATTTATTAGGAATACAAACAGCAAAAATTTTAGGACTAAAAACTCTAACATGTATCAATTACCATGGAAAGTTTAATGTTACTCCGGTAACCGAATTTGCATCTGCACACGGCCAAAACAATGTGTTGAAAGAACTCGATGAGATGGCCAGGGATTTTATAAAGGAAATTGATCATCGTTTAAGCGAAGTATCGTTAAAGGACTTTTTGATTTATGTGAACTCGGATGAGGCCCTTATGAGAAATCTAAGTCTTTACACAAAATATCATTCAAAGATCGGAAAGGATAAAAATTATGCGGGTGCTGATTTAGTAGCAGACTGGTACAGTACCAACATACATATTTATGCCAATATTCTTAGAATAGTCAAACCTACGGACAAAAGAGTTGTGGTAATCTTTGGACAAGGACATGTCCCGATTTT
>CAZAHL010000303.1:0-8820 GCA_964484845.1 uncultured Chryseolinea sp. | reverse complement strand
GATGAAACATGCGGGGCCACCCGGCCCGGGAGGGGAGCTATGAAATGCGCGAGAACTTATCTTGTAATTCAATCAAATTTGAACACCGAATGTCGAACACCGAATGTCGAATTTCGAAGGAGTGCGTTTTACCTTTTGCGTATCCAGTAAATTGTTTGTGCGATTCTATTATGACAAGGAAGGAGTGGCCCGGGAGGGTGCTTGTGAAGCTGCTCACATTCGAGCAAAATTGTGCGGTTATGAACATTCGATAAATGCTAAACTCCTAATAGAAACCAAAAACCTTGTTTTTCCTGCTTGGCATAATTATTAATACTACGTTTAGGAATAAATTATTGCCATGAAGAAATTTCAATTGGGAGAATTTGAAGAAATCGTCATGTTAACCGTTGGTATTTTATATGAAGAAGCCTACGGCGTATCCATTAAAAAAGAAATTGAAACGCGAATCGCACGAAAAGTAAGTGTTGGTGCGCTTCAAACTGCGCTCATGAGACTTGAAAAAAAAGGCTATCTAAATTCACGTGAGGGTGAGTCCACGCAAGAGAGAGCGGGTAGGCCCAAAAGATATTTTACGATTACAGCCTATGGAAAAAAAGCGCTGGAGCACTCGGTCAAAACGCGAAACGAATTGTGGGCAGCTATTCCAAAGATGGCGCTGAACCTTAAGATAGCTGGATGAGGGGACGATTGATCGTTACTGATTACCGACTACTAATTACCGACTACTGATTACTATTAACCACCATGCCTCCCAAACACTTCCTCCGCTTCTTCCGATGGTATTGCCATCCGAAGGTGCTGAAATACATCGAAGGCGATTTGATGGAATTGTATGATGAACGATTGAAAAGATCAGGAAAGAAAAAGGCAGACCTAAAATTTAGTATCGATGTTTTGTTGCTCTTCAGGCCGGGCATCATCAGGCCTGCAGAAGGATATAAAAATGTAAATCATTACGGTATGTATAAAAATTATTTCATGATCGGCTGGAGAAATCTGGTGAAAAATAAAAGCTTCTCAACTATCAATATTGGTGGGCTGTCTGTTGGGATGGCTTTCGCATTGATCACGGGATTGTGGATACAAAACGAACTAAGTTATGACTCATTTCACAGCAATGGCGACCGCCTGGCGCTCGTTCTAAAGCATACACTTTTCAACGATCAGAAGGACACTATGCAGCCTACGCCATATCCTTTGCATGAAGAACTGAAAACAAGTTATCCCGAAGTAAAACGGGCCTCGAAAGTAAGCTGGGAATTTGAACGTACGCTTAAGGTAGGGGATAATACAGTAAATAAAAGAGGGAGGTATGTGGATCCGGATTTTCTGGAGATGTTTTCATTTCCTCTGGTGAAAGGTGATATCGAAACTGCCCTCAAGGATCCCAATTCCGTCATTCTCACTGAATCACTGGCCCGCGTTTTATTCGGTGCAGATGACCCTGTTGGGAAAACTGTAAAAATTAATAACCAGCACGATGTGCAGGTCACTGCTGTTATGAAAGATGTTCCTCCTAACTCAACCCTGCAATTCGAGTTCCTTGGCCCATACGAATTTGAAGCAAAGAATGATTCCTTTATCAATAACAACAGAACAACCTGGGGCAACAATTTTCTGACGAACATGGTAGAGCTGAAGGAAGGAGTATCCATGGAGGAGTTTTCAAAAAAGATCAGCAAGTTGAACATGGAGAAGGACAACACCATTAAGGAGGCGTATCTGTTTCTTCATCCATTAAAAAAGTGGCACTTATTTAATGACTATCGCAATTGGGTGAATGTGGGTGGCAGAATTGAATATGTGAGGCTTTTTGGCATTATCGGCATTTTCGTATTGATCATTGCCTGTATCAACTTTATGAATTTGAGTACTGCAAGGTCGCAGAAACGTGCCAAAGAAGTTGGTATCCGGAAAACGATGGGATCACAGCGCGGGCAGCTTGTTGTTCAGTTTTTAAGTGAATCGATGCTCACTGCATTCCTTGCATTCGTATTTTCTTTGTTTATTGTGATTACTTTATTGCCTTATTTAAAGGAGTTTGGTTTTGAAAATATCAGCTTAAGCTTTGATAACAGTTTCCTGTTAATCATGGGATTGACGGTGTGCATTATCAGTGGTTTGATAGCTGGTAGTTATCCTGCTCTTTACCTCTCTTCGTTCTTACCGGTCAGGGTATTGAAAGGAATATTTAAGCAAGGTAAAAGTCCTGTTACGTTCAGAAGGGTGCTGGTTGTTTCTCAGTTTACAGTTTCTATTGGTTTGATCGCCAGTACAATTGTAGTGTTTCAACAGGTAGAGCATGCGCGAACCAGGCCCATAGGCTATAATCCCGATAACCTGATCTCCTTTAGGGCAAGCCGGGACCTCTATTTGAACTTCAGAACTTTAAAAGAGGAACTCCTGAATTCAGGTGATATCGAGGCAGTAGCTACAGCTTCAAGTCCAATAACTGCGGTATATAATGTATGGAGTGACTTTTCGTGGGAGGGCAAAGAACCGGGTTCACAGATCGCTCTCGAAGCATTGATGACGGAGTGGGATTTTGAAAAAGTAGCAGGATTAAAATTTAAACTCGGGCGCCCTTTTTCAATGGAACACGCCAGTGATTCAAATGCGATTATCCTGAACGAGTCAGCATTAAAAGTCATCGGGTACAAAGATCCCATCGGTAAAACGATGAAAACCGGCAATCGTGAGGTCACGATAATAGGTGTGGTTGAAGACGTGCTGATGCGTGATCCTTTCAAACCGATTTCACCCGGAGTGATTCTTTTTAACGCACTTGCTGTAAACGATATTCTGGTAAGAGTAAAGGAAGGTGCAGACATTAAAAAGACGCTGTCAGCCATACAACCCATTTTTGAGAAACATAATCCCGCGCAACCTTTTGAATACAGTTTTGTTAATGGCGACTTCAATAAAAAATTTGCGATGGAAAACCAAGTAGGTAAACTGTCGGGTATTTTTGCCGGGCTGGCAATTCTCATCAGCTGCCTCGGACTATTTGGCCTTTCTTCCTTCATGGCTGAACAACGGATCAAAGAGATCGGTATAAGGAAAATTTTAGGCGCTTCGGTTTCTGGTATCTGGAAATTGCTGTGTAAAGATTTTGTGGTGTTGGTTCTCATTTCCTGCTTCATTGCCACACCGGCAGCCTGGTATTTAATGAATAACTGGTTGCAGAAATACGAATACCGTACAGACATTTCGTTGTGGGTTTTTACTGTGGTTGGCATGGGTGCTTTAATGATCACGTTAGCTACTGTCAGCTTCCAGGCATTAAAGGCATCAGTTGCTAATCCAGTAAATAGTTTGAGGTCTGAATAGTACACAAAGACCAAGGTCAACAATCAACTCTAGTTGTGGACGGATAATAACAAAACAAAATTGAAACAAAGTTCTCCGCCTCAATTATTCCTCCGCTTCTTCCGATGGTTCTGCCATCCGAAGCTGTTGAAATACGTCGAAGGTGATTTAATGGAATTGTATGATGAACGATTGAAAGAATTTGGGAAACGAAAAGCAGACTTAAAATTTACAATCGATGTGTTACTGCTCTTCAGACCAGGGATTATCAGACCGGCAGAAGGATATAAAAATTTAATTCATTACAGCATGTTTAAAAATTATGTTAAGATTACTATCAGGACGTTGAAGCATAACAAAAGTTATGCATTCATCAATGTAATGGGATTGGCCCTGGGACTTGCTTCCACCATCGTCATTTTTCTGGTTGTTAAAAACGAGCTCAGTTACGATAAGTTCCATCAGAAATCCGATCGTACATATCGGATGACCATGCATGCCCTCGACTATAATCCCAGTGTATCGTTTGCCATTGCACCTGCTTTTGAAAATGACTTTCCGGAAGCGGAACATGTGTCCCAATATTTTTATCGCAATGGCGCGTTAATAAAAGTAGGAGAAGATCTATACGATGAGAAGGATTTTGCTTTTGCCGATAATCAGTTTTTCAGAATATTTGATTTTGCATGGTTACAAGGTAATCCGGAAACAGCCTTGAAGGAACCTAATGCGCTCGTACTTACCGAGAGTATGGCCAATAAATATTTTGGGAAGACAGATGTACTCGGTAAGATTATTCGGATGGACAATCAATATGACCTGCAAGTAACCGGAGTAATAAAAGACACTCCTTCTAACACGCACTTAGTATTTGATTTTTTAGTTTCCTGGGAAACGATTCGAAAAAATGTCAGCAATTCAAACTTTTATCAGATTAGCGGCGGATACCTTTATGTGACCTTGCCGGATCATCTGTCTAAACAAAATGTGACTGATCGTCTTTCCGCATTCGTGCGGAAAAATTGGGGCGAAGAAATTTCCAGGGAAGCAAAATTGATCCTGCAACCACTCACCGAGATCCATTTCGATAAACGTTATCTGAGCCAGGTAAGTATGCCGAGATCCAAGGAGACTATTTATGGTATGGCGGCAGTTGCTTTGTTCATTATACTTACAGCTTGTATTAATTTTGTAAACCTTGCCACGGCACAATCCATAAAACGCGCAAAGGAAGTCGGTATCAGAAAGACGCTCGGTGCTTTCCGGAAACAACTTATTTTTCAGGTGCTTACTGAGATTACACTGCTGGTACTCCTGGCTGTTGTGCTGGCACTTATCGCGGTGGTTTCTTTTCTTCCATCAGCCAACACGTTATTAAATGTTCGTATAGAACCTTCCCAACTTCTCAACCCGGGTTTCATGAGTGCAGTCGGTGGGATCACATTCGCTACGATTCTTATTGCAGGGTTATATCCTGCCATCGTTCAATCTGCATTCCAACCGATCAAAGCATTAAAGTCTGGTGTAGCGCGGGCCGGTGAACGCTCCTATTTACGCAAAGGCCTCGTGGTGGTACAATTTGCAATTACACAGCTACTCCTCATTACCACGATTGTTGCCGGAAGTCAGATGGATTTTTTTATCAATAAGGATATGGGATTTGACAAAGAAGCAGTAGTGTCTTTTTCTACGGGAAGTAAAAGGGAGGTTCTATATGAGCAACTTAGGAGCATTCCTGGAATTCAGGAAATAAGTTATGCTTCAGCCGGGCCGGCCTATAATTTTAACTTTGCACCTTTTTCCGCGCCAGAATCTGGAATGTCAGAAGTTGATGTAACGGAACTTAAGCAGGTAGATGAAAATTATATCTCCATGTTTAAAATGGAATTGTTGGCGGGAGAACCTATTACAAAACCAAATGACAATGATACTATTCGCCATATAGTGGTCAATGAAACACTGATAAAAAGAATAGGTGTTACCGATCCTGCAAAGGCAATTGGCAGACAGGTTTTCATCGGACGTACACCAAACATCATTAAAGGTGTTGTCCGTGATTTTCAAAGTGAATCAAAACATAAGAAAGTACGAGCATTAATAATGTTTTACAATGCAAACGCCTTTCAGCAAGCAAGTGTAAAGCTTCATCCCGAACACATACGCGAGACTCTTGCGGCCATTGAAGCGGCCTGGAGAGAACTCAATCCTGAATGGCTGTTCTCCTATGAGTTCCTCGATGAGCACATCGCAAAATTGTATACACAGGAAGAAAATATGTACAATGCCTTTCGAATCTTTTCAGTCATAGCCATAGTAATTGGTTGTCTGGGGCTATATGGGTTCGTCACTTCCATGGCTGTACAACGCACTAAGGAAATTGGCATCCGAAAGGTATTAGGTGCTTCCGTATCTGGCATTATTGCACTTTTTTTCAGCCAGTTTATCTGGCTTATCGTCATAGCTTTTTTAATAGCCGCACCTTTGGCCTGGTTTGGAATGGATAAATGGTTGCAGGAGTTTGCCTACCATATCGACGTCAGCCCTGCCATATTTGGAATATCCATTCTGACCACATTCATAATTGCGGCGATGACCGTTAGTTACCAAAGTATAAAAGCAGCTATTGCCAATCCGGTAGAGTCATTAAGATCGGAGTAATTGGTAATAGCTGATAGTTGTAATAGTTAATAGTTAATCATTTGTATAAGACTGCGATTAACGAAACGGAAAAAGATAAACATAAATGCAAAAACCGCCACAATTGCTCCTCCGCTTCTTCCGGTGGTTCTGCCACCCGAAGGTGCTGAAATACATCGAAGGCGATTTGATGGAATTGTATGATGAGCGAGTAAAAGAATTCGGAAAGCAGAAAGCAGATATAAAATTTATCATCGATGTCTTATTGCTCTTCAGGCCAGGAATTATCAGACCTGCGGAGGGATATCAAAATATAAATCGGTACGCTATGTATAAAAGTTATTTTAAAATAGGATGGAGAAATCTGACAAAGAATAAGGGTTATGCATTCATCAACATTGGTGGGCTTGGGGTCGGAATGACCGTGGCGATGCTGATAGGCTTATGGGTATATGATGAGTTGTCCTTTAATAAGCACCATCAAAATTATGATCGCATTGCGCAGGTGTTGGTGAGTGGAGAAAATAGCAGTGGACGATTTGTACAATGGAATACATCGCCTCCCTTCGGAAATGAAATACGAAACTTCTATGGAAGGGAGTTCGAGCATGTACTCATGTCATCGCGACCAGGCCAATATATTTTGTCGCAGGGTGAAAATAAATTGATAAAGACAGGCTACTACGTTGAGCCCGGTATTGCAGAGATGCTGACGCTGAAAATGATTAAAGGATTAGGGAAAAGCTTAAAAAATAAAGAATCAATTTTATTATCTGAATCGGTGGCTAAAACCCTTTTTGGTGATGATGATCCGTTGAATAAACTCCTTAAAATTGATAACAAATTGGATGTGGTTGTAACCGGTGTTTACGAGGATATCCCATCCAATTCAGATTTTAGTGATATGCTTTTTATTGCTACGTGGGACCTATACGTGAGCAGCAACGATTGGATAAGAAAGCACGATTGGCGGCAAAATGGTTTTTACACTTTTGTTCAAATAGCCGAACATGCCAATATGCTTGCAACGTCAAATAAAATCAAGGACGTTAAATTAAACAGAATCGACAAGGAAGAAGCAGCATTCAAACCTCAATTGTTCCTTCATCCAATGAATAGATGGAGACTGTACTCAGACCTGGAAAATGGTAGCGGCCGCATTGAATTTGTTTGGTTATACGGCAGTATCGGGTTGTTCGTGTTGCTGTTGGCCTGTATCAACTTTATGAATCTGGCTACGGCCAGGTCAGAGGGAAGAGCGAAAGAAGTTGGCATTCGAAAATCTATTGGCTCTCGACGAAACCAGCTGGTAAACCAATTTTTCTGTGAGTCACTACTGGTTGCAGCCCTTGCATTTATAATGTCGATATGCCTGACGCAACTCTCCTTACCTTTTTTCAATGAAGTCGCCGATAAGAAAACGAGCATACCCTGGTCAAATTTTTCCTTTTGGCTGTTGAGTCTTGGATTTACAGCAGTTACTGGAATATTGGCTGGAAGCTACCCAGCCCTTTACTTATCGTCGTTTCAGCCTGTGAAAGTATTAAAGGGAACGTTCAAAGTTGGACGTTTTGCTTCTGTTCCAAGAAAAGTGTTGGTCGTGTTGCAGTTTACGGTATCCATCACATTGATCATAGGCGTTATCATCGTCTTTCAACAGATTGAATTCGGTAAAGACCGGCCAGTGGGATACAGTCGGGAGGGATTGATTTGGGTGAATACTTACAATCGTGAAATCCATAGTCATATTGATGTTGTACGCGAAGAGTTGAAAACATCAGGAATGGTGACAGAAATTGCAGAGTCGGTAAATACGGTGACTAACGTTGGTTTCAGGATTGGTGGATATGAATGGCCCGGCATGACACCCGGCCAGCAAGCTGCTTTTGCAACGGCTTGGATAGGCCATGAATTTGGAAGAACCGTTGGATGGAAATTCTTGGAAGGGCGGGACTTTTCAAGAGACTATGCCAGCGATACCGCTGCTATGGTGCTGAACGAAACGGCGGTAAAATTTATGAACTTAATAGATCCTATTGGGAAGGTCGTTAAATTGACTTTGTTCGACAAGACAAACTCTTTTAAAGTGATCGGTGTCATCGAAGATATGTTGATGGAATCACCCTATGAGCCCGTCAGAAAAACGGTTTACATGATTGATAATTCAGCTTGGGGCGGAAGTCTCGTCAATGTGCGAATAGCGCCAAGGGTAAGCACCCAGGAAGCACTTAGTAAAATTGAGACTGTCTTCAAAAAGTATGACCCTTCCAGTCCCTTTGTGTACACATTTGTTGACGAAGCCTATGCCCGTAAATTCAGTGAAGAAGAACGCGCAGGCAAACTTGCTTTTACATTTGCCGGTTTAGCAATCTTCATCAGTTGCCTTGGAATCTTTGGCCTGGCTTCTTTTGTCGCCGAACAACGCACGAAGGAAATTGGAATTAGAAAAATATTAGGAGCATCAATTTCAAGTGTCTGGAAAATGCTATCAAAAGAGTTCGTGATGTTGGTCATTATCTCGTGTCTTATTGCTACTCCACTATCATATTATTTTATGAGCGACTGGCTACAACAGTATGAATATCGAACGACCTTATCCTGGTATGTGTTTGTTTTGGCTGGCCTGAGTGCATTAATTCTTACTCTTTTGACCGTAAGCTATCAAGCTGTAAAAGCAGCTATTGCCAACCCTGTTGAGTCTTTACGTGTGGAGTAACAATGAAAAAATACCCTTCTCCTCCGAAACTCTTTCTCCGCTTCTTCCGATGGTTCTGCCATCCGAAGCTGTTGAAATACGTCGAAGGTGATTTAATGGAATTGTATGATGAGCGAGTAAAAGAATTCGGAAAACAGAAAGCAGATATAAAATTT
>CAZAHL010000302.1:0-8879 GCA_964484845.1 uncultured Chryseolinea sp. | reverse complement strand
GTACTTTTTCAGCTACGTCACTTAATTCAGGTTGTTGCTGAAAATTTTTCTCCAGGTATAGAATGGCTTCTTCTATTCGCTGGTAGTTAATGTGGTTTTCATTTGCTGTCAAGATCATAAAACTATCATTTTTTTATGATTCAAAATTGCCCTTTACTGAGGGTGTTAGCAACCCGATTCTTGCCTTACTATTTTTCCGTAGGCATACGAAAAATCCCTTTAAAAAACTTATCGATACATGATATTCCGCTTTTTTTAAATTTAGGAGCAATATCTGCTATCCTATGAAAACCCTTCCTGTAATTTTAACGATCTGTCTTATTTCATTCTCAGTATGGTCACAGAATAATTTTGATACTGTGAAGATCAGACCTGTTTATGTATCAGATAATCTTTACTTCCTGAAGGGATCAGGGGGTAATATTGGAGTATTCATTGGCAAAGAAGGAACACTTATGATTGATAATCAGTTCGCGCCGCTTTCGAATAAGATAAACGGTGCTGTAAAGACATTGAGCCCTAATGATATTCGGTTTCTTATTAACACTCACTTGCATGGCGACCATTCGGGGGGAAATGAAAATTTTAAGAAGATGGGTGTTACCATTGTGGCCCATGACTTAGTTCGGGAAAGGATGTCTAAGCAATCTGTCGACAAATCCACGAATGAGGTAAGGCCACCGCGCGACGAACAGGCGTGGCCAATGATCTCTTTTTCGGAAAAGCTTAACTTCTATTTGAACCAAGAGGATATCGAGTTGCTGCATACCGATCCTGCACACACAGACGGAGATGTAATTGTACACTTTAAAAAAGCAAATGTGTACCACATGGGGGATATGTTTGTTACATATGGATACCCCTACATTGACTACGCTAGCGGCGGTTCGATTAATGGCTTTATTTCTTCCCTTGATAAATTTTTAGCTATGATGAACGATGATACAAAAATAATCCCTGGTCACGGGGAGTTAAGTTCGAAAGCAGATTTGAAAAAATTCCGAGACAGGTTAGCTGAGATTCGCGATGAAGTCGCAGCCAATTTAAAGAAGGGAAAGAAGGCAGAAGAGGTTACAGGATTACCGATTGCGACAAAATATGATGCAGAGTGGGGAAAAGGATTTACAAAAGGAAAAGATTTTGTTCTTCAAATTGCTGAAAACCTCAAAGCATCAACGCCAATAAAAAAATAGTTGTCAGGATCTATTTTTCCATTTATTATATTGCTCGGGCATACAATGACCACACGGACGGAAGCCATGTAAGACGGCTTCCGTTTCTGTTTTAAAAAAAACTCTATTTTCTTTTTTCATTCTCTTACCCGACCCGCAGGTTAATCGCCCATAAATTTTAAGCCTTCTGTTCCCGGCAAACGCGATCGATTGACCTTTGATCATTCGTACTATCTGCACGCTAGTAAAATCAGAATGTTGAATCATATGCCGCAATCCCCCTCGCATTTATCAAGCGGCATCATGAAAAATAATCCCCAAAGAATAGCGAACACCGGTTTTTACCTCACTTACACCATGTTTCATTTTTGCGCGATAATAGCCTCTTGAACCCTGTACTGGTCTGAAGTTCGTGGTAAAGATGACCGCATCGCCTTGATTGGGTTGAAGAACTTCCACTTTGGATTGTGCCCTTGGTATTTGCTCTGTCAAGACAAATTCGCCGCCCTCATGATCGATGCCGGGTTGGGTCAACACAAAGACGATCTGGAAAGGGAAATAAATTTCTCCATATAAATCCTGGTGCAAGGTATTAAAGCCACCTGCCTCGTAGCGCAGGATTAGTGGTGTCGGACGATGTTGCGCTTTGTCGTTGCACTGTTTTAAAAGGTCCTGATGATGTTCAGGAAAATTTATTTGCGTATCTAATTTTTGCATCCATTCATTGGCAATTTTGGATAATGGGGAATAGAAATGTTCTCTTAATGATTGAATGATTCCGGGTAGGGGATAGCAGAAATATTTGTATTCGCCTTGACCAAACCGGTAACGTTTCATGTCAATAATACTCCGGTACAAACGAGGATCCTTATATAAGTCTGAAAGATTCATGCATTCTTTTCCTGACAATATACCTGGTATCGTGGCATATCCTTTTTCGTTAAGGGCGCCCGAGATCATATTCCAATTTAGGTTAACAATGTCTTTCATACAGAATAAACTAAGCTTTTTGTAAAAGTCCTGTTAATAAAAATCCTTCTCAACCCGAAACTTGCGATAACTATAGTGTGGCTATAAAATGAATAGGTTAGAAGGTTAATTTTCGAGAACAGTGAATTTTCTATCCTAAAAGTGAAAATGAAACGTTTTTGATTTGCTGGTCATTCTTTCGGGAATTCATATTATCTTAAAGCGATAATTTATACCGGGTCTAACCAATGAATTCCTTACGCATTCCTCCTCCAAAAGAATTTAGCTTTGAGCTTGCGTTAACATTTTTAAAACGCTCACCGAGGGAATTGCTGCACAAAGTTGTTGAGGATAGGATAGAGAAAGCGTTGCGCATTGAAAATTCCATGATTGTATTTTCGATCCACTATGATAAGGGAGATTTGGTGGTTGATTTTTTAACGGGAAAGCCAACATTACCACAGGCTACGGAGATTGTAAAATACATTCGTGAATGGCTTGATCTGGATACCGATCTCAAGCCGTTCTATGCAATGTGCGAAAAAGACAAATTACTCAAAGGACTTGTTGAAAGTTTTTATGGGTATCGTATCGTGGGGCAGCCTGATTTATTTGAATCCATCGTATGGGCAGTATTAGGTCAGCAGATCAATCTCCAATTTGCTTATACACTCAAACAAAAATTTGTTGAACAATTTGGTGAAATCGTTGAGGTGAATGGCGATACATATTACTTGTTTCCAACGCCGCATATGGTGTCAAAACTGACACCAGAACAATTACTTCCCTTGCAGTTTTCGAGACAAAAGGCTGCGTACACGATTAATATTGCAAACGCATTTTCCTCGGGAACAGTATCCAAAGAGAAACTTTTGAATTTATCATTAAAGGAAGCCAAAGAAACCCTGATGACGATTAAAGGTATCGGTAACTGGACTGCCAATTATGCGTTGATGAAAACATTCAGGCATTCAGATGCATTTCCGTTGGAAGATGCCGGAATCCACAACGCTATAAAAAATTTAAAGAAACTTAAACGAAAGCCCACGCTGGAAGAGGTGAAGAAAATATTTAAGAAATACAAGGGTTGGGAAGCATATGCTACTTTGTATTTATGGAAAAGTTTATAGGTGGATAAAAGTTGTCAACGATTTTAGTATGGCTAGAATTCAAATTGATCTTCCTGAGAAATTCCTATTTACTACCGAATTGACTATCCGGGCTTCCGATCTTAATTATGGAAACCACGTCGGTCATGACAGAGTGCTTACACTCATGCAGGAAGCCCGCGTAGAATTTTATCGTACGTTGGGCTATACAAATGAGCTCAACTTTGAAGGTGACGTGGGACAGGTAATTGCAGATGTAGCAGTACAATATAAATCAGAATCCTTTCTGGCAGATCGGTGGATTATTAAAGTAGGAGTATCGGATTTTAGCAAATATGGATTTGATATGTTTTATCTCATAGAGAATAAGGTAACTGCCAAAGAAGTAGCCCGAGGTAAAACGGGTATTGTCTGTTTCGATTACCGCACGCGAAAGGTGGCCAGTATTCCAACGGTGCTCCTTAAAAAACTCGCATAGCATTATTCACCCCTTTCACTAATTTGTTGGATCCAGCCAAGAACACTCTTTCTAATATAGATTGAATATGTCAATTTATGCCGAGCTCAAAAACTTTTTAAGTGTATTATTATAAATATAGTTGTATTACTATAAATATAGTTATACATTTGTTACATGGAACACAAATCACTGACAAAAGCGGAAGAACAGGTTATGCACTATCTGTGGGAGCTTGAGCGCGGGTTCTTGAAAAACATTCTTGAAAAATTTCCTGAACCCAGGCCAGCGTACACTACGGTTTCTACGGTAATCCGAGTTTTGGTAAAGAAACAATTCATTGGTTTCAAGACTTACGGTAAAACTAATGAGTACTATCCGTTGATTACAAAGTCCGAATATTTCCGGCAGGAAGTTAAGCCGATCCTCTCCAACTACTTTAATAGTTCGCCTTCGACCTTTGCATCCTATTTTACAAATGTAAAAATGAACTTGTCCGAGTTGGAGGAAATCAAGAAGTTAATCGATGTTAAGATCAAAAAATTGAGATTAAAAAAGAAGTAACATGACAAACGAAAACTTGTATCTCTTCCAGGTTGCTTTTTGCATAGGGATGTTTTATTTATTGTACATCATCCTATTTAAAAACACTACTTTTTTCATGGTCAATCGGATTTACCTGTTGTCCGGAGTTGCTCTATCTTTTATAATACCCACATTGGATTTTTCCTTGAGTGAGGTAGATTATCACGTGCGGTCCTGGGAATTAAGTGAAACACTTTTAACACCAACGTTAGATCCACTATCCGACGAATCTGATCGGACGCTCTCCCCATCAATGGATTTTTATGCGATTCTTTCAATAATCTATTGGTTAGGTTTTGCCTTTATGTTCTCACGTTTGATATTTTTTGTTACGAAAATAATAAGAATTAAAAATCGTTCGCATGTTCATAAGATGGATGGAATTCGAATTATAGAAACGGGATTTGGCTCTCCTTTCACGTTTTTTAATTTGATTTTCTTGCCCAACCTTAATATTAATCCTATGATCATTGAGCACGAAAGGGGACACGTCGTTTACCACCATTGGGCCGATTTACTTGTAATGGAAATCGCTTCAGCCATACTCTGGTTCAACCCCCTCATGTTTTTTCTCAAAAAAGCAATTAAAATCCAGCATGAGTATCAGGCAGATGACCGGACGATTCGTAGCGGAGTCTCCCTTGAACACTATCTCGATTGTATGCTGCTACAAATCCAATTTGAAAACGGTGTTGCGCCCATCAGTGAATTCTATTCTCAAACAATTAAAAAACGTATTAATATGATGACTAAAAACAAGACTGCTCCTAAATTTTCTGCCCTGTACATGTTTTCGATACCAGCTGTCTACATGTTGATATTTGCTTTCTCAAATCAATCAGCGTCCAACCTGGAAATTAAATCATCAAACATGCCAAATGAAACTCAGCGAACTATAATCATCGATGCCGGTCATGGCGGGCGGGACGATGGAGCCCGCGCGGCAGATGGTATAAGCGAAAAAGAGATTGTACTTTCTGTTGCCAAGCAAATACAACAGGCTGGGCAGGAAAATGGTATCAAGGTTATCCTTACACGTAACAGCGATGAAGCTATGGAACTGAAGGAAAGGGTTTCGTTTACCAATCGTTTTCCTGCGGAACTGTTCATTTCGCTTCATATCAACAGTAATGAACATGATAATGCTCTTTCGGGAATTGAATGTATCGTTAGTGAAGGTAATACCAAATTTAGTGAGAGTAAGCAGTTAGCAGAAGAAGTAGTGACCCAGTTGAAAACACTCAGCGGTATTTCCATTAATGATATTAAAAAATCGAACTATTATGTTCTGAAAAGCAATGTGCCAGCGGTAATGGTTGAACTAGGTTATCTATCCAACAAAAATGATTATGCCTTCATGCGAAACGAAAAAAATCAACAACTTCTTTCAGAACGGATTATCGCAGCCGTTTTAAGCTATTCCAAATAAGCATTCAAGTTCCAATCAGTAGCAGTCAATTAGAAACTGTTCCGTGAAAATTCACCCAAACTAAGCCTGCTCATATGCTGGGCTTAGTTTGGATATTTGTGGCACCAATCAATGCTGATCATAAATTGAGCTGATTTGGTTATCCTCGCCAATGCCTGGCTGGAACATATTTAAGTTTATACTTCAGTTTACTTCAATCAGGAAGCGAACGTGTCCATCAAGTTATTCGTGTCTAAAGCCTACCAGCGATGTCACATCAAACCTTCGATCGGCATGAAGCCGGTTCGAATCGTGGTAGAAGTTATCCGAATACCGTTGCATATAAAACTTGAACTACAGTAATTGCAAGGGATACGCGAAAATTAAAATTTAAAACATGACGCTAGAAGATGCCCAGCAGCAAGTTGATCAATGGATCAAAACGAATGGCGTAAGATATTTCAATGAACTTACGAACATGGCGATGCTTACGGAAGAGGTAGGCGAAGTGGCACGGATCATTGCACGCAGGTATGGTGAGCAGTCGGAAAAAGAATCCGATAAAACTAAAGATCTCGGTGATGAAATGGCTGATGTTCTATGGGTTCTCATTTGCTTAGCCAATCAGACTGGAATCGATCTCACGCAAGCTTTCTCGAAAAATCTGGAAAAGAAAACACAACGCGATAAAGATCGCCATCACCAAAATCCAAAGCTTGGGTGAAATGTAACTGCTGTTAAAGTCCGCGAACTTTAAGCCTGACAATTCAAACCCGAGACTCAAAACTTTGTATTGCGTTGCGTGTGATGTGTGACTATTTATATGGACTTAATCCTTGCAGCTCTGAAAAAAATCCTTGAGCTTTAGATAAATCCTAAGCCAATGCCTGAGACCCAACGATACCTTGCCCTCGATGTCTTTCGAGGTATGACTGTCTGTTTTATGATCATTGTAAATTCCCCCGGCAATTGGCATATTGCTTATCGTCCATTGCTCCATGCGGGCTGGCATGGATTTACCCCCACGGATCTGGTGTTTCCCTCTTTTCTTTTTGCCGTAGGAAATGCCTTGGCATTTGTTATGTCAAAGTATGAAGCGCAAGGTAGTATTGTATTCTGGCGTAAAACGTTAAAAAGAACTATCATAATTTTTTTATTAGGATACCTCATGTATTGGTTCCCATTTTTTCAATCTTCAGCCGGCGGGGGATTAGAATTGAAACCTATCGCTGAGACTAGAATACTGGGAGTTTTACAACGTATTGCACTCTGCTATTTTTTTGCTTCTGTGATCATTTACTACGGTTCCAGGAAACTTGTTATTTGGTTTAGCGTCTTTGCTTTGATTGTTTATTGGATTATACTTTACGCCTTGGGCGATGCAAATGATCCCTACAGTCTTGCTGGAAATTATGGACTTCAGCTCGATCTTTTGTTTTTTGGTGAAAAACACTTGTACCATGGCGAGGGGATCGCATTTGATCCAGAAGGTCTGCTGAGTACGCTGCCATCCATTGTAAATGTTATCGCAGGGTATTTGGTTGGAGACTATATTCGGAAGAATAAAAGCTCCTACGAAACTATAGCAAAGCTGCTGATGGCCGGAGCCGTTTTAATTTTACTCGCGCTTTCATGGGACATGTTTTTTCCTATCAACAAAAAATTATGGACCAGTTCATTTGTCTTGATTACCGTTGGGTTAGGAATGGTCATTCTTTCTGTTTTAATGTATGTTATTGAGGTAAGAAAAAGGCAAAAGTGGACATACTTCTTCGTGGTATTCGGTCGAAATCCACTCTTTATCTATTTGTTGTCTGAAGTAGGACTGATGCTTTTGGTGATGTTGCCTTCCAGTGAGAATAACGCACGGGACTGGCTATACGAAGATTTCTTCGGAAGCATAGCAGGCCCTATTCACGCCTCTTTCCTATTTGCATTCTTCTTCATGTTGGCGTGTTGGACGGTGGGGTATGTGTTGGATAAAAGAAAGATCTACGTTAAAGTTTAAAGTTTCGGGTTTTGAGTTTCGAGTTCGGCTCGATTATCGAGGGCAGTCTTTCGAGAGCGCGGCAACTCTAAACTCGCAACTCTAAACTCGCAACTCTAAACTCCGGAACGGATCACCCCCTCTTTCACAATCGGCACGACTTCATACTTATCGATGGTGAGGCAGAATTTTATGTCTTCAAAGATGTTTAGATTGGCTAAACGTTTTACGTGGCTCGCGTCTTTCAGGAAGTTAATCAGGTTGTCCTTGGCTTGATTGTAAAGATGTTGAGCTGCTTGTGGCGCATCACATTCTTGTTCGACAACATCTTTCAATGATTCAATTAATGCCCCGGCGAAGAGAGTATCCTCTAAGTTAAATCTGCCTTTCCATCCAGCACAAACGATGAGAATATTATTACCACTGCGGCGAAGGTAATTAGCAACTGCTGATAGATTCAGGAAAGAACCAATTACAATTTCTTTTGCTCCTATGGATTTGGCGATTGCAATCGTGCCATTGGTGGTGGTGAACGCAATTTTTTGATCCTTAAGTTTTTCATCCATATATTCAAACGGAGAATTTCCTAAGTCAAAACCTTCTACTTTTTTGCCATCCCGTTCTCCAGAGGTAAAATATCCCCGGTTTTTCATTGATCTGCAATCTTCGAGCAAAGCAAAAGGGGTAATACTTCGAATGCCAAAGGCAAAAGCTGTAGTAATGCAAGACGTAGCCCGCAATATATCCACGATCACGATTGTCCTGTCGCCGATGGTATACAAATGCATTAAGTCCGGACTTAGGCAGACATCTACTTTTCTCATTTGACGGGGATGCAGGGTGGAGATTTCTTACAGTTTTCTAGCAGATGCTTTTCAGAATAGGAATTTCCCAAGAGAAATGACTGGCACCAATCTTCACACGCTTTACTTAATTGCCCGAGTTTATATCGGGCGATTGCTCTGTTGTGCAGTGAATTATGGTGCTTTGAATTAATTGACAACGATTTGTTAAAATCGGCATCAGCTTCATTCAGCTTGTTTTGCTTCAAAAAAATAGTACCTCGTTTAAAATAGTATACGAATTGGTCGGCGTCCGCTTCAATTGCTTTTGAATAAAAATATATGGCTTGCTGTGAGCTATTCAATTGCTCGTAAGCATTTCCAATTTGAAAAAGATATTCACTTTCTTC
>CAZAHL010000301.1:0-8880 GCA_964484845.1 uncultured Chryseolinea sp. | reverse complement strand
TATCGTGCCTGACGGCACTTCGTGAAATTCATTGTTCGTCTTTCTACCAGTATTGTGTCCCTAAAGGGACGTGGATAGGATTAAAACAATAACATAGCAACATGAGCTAGAAAGCAAATTTTTTTAAAGTATAAAGGGTAAAAAGAAGAGAAGATCATCGCTGTTCCGCAACATGAAAAAGATGTTCTTAATGTTATAAAACAACAAATTTCGAAAACATGACAAGTAGGAGTAGTAAATAATTTAGATACAGGTTCACGCAAAGGGCGCAAAGGAAGATGTGCAAAGGCCGCAGAAATTATTTCAGCATCCTTAACGTTATTTTACCCACGGTCTTTGGGAAATATTTTTAGGGTTGTTACTTTATTAACAGACCAAAATTAATTTCTATATCAGCAACAAAGTAAAACTGCAAAGAAAATTATACGATGATAAAAATTGGATTTAATGTTTTGGCCTGGACGGCTGATGTTTCTGAAAAAGTTTTACCTATTGCCGACAGGCTGAAAAAAATAGGGTATGATGGAGTCGAATGTTTTGTAGGGTCGGCTGATGAGGCCGCTTACCGAAAATTTGGAAATCATACCCGTGAGATAGGCTTGGAGACTACAGCCGTTTTTGTTGTGGACAAGGATACAAATCCAGTAGACAGTTCAGCGGCTGTCCGAAAAAAATCCTTAGACCGGATAAAATGGGCCATAGATAGAACACACGATGTTCAATCCAATGTGCTTTGTGGACCGTTTCATTCTGCTCATGCTAATTTTTCACGCTTTCCTCCACAGGAACAAGAATATCAGCGGAGCGCCGAAGTACTTCGTGCAGCCGGTGACTATGCAGCACAAGCCAATATTACCCTGGCGCTAGAAGCCCTGAATCGATTTGAATGTTATTTATGTAACACGATGGAACAGCTGCTTCATCTTGTTTCAACGGCGGATCATCCCCATGTCAAAGCCATGTACGATACGCATCATTCAAACATTGAAGAGAAAAAAGTAGCGGCTGCGATAGAGACTATAGCCCCGGTTTTACACCATGTTCACATCAGCGAAAATGATCGCGGTACGCCTGGTGATGGTCATGTCCTTTGGGATGAAACGTACTCGGCCTTAGCAAAAATTAACTACCAAGGATGGCTTACGATAGAAGCTTTTTCACGAAACGATCCTGATTTTGCAAATGCGATCAATGTGTGGCGCGAATACTCCAAGCCGTGGGATATTGCCGAGAAGGGCTTCACCTTTATTAAGCAGATGTGCCAGACTCACGGACTAAAATAAGGCGTCACGAGTGCCTGATCAAAGTCTCAAGCTACAAGCTACAAGTTGTACAGCACGTATCGTGTAGTTGTTTAGCACAACCTACTTGCAGCTCGTAGCTTGAGGCTAATGGCTCGCTTGAGGCTCGTAGCTCACAACTCCAGGAATTTAGAGCCGCAATTTACGGTAGGAACTTCCTGGGATCTGGCAGCATTTCTTGAGACGATCACCTATAGTTGAAAATAATTAATTATATTAATCATTACACAAAGCAACTTTCTGAAAGAGGGGATCATCCTTGTTTACGAGTTTAGTCTTTTTGTAACCTTCGTTCTTAATTCGGAGTATGATACACTATGTGTATGTTGGACAGCCTGGAAATAGCAATTGAAAATTAACATTACCCTCCTATATGCTATTAAATTATTTTCTATTCGCCTTACGGAATGTAAGAAAACAACGTGGTTACGCGATCATCAATACACTCGGTCTTGCCATAGGACTTGCCTCAGCGTTATTTATTTTTCTGTATGTCCGGCATGAACGGACGTATGATGAGTTCCATCCCTTTGCAAACCAGACGTATCGTCTGGGGTATCGCCTTGAGTTTAAAAATGGACAAAGTGAGAATTATCCTGCCGCACCAGCCGGGTGGGATAATTACATTAAAGAAACCTATACTGGCATAACGGGAATAACAAGTTTTACTTCTACAGGAATGCCCACCAGCATTATGTTTGATGAATCCGATAAAATCGTGTTGACGGAAGATATCATCTGGGCAGAAGGCAATTTAAATTCCATTATTCATATACCCCTTCTTAAAGGAAATTTTAACAACCCGCTGAAAGAGATCAATAGTTTGTTATTGTGTGAAAGTGCCGCTAAGCAACTTTTTGGAAACGAAGATCCGATTAACAAACTGGTCAACATTTCGCATACCTACATGACCAATGGTCAGAAAGTCTCCATGGTGGTATCCGGAGTTTATAAAGATTTTCCTACGAATACCCACCTCCGACCCAAATACATCCTTAATATCTTATCGCTCAAACCGTTTGTTGAAAATTTGGAAACGCTTCTTAATGCTGCTATGGGCGACCAAGACAATGGTTTCTGGACCCAATCCTTTCTGGTTTGTGATGATGAAAGTAAAATTCCACTCATACAGGCTGACCTTCAAAAACGCGCGAATGCCATTATCGAAAAATATAATCTTGACTTCAAATTCAAACCCATTGTAAAAAAGATCACGGAGGCTCATTTTGATCAGGAAGTAGATTGGAGTATTTCGAGTAAGTCTGCCGATGAAAAATATATTTATGTTTTCATCTCCATTGCCATATTAATCCTGTTAGTAGCCTGTATCAACTATGTAAACCTCGCCACTGCCAGATCTGTTAGCCGTGCCAAAGAGATTGGATTGAGAAAGACATTTGGAGGATTCAGATGGCAGTTATTTGTTCAGTTCATGCTGGAAGCGTTTATTCTGGTAGTCCTTGCCACAGCAGTAGCAATTTTGCTGGTAATGCTGTTCATACCACAGTTCAATGACCTTACTTCACGAACTTTTCAAATTCGAGATATCTTCGACGGAGACATGTTGCTTCTTATTGCCGGTGTTGTAATTGTCGTATCCATTTTGGCGGGAAGTTATCCGGCTCTGTTCGTTTCGGGTTTCGAGCCCGCCAATGTTCTGAAAGGTAAATTTGCTTTCCGAAAAGGATCCAATGTTTTCAGGCAATTTCTCACCGCCATACAATTTGTGGTAGCCGTGATGCTCCTTGCGGGTACGGTTATCGTTGTGCGCCAGATGGACCTGATGCGAAATTCAAAGCTCAACGAACTCGGTAAGCAAATAGTATCTATCCGCTATGGTGGTTTCAGTGGTATTGCAGATGATCAGAAGTTCCTGTCCTATAAACAACTTATTTTACAAGACCCCGAGATCGAGGCGGTAACCCTCGCGAATCATCTACCAAGACTTGATTTCTTCGGACCTATCAGCATGCAAATGCAATTTCCGGAAGTCGGTGAAGAGAAATTCGAGTGGTTCCAGTTAAATGGTGACTATGATTTTCCTAAGACGTTTAAGCTTAAAATACTGGCAGGGCGAGACTTTGATCACAATAACATACGGGATTCTACGGCCATCCTGCTCAACGAATCGGCCGTGAAAGCATTAAAGCTTACTCCGGAAACTGCTGTTGGGAAAACTGTTGTACGTCCAGCGCATGTAATGGGCTATCGCCAGCAGGATTCTACGCAGGCTCCTGTCACCGGGATGGTGATTGGTGTGGTGGAAGACTTTCCTTATAAGAGCATGCATCAGCAAATTGACCCGCTCGCTATTTCACCTAAACCACATTCTGATGATCGTATTATTCATGTGCGGCTCCCAGTTGGAAAGATTGGCGAAAAAATAGCCTCACTGGAAAAAAAATGGAAAACTGTCTTTCCGGGTTTCGGATTCAATTATTGGTTTATTGATGATGAGTTCGGAAGAATGTATGAGAATGAAACGCAAGTGGCCGCCATTACCGAAAAATTTTCAGCGCTTGCCATTCTTATAACGTGCGTTGGGTTGTATGGGCTTGCAGCATTTTTGTCCCAACAGCGAACAAAGGAAATTGGTATTCGTAAAACGATGGGCGCCAGCAATGCACAAGTACTGGTATTGCTACTCGGCATCTTTGCCCGGTTGCTCTCCATCGCTTGTGTGATCGGATTGCCTATTACCTATTACGTCGCCTCTCAATGGCTTTCAGGTTTCTCTTACCAAACGCCGCTTTCTGTGTGGGTCTTTGGGGGTGCGGTGCTCACCATGGTGGTCATTACTTTTGTAACGGTGGGCTTTGAAACGTTGAAAGCTTCGATGTCAAATCCAATTGTGGCGCTGAGACATGAGTAGGTATGCAGGTTGAAATATCTGGCTAATTTTGCAAACTGGGCTGCTGCTACGGAAATTTTGTTGCTCACGAAAAATGGTTGAACTAGGATTTAAAGGATCGAAGGATTTATGGGATTTGTGCGTGCTTGCCAAACCGATTGTCTACGTTCGCATGTTTATGAGAACAAATGCTGTGATATTCAATTCAACACATCTTGCTTGATTGAAGTAGATTCACTTACGCACGCTATTATCACTATCACCAGTGTAATAACAGATGCGAAAGTTCTTATTTGATGCAATCTGTTCCACGGCTTTTCAAAGTTTATCCTTTCCCTCGAAATTTCTTCAATAGAAGCCACGCTGAAATCAAATCTGGCAAGGTTTTCATTCAATGGAACATTTCCGAAGATCGTTACACCAAACACACCAGCCAAGTACAACGTCGTGGCTATCAACAGAAGGATAAATTTAGGAGACCCTGGTTGCCTATAGTGTAGATAAGTACACACAGGTAATAGAATGAGTGTGCCCGTAAAGCTGATAAAAAAAACAGGATTTAATATCGCTTTATTAATAGATTGCATCGCAGTCAGATAAGCCTCGTCTGGGAGCCTTCCAAGTCCTAAATTTATGGAGCATGAGTATGCGTAAAAAAGTCCTGCGATAAGGCCTGTTGTAGTGCCCGTAACAATTAGAACAATAGTTGGGAACGTCATGTGGTTAAATTTTAATGATTAATTCACTTCGTTTTTTTTACCAATTAAACTCCCCTCGTCCATCCTCCTCAATCTTCGCGTAAATTACTTTCAAGGTCACCTAAAAATTATTTTCTATCCTACTCAACTTAATAAACAAAGAACCGGAAAATACTACCCAAATAAATAGAACAAATCCGACATGGCAACTAAAATCTTTGCACCACACGATACCATCCAAGGAAGCGCCAGCGACCTTTGATAACAGAATGTACCACAGCATAGCAGTAAACAAATTAAGGCACTGAACTATGCCCTTAAAATTTTCTAATGATAATTACACCAGCAACAACCAGAACTACTCCTATTAATCTTGGTAAATTGATTGGGTGAGGACTGGATACCAGTATATTGAAATGTTCAAGCAATACAGAAATAATCATTTGACCCGCTACCACCAGACCAAAAGTCAAGCCTGGACCTAATTGTGGAAACGACAATATAATTACAGTAACATAAAAGGCGCCCAATAATCCCCCAGCCCAGGCATAGACCGGTGCCTCTTTTATTCCCGACCACGAAACCGTCTGGTTAGTAAGAAGGATATAAAATGCCAACGCAACTGTACCAACCAAGAAAGAGATCATAGATGCATACACAGCATTACCTCCCGCCTTTCCAAGTTTTGCATTTAATCCTGCCTGTATTGGTAAAAATGCACCGGACAACGATGCCATGATAATCCAAAGTATTTTGTTCATTGATCTTTGCTTAGTTAAAATTTTAGATTCGCCGGTCCACCACAGTTTTCCTTGAGGCCCTATAGTTTTGACGAATATACAGGTTAGAATATCATTATGGAAAAGACATATGGGAAGCAAAATTCCAATATTTACATTCCAATTATTTTATAATTTCTACGAGACGCTTAATTTCAAAAACGCATCGATTCTTTTCTTTTGTCTTAAATGATGACGGAAATGCATGTCAGCAAACTGAAGCCATTCTTTAGCATTGAAATAGTTTAGTCCCGGATGTTTCGTTTTTCCTTTGCAGGTACTTTGCGAAATCAAAATTTCTATAGCCTTCACTTCATCTTTCAATTTTCGGAAAGAACGCATCAATTCCTCTTTGCTTTCTGGCTGTGGCGTAAGGGAGTTTTCGGATGGCCCGTCAATTACTTCATCGGGAAATTCATTATTATTAAACATAATTTTTGCATTGGACGACGCATCTTCATTTTCATGATCATCCGTTGATACGCAAATTCTTATTTGTTCTAGGTAATAGTTAGTATTTTCCATCAGGTGCATATACACTTGTCCGATCGACCAACTCGAACCCGAAGGTTTCGCACACAATTGGATGAAGTCATACTGCTCTAATTCTTTTATCCAACTATCTATCGTATGACTAAAATCTGTTTCTGGCATATTGAACTGATTTCCTCGATACAAAATAGATAAAAACCAGAATAAATTCTTTGCTTTCTATGTGTCGAACAAAATTTCATGGCCTGATATCAACCTTTACTGCAGATTAACACCTATAGGCTTCAAGTCCGGTTGTGAGGGCGTGGTAATTTCCGAAATGAACATCCAAGTATTAGTTTCGTTCAGTACTGCTTTTCCTCTTCCAGCTTCTGGATTAGCAACATAATTTTATCTTTGGCCTGGCAGGGGCATGTGTGGATAAAATTCAGTTGCGTTTCCAGAAGCGCGGCCCGCCGGCCGAGGAGCCAAGGCCCTTCGAGTCACAGCACACTAACTAAATGGCATTGCCCTACGGGACTTGGTTAATATCGTATTTCTGATTTCTACCTGTATATTGTCCCTACCGGGACGATAGATCTCTTCTTACTGACTTTTGTGATAGATCTGTTAAAAATATTTCTTGTGATTTTTTTAAACCCTCATACCTCAAGTTAAATGAAACTTGACAAAGTCGGACTAGCCATTCATTCTGAAAGACTGAATGAATGATGATATCGATTTCTCATGTACCCCATCATCCATACATTTACATCCCACTGACTCACCAAAGGTTGCCCAGTACTTGGATGCACTATCATATAAGGGGGAGCGCCAAATTCGGGCGTGATAGTGAACGATGTCTTCCCAATGTTCTTGTTTAGCTGCAGGATTGCGTCCCACCACGCAACATGCTTGTCGAGCGCAAATTGCCATTCGGGAGTTCGCGGATCGGGTACCTGCGGGCCTTCTGTGTAGCCCACACGTGCATGTATATGGGCCGTTGCCGCAATGGCAAGTTGAACGGCTGACACCTGATCATCTAAGAATGATTCCGCGGTATTGCACCAATGCGATGCGTCGAACGTTATCTTCAATTCCGGAAGCTGCTTCAGATATTCTGCTGTACTATGTGCTGCGAAACTCCATTTACCGCGATGGGTCTCATGGACGATCGGGATTCCCGATTCCAGCGAAATTTTATTAGCTACTTTAAACAGGCTGTTATTTTGATCGAAGGAATAATAATCTTTGCCTGTTTGTGAATTGATAAAAATGGGGGCAGTAGCCGCGAGGTTCCAAAGTCGTCTTTCGAAATTGGTTAGGTGTAATTCGAAGTCGGCGTCAATCGTTTCCCAATGCTGGGCAATTAATTTCAGGTTGTAATCCTTTAACAAACGCGTCTTTTCATCCCGCTCTTTTTCAACCAGTGGAAAACTCATTTCAACGCCGTCATACCCTGCTTTCACGACCTTCTGCAAAAACGTTTCAAAAGGCAAATGCTCAGATCCCCAAAGAGGACAAAAAAACGTTAGCTTCATTTTACTTAAAACTTTTTTACTTTCCTTACTAACTGCAATTCTATTTCCTCTAATGATTTACCCTTTGTTTCAGGTATCGAGCCTTTCACAAACAAAAAATATAAAAAGCAAATGGCGGCATGGATTACAAAGGTAACGTCCAAGCCAAACTGCTCCTTCAATATGGGAAAAGACGCTGTCGTAAAAAAGTTAGCAATCGATAAGCATAAGGTGGCAAATGCCATCGAATTGCTCCGAATACGATTGGGGAATATTTCAGACAGAATAACCCAGGTTACTGGACCTAACGTAGCTGCGTAAATGGCGATAAAACTGAGCACAAATAACAATATCAGATAGGCGGGTGCGTCTATATAAAATGAAAAGGACAGTGCTAATGCATCCAGGCAGAGGAGAACAGCTCCACACAATAATAGTTTTCTCCTACCAATTTTATCGATGAACACTATAGCAACAAACGTAAAAATAAAATTGATCACGCCGATAACCACCGATTGTAAGAAAGCGGTTTCCGCAGCCACTCCAGCCTGTTGAAAAATTACGGGAGCATACGAAAATAAAGAGTTTTGTCCGCCCGCTTGGGAGAAGATAGCCACCATGGCCCCGATAAAAATAATATGTCTGACATCACCTTTAAACAAATCCCTGATATTTTCTTTAATGCGACTTAAAAAACTCTCCTCAATAGCTGACACTTCGGCCTGTCCGTAAGCATTGCCTCCAATCTGAGAAAGTACCCGCAGCGCATCTGTACGTCTATTTTTTTCTACTAGCCACCTTGGACTTTCTGGAATAAAAAAAGTCCACCAAAAAAAAGCAAGGAAGGGATAGTTTGAGAAGAGAACATCCACCGCCAATTATTTTCTCCACTGTTTAGCAGAAGATAATTTGACCGGTACGCCAATAGCAATCCTGAAACAATAGCAAGCTGATAAAACGCCACAAGCCTGCCCCGCATCGATGCAGGAGCAACCTCAGCAATATACATGGGGCACACTAGCGCTGCTACACCGACGGCTACTCCACTGAGTAAACGCGAGATGATAAAAATATCAAAACTGGTTGCCCACCCAGTGGCTACTCCCGTAACAGCAAACAAAAAGGAACAAATGAGCAACACTTTTTTACGGCCAATTGCACTGCTTAACTTTCCGGCAAGCAGTGCTCCTGCTGCAGCCCCCAGATTGATACAGCCAACAGCCCAGCCGGTACTGGATTCTCCAAGAACAAAATATTTTG
>CAZAHL010000300.1:0-8906 GCA_964484845.1 uncultured Chryseolinea sp. | reverse complement strand
GATTTTTTAGGTATGAAGCTTTACGAAAAACACCCTGTTCACCTTACCAACTCCCTGAGTGGTAAAAAGGAATTATTCAAACCTGTAAACGAAGATCATATTGGGATGTACGTCTGCGGGCCAACCGTTTACAGCGATGTTCATCTTGGTAATGTCCGTACGTTTCTCTCTTTCGATGTTATTTTTCGCTACTTATCACACCTGGGATATAAGGTAAGGTACGTTCGCAACATTACAGACGTCGGGCACCTTGAAAATGACGATGACGACGGCGAGGATAAAATCGGAAAAAAAGCCAGGCTTGAAAAGCTGGAGCCGATGGAGATAGTAAAGCATTACACCGAGGATTTTCATCATGTGTTACGGCAATTTAATTTCCTTCCTCCCAGCATAGAACCTTCCGCAACCGGACATATTGTGGAGCAAATCGAAATCACTAAGAAGTTAATTGAACGAGGCTTTGCCTATGTGGCTAATGGCTCTGTTTATTTTGATGTATTAAAATACAATGAGCATCACAATTACGGAATACTGTCCAAACGCGTGGTCGAAGACCTGATGGAAAGTGGCCGCAAACTGGATAGTCAGGATGAGAAAAAAAACAAGGTAGATTTTGCGCTTTGGAAAAAGGCTTCTCCCTCACACATCATGCGCTGGCCCTCACCGTGGAGCGAGGGATTTCCCGGATGGCATATTGAATGCACCGTGATGAGCACAAAATACCTAGGTGAAACTTTTGATATTCATGGAGGAGGAATAGATCTTAAATTTCCACATCATGAATGTGAGATCGCTCAATCTGTTGGAGCCATAGGGAAACAGCCTGTGAATTACTGGATCCATTCCAATATGCTTACCGTCAACGGGCAAAAAATGAGCAAGTCATTGGGCAATTCCTTTTTGCCACGTGAATTGTTCAGCGGAAAACACTCCTTATTAGAAAAAGGTTATGGCCCGATGACTGTAAGGTTCTTCATGCTTCAATCTCATTACTCCAGCACGTTGGATTTTTCGAACGAAGCGTTGAGTGCAGCTGAGAAAGGATTCAAAAAACTTTCGAATGCGTTGGTTATCCTTAAAAAATTAAATCATCCAGGCGGAGCCATAAAAAACACGGCACTAACGGAAACATTGAATAAACTCATCGATGAGCTTTATATCAATATGAGCGATGATTTTAATACGGCTAAAACATTGGCTGTATTATTTGAAATGTCGGCTCGTATCAATGATTTCAAATCAGGAAACGCCACGTTAAATCAAATTGATCCGGAAACATTCGAAACTTTCAAGCAAGCATACATTATCTTTCTGGAAGATGTGCTGGGGCTTAAAGAAGAAGAGGAGCATAACCAGGAATTGCTTTCTGGTGTGATCAACGTGTTGATCGAATTGAGAAAAAAAGCAAGGGAAGATAAAAATTATAAACTCTCCGATAAAATCCGCGACGATCTCAAAGCGATGGGTATTCAACTGATGGATGGGAAAGATGGTGAGATGAGTTTTACGCTTGAATAACATTAGGCAACATAATAATCGTGTTAAAAAAATTATTCATACTGCCCATCCGATTATATCAACTTACACTCTCTCCACTTATTGGAGCGAATTGCCGTCACATTCCTACCTGCTCTCAATATACAATTGAAGCTATTCAAGAATGGGGAGTTCTAAAAGGTATATGGCTTGGTACGAAACGAATTTCAAGATGCCACCCCTGGGGAACGCACGGCTATGATCCGGTTCCTCGCAAAACGGGCAAAGATTCGGGTTAGTTCGAAGTTTGAGGTTAAGGTTCCAGTTTAGAGTTGCGAGTTTTGAGTTTCGAGATCGTTGTCTAAATGGCGCCCTAAACTCGAAATCTAGAAGGGGCTAAAGCGCAAACAAATATTTAGCCCATACCATTAGTTCGAAGTTTAAGGTTTGAGGTTAAGGGTGGTTCCAGTTTAGAGTTGCGAGTTTTGAGTTTCGAGATCGTTATCTAAATGGCGCCCCGAAACTCGAAATCTAGAAGGGGTTAAAGCCCAAACAAATATTTATCCCATACCATTTCATCGCATCGTTGCTGTAGAAAAGAAGGTAATCTATTTTTGAAATATAGTTTACGGAAAAGCTTAACCTTCAAGAGAAATGAAGTGGAGGCTTGCTGAAAAGTAAATTGTCTGCTCGAAACGAATCTTGATGCTGATCAATTGCTTTTAACTTTTAATCCAAGGATTTTGATCCCAAGAAAAAAAGGACTTTAGCTAAACTATTGCTTTAATTTTTGAACTCTTTACTTTCTTACTGAGCCATGGCAAGTCACTTTGTCTACTTTTTAAATTGATATTTCACCATTTGAATGCAGGCTTTATAAAAAAAATGAAGCGGGCTAGCCCGCTTCATCAAAACTGTTAACGTTAAATCTTAGTTATCTATATTCCCGGATATCCGGGGTTTTGTGGAGTAAGTTTTGGGTTATTAACCAATTCTTGTCTGGTAATCGGAAATAAAAGATGTTTCTCTTGCAGGGCCTGGTTAGAGTTCGTGTTCACATGTCCTACGAAATCATCAAAACCATTCGTTGCGTGGTTATAAACTTTTCTGAGGCGTACCATGTCAAACCAGGTGATACCTTCAAAACATAACTCGTGCCAGCGCTCTCTCCAAACAGCTTCCCTGAAGGTTGCTTGACTAAAGGTGCCAATAGCTGGAGTCGTTAACTGTGCTCTGTCTCTGATTCTTTTCAACGCATCAAAAGCTGCCTGATTTGGTCCACCTTCAGCTTCGTTTTGAGCTTCTGCATAAATCAAAAGAACTTCAGCAAAACGAATCATCGGTACATTCAGGTTATCTTTTTTGGTGCCCTCTTTACCAGAATTGCCATTTGCTGTAACATTGAAATGTTTAAAAATATATGGAGCTCCTAACGCAAATGACGCTTTATATCCATCCGTATAATACGTGGAGTAAAACCATCCTTGCTGATCCACAGTGCGACGATCTCCGGGCTCAAAAGAGTTATAGAACTGAACCGTTGGAATGGTACTTCCTGTACCTGAAGGTCCACGATAGGTTGTAGGCTTGAAATTCGGAAACATGTTGCCCATCGGATTTTCAGCAACGTCTGCAGTATACTGAATACTGAAAATGTGCTCTACTGTATTCCTAAGGGCTTCATCATGTACTTTAGCATAGGTATCAAAAAGGTTAATGGTTCCCGGATTGTCGATCACTTCTTTAGCCTTCGCTGCCGCTAATGTATAATACGCAGCGCCTTTATTTAGTGGTTGTCCAGCCATTGTTAAATAAACCTTTGCCAGCAAAGATTTAGCTGCAGATTGAGATGCGCGGCCTGTGGCATCCATCCATGGAAGTCCTGCTCCTTCTGCCGTTATCAGATCTTCAACAATTTGTGCATATACTGCGTCCGTTGCAGTGCGCGTGGGGTAAAAATCTGGCGAAACAGCAGTCTGTGGTTTAAGAATTAATGGCACATCTCCCCAAATTCTAACCGCATAAAAATAAGCCCATGCGCGAAGGAAGCGTGCTTCACCCAAAACCTTGGTTTTGGCGGCTTCATCCATGGTAATTTTAGGAACATTTTCAAGAACTAGGTTTGCATTTGCGACTACCCTATAAATTCCTCTCCACCAGTTTTGGATATGCCCTGTATTAGGATCATAGGTAAGCGAATATAAATTATTCAGATCCGAATTCTGAGCCGTTTCAGTTGTGGTTGTTCCTGTTGGA
Organism: uncultured Chryseolinea sp.; assembly: GCA_964484845.1. GTDB lineage: Bacteria > Bacteroidota > Bacteroidia > Cytophagales > Cyclobacteriaceae > Chryseolinea. Next base: position 5,174 of record CAZAHL010000300.1, on the reverse strand, counting down.
GCTTCCAGCAATTGCCAGTTTGAGGAAAAAATTCCGGCTCCATCACCAAAAAACCTAGTATCCGCATAAGCGGCAGCGATTGCGGCATCAGCGTGTTTCGCTTCTGTATAAAAACTTTCAGGAGTAAGATTCGAAGGATCTTCTTCATCAAGAAAGTTTGAACAACTAAAAGCTCCAAGTAGAAGTGCACTACATAGAAGCACTTTACTTCCATAGGTTACTATATTAATCTTCATAATAAATATCTGTTTAAATAATTAATTATAAACCCACCTGCAAGCCTACCATAAAGGTTGTTGCTTTAGGGTACTCGTGCCATTTCATTCCCTGCGAGAAAGCATTGTCAGCATTACCACCGCGGATTGGAGTGATTTCAGGGTCGCCAATGAGTTCGTCATTAACAATTAAAAAGAAATTTTGAGCTGATGTATAAAGTCTCAATCGATCCAATTTTAGTCTGTCGAGAACATTTTGTGGGAATGTAAAACCCAATAAAATATTTCTACCCCTGATGAAAGAACCATCCTGTACCCAATGAGAATCTACGTTTGTTACATATCCGGCGCTGGTACCACGGACTTGTGCAATCATGGTATTTTGATTTTCTGGTGTCCATGCGTTCAGAACAGTTTTGTAACTATTCGCAAGTCCCTGACGATCCTCGCTCGAATGCAGATTCATATCCATAACATCATTCCCGTATGAATATTGAAGCTCAATAGTAAGATCCAATGCTCCATACTTGAAGTAGTTGGTGAAAGCTCCCCAAGCATCAGGGCTACCGCGACCAATGATCATCCGGTCAGCATCTGTAATAGCCTTATCACCATTAACATCGAGGTATTTAATATCACCCGGTAACATGGTAAGTCCATTCCGATAACTTGTGAACGCTGCTGCTTCATCAGCTTCGTCCGTGCTCCATGTCCCTAAGCGAACAAGGCCCCAGAAGGAGTCCGCGGGTGCTCCTATCCTGATAATACTGGTTGGATTGGTAATACCTGGTCCGCCAACATTGAAAACATCGGATGGAGTTGCTAGCGAAAGAACTTTATTTCTGTTCACAGAAACATTAAACGTGGTACTCCATGTGAATTTGTCGGACTGGACGTTAACAGTATTAAGGGAAAGTTCTAACCCTTTATTTTCCATAGAACCCACATTCCTTCTAATGATACCATAGCCACTTGTTTGTGGTACAGGCGCATCCAACAGCATGTCCGTTGTCTTTCTATAATAAACATCAGCTTCGAAGGTAATTCTGTCGTTGAATAAACCTAATTCAATACCGATATCACTTTGTGCGGTTTTTTCCCATTTTAGATCTGGGTTCGCTAATCGTCCAACACCAGTTCCGCCTACACTGGCATTATTCCAAACTGCCCGATAGCCGGAATTAAATGTCCCCAAAGAAGAATAAGCGGGTATTTCAGAATTCCCAGTTAGACCGTAGCTTGTCCGCAATTTCAAATTTGAAATAGCGCTGATGCTTTTTAAGAAATTCTCATCTGATATTCTCCATGCCAGCGCTGCAGAAGGGAAAAAAGCAAATTTGTTATTTTCGCCAAACTTGGATGAACCATCTGCCCGGCCAGTAACTGTTAATAAATATTTGCCCATTAAACTGTAATTGACCCTTCCGAAGTAAGAATTAAGCGAATGTCGATAGGCATTTGAGAATAATACTTTGTTGTCATTTCCAGCGCCCACGTTATTGAATAGGAAGAAATCACTTGGGAAATTTCGGACATCCTGGTTAATAATAAAGCGATTTTGTTCCTGCCACGAAATTCCTAAAAGACCTGTCAATGAATGAATATCATTAAAGGTCTTCGTATAGGTCAGGTAGTTTTCCAATGACCAGAAAGTTTGTTTTTCGTTGCTGGTTTGTGCCTGTCCTAAACCAGTCGTATTTAATGTGCTGTTAATGGCTTCATTATTCTCCTGTGTCATAACGTTCATACCTAAAACCGTACGCATCTCCAAACCTTTGGCGAGATTAAGGTTCGTATAGATGCTTCCTAAAGTTGTTTGTGTATTGAGAATGTATTTACGTCCATATAATCTGTGCATCGAACTCATGGTTCCTTCCGCATTCGGATAATCCCTGTTATTTGCATATTTGCCATCTGCATATTTTACAGGAAGAAAAGGGAAGTCTTCCACAATTTGCCGTGCTACCTGATCACTGATATCCACCAGATTCTCTGATTGATTGTTATAACTGAGTGTACCACCAATCTTCAACCATTTTTTAACCTGGTCATCAATTGTAAACCTGCCGGAATAACGATTAAGATAGGATCTCTTAAGAAAGCCCTGATCATCTCTATATCCTAAGGAGAGTGTATAAGTTGTGCGATCGTTACCACCCGAAAAACCTAATTGATGATTTTGGGATATTTTATGCTGCGTTGTTTCTTCCAACCAATCAGTATCATACAAGTTATTGCCTGAAGCATCGAAGACTCTTGGGTCTATTCTTCGCAGCGCGGGATTTAAATTTACATACTTACCTGCATTCCAACCTGTGGGATCAAACTTTGCCATGTTAGCCCATGCCAGATCTTCCACTGCCATGTATTCATCGGCATTCAGAACCTCTCTCTTGTTTGGTCCAATGGTGGGCACACTAAAGTCAACATCATACGTTACTTTTCCTTCACCGGACTTTCCACGCTTGGTCGTGATCAGAATAACGCCATTAGCACCTCTCGCTCCATAAATTGCAGTAGAGGAAGCATCTTTCAGAACCTCCATTGAAATGACATCATTCGGATTAATATAATCGATGGCCTGACTGAATTGATCCTGATTACCCTGAGGCAACTGAACACCGTCAACTACATAAAGCGGATTATTAGAAGAGTTAATAGAACTGAATCCGCGAATACGCACATTCGCTTTTCCACCCGGACGACCCGAGTTTGTATTAACCTGTACCCCGGCAATCTTACCAGATAATGCCTGATTAAGGGAAGTCGCTGGCCGTTCCTTAAGCTTGTCAGCATTGACTGATCCCACTGCTCCCGTAAGGTCAGATCGTTTTTGAGTACCGTAACCAATGACAACCACCTCATCTAAAGAGGTAAGGTCGACCGCCATCGCAACATCAACTGTAGTACGATCTCCAACGGGCACTTCTTGCGTCCGGTAACCAACAAAAGTAAAGACAAGTGTAGCATTTGACGGGGGACTAAGGCTAAATTTTCCTTGAGCATCCGAAACAGTACCTTGGGGTGTTCCTTTTACCAGCACGTTCACACCAGGCATGCCGGTTCCGGTTTCATCAACTACAGTACCTGTCACCGTTCCATCTTGTGCCAGGACTACAGACGTCAGCATTAGCAGCATTGCTAATGACAAACTCAATCTCTCGTAGAGTTTTTTCATAATAATACATTAGGGTTTATAGTTTTTTAACGCTGCTCGAAAGTTAGAGTAAGTTGATATTCTCTCTTATGTTCGAACATTATTTTTAAAATACCGATTTAGGGAAACGTTAACGCAAACGCAACAAATATTTATCTTTTTATACACGTGGTTGTGTGTCTTTTGGACACTTAAAGCTTGTAAACCCAAAGCATTTGCAATTGATCGTTTAAAAAATTATATATGTGCCCTAATCATTTACACATCATTGCATTTTTTAAAAACTAGTTTCCTTAACCCCTTTTTTTACCTCTATGCCTGAATTCCAGATTAAAAAAACAGCCAAATCGTATGATGTTTGTATTGTTGGTAGCGGTGCCGGAGGCGGGATGGCTGCCTATGTTCTTGCTAATGCAGGAATAAAAGTGGTTCTCCTGGAAGCTGGCCCGTTGTACGATCCTGCTAAAAATGTAACGCAACTAAAATGGCCATGGGAATCACCGAGAAGAGGTGCAAGTACTCCATATAGACATTTCGGAGATTTTGATGCAGCCTATGGCGGATGGGAATTAGAGGGAGAGCCTTACACGCACAAAGACGGTACAAAGTTCGATTGGTTTCGTTCGCGCATGGTGGGTGGTCGCACCAACCACTGGGGAAGAATTTCATTGCGTTTTGGCCCCCATGATTTCAAACATAAAAGTTTTGATGGACTGGGTGAGGATTGGCCCATAAGTTACGATGAAGTAGCTCCGTTTTACGACAAAGTTGACCGGCTCATAGGAGTATTCGGTTCCAAAGAGAACCTTCCCAATGACCCGGACAGCATTTTCCTTCCGCCACCTAAGCCACGGCTTCACGAACTTTTTATCAAGGAAGCAGGTACAGCATTAAAAATTCCAGTAATACCTTCTCGTCTGTCAATTCTTACCAAACCTGTCAATAAAGAAAGAGGAGTTTGTTTTTATTGTTCTCAATGCAACAGGGGATGTACGGTCCATGCAGATTTTTCTTCCTCCTCTGTCTTGGTAAAGCCCGCTATTGCCACCGGTAATGTAGACATCATCCCGAATGCGATGGTACGCGAAGTGCTTACCAACGATGAAGGCAAAGCGACCGGCGTCTCTTTTGTAAATAAAGATGACATGCAGGAATATACCGTCAGTGCAAAAATTGTGATACTGGCTGCCAGCGCCTGCGAGTCTGCACGCTTACTTTTGAATTCTAAATCGTCGCGGAATCCAAATGGACTCGCCAATGCCAGTGGCGTCGTCGGAAAATATTTACATGATTCAACGGGTACTGACATGGGTGGCATACTTCCCAAACTTATTGGTCGCAAGCGCTACAACGAAGATGGCGTGGGTGGAATGCATGTATACACACCGTGGTGGCTTGACAATAAAAAACTCAATTTCCCGAGAGGGTATCACATTGAATATTACGGTGGTATGGGAATACCTGGCTACGGTTTTGGTTTTGGCATGCAGGGAACCAACGGCAAATATCCAGGACGCGATGGCAAGCAAAAAGAAGCTGGTGGATATGGCGCTTCCTTAAAAGACGATTACCGGTATTTCTATGGAGCGCACTTTGGTATGTCCGGAAGAGGAGAAGCCATTGCACGGGAGGATAACTATTGTGAGATCGATCCTACCACTGTCGACAAATATGGAATTCCTGTATTGCGTTTTCACTATAAATGGAGCGACTACGAAGTTCAGCAAGCAAAACACATGAAAGAAACCTTTGCTGAGATCATCGATAAGATGGGTGGCGTGGTCACGTGGGGAAATAATGGC
>CAZAHL010000299.1:0-8984 GCA_964484845.1 uncultured Chryseolinea sp. | reverse complement strand
GTCCCCATTTCATAATTCTGTTTGATCTTATCAGAACCCTTAGGTTAACGGCTATTGCGGAATGACGGGCTCGATGGGAGAGGGTAGGTCTTGCCTGAGCTATATAGAAGGAAAATGCCGAGACAGTACTTCCTCAACCTGTTGTTGCGCAAGACATTCAATCAATACGCCTTCGCCAACAAATCCAGTGGCACCGGTTAAAATAACCTTCATATTTTCGGTTGTTATTGTAAATTATAATGGCTGTATATCGTAACGTATTGAAGATGCAGTTGCATGTCTTCGTCCTAGCCATAGGAGCAAAGTAGCTATGCTACCAAACACGATATAATTGAAAGCGATAGCGATACCCAACTTACCGGAACCAAGAGAATCACTTAACAATGCAACGAAACTAGGCCCTAACATCATCCCCACGGCATTATAGAACATGATGAAAATCCCAGAGATTCTTCCCCGGTAGTGTTCCGGTGTCGAGATCTGCAGGGATGCTCCAGCAACGCCTGAAAAGGGTTGGATGCAGTGAATGATTCCGAAACAAACGAGTGTGAAAAGTAGTGAGGAATCGAACAGAAAACCTGCGCCACCTAATAAGGCAATTATAGCACACCGATAAGCAAAATGTGAGAAGTGTGCGTCTAGTTTACCTTTATGGAAGGATCGATCAACAAGCCAACCTGCAAGTATAGCGCCCCCGACACCCAACGGTATAGCTATCAGTCCAACTAAAAGACCGATATCCTTGACGTCAATTCCATGACTCCGCATCAGGTAGGTAGGTGCCCAGGCTGCAGCACCATGAACGAGAATGCTAAGAAGACCGAATCCCAGAAAATGATAGGTGAGATACGATCGGTTCAATCGAACAAACCCCATCAGTCCGCCATCCTCTGTAGTCTTTCCTGAATCAGAGGCCTTGTCTCGTGGAACGATAAAAATTAACGTGGCTAACAATATCCCTGGGACACCCGTTGCAATGAACACAAATTGCCACGGCTCAATGTTCCCCACAAGAGGTAGTGGAATTTTTGTAAGCTGATCTGTTCCTGAAATCAGAAATCCTACCAGCATAAATGAAGAAGCAACGCCAACCTGTGTACCTGCTGTAAGTATTCCGATCGCTGTAGCAAGTTTTCGCTTAGGGAATAACCTTGCAATCATATTCCAAGCAGCAGGCTGTAAAACTGATTCCCCTAACCCTACAAAACATCGGGCTACAATTAATGCCACAAAGCTTCCAACCAATCCACTGGCGATTGTTGCGATTGACCATATTGTTACGCCAATGTAGATCAGCCATCGCTTTGAATACTTATCAACCATCCACCCCACAAGCAAGCTTCCCAGCAAGAAGAAAATAGCGAAAGCAGGACCTTGCAGCAAACCAATTTCAAAATCATTGATGCCAAAGCTCGACCGGATCGGATCAACCATTAATGAAATGGAATTCCTGTCGATTTGAGAAAGGATCATTAATATCACAATGATACCTATACTCAACCAGGCACGACCTACGCTACCCTTTCCATCCGGCAACGTTTTTCTGTCAGTATCAATCATGTTCTATTCGGAGTATGAAGATTTCTGCAAAATTTAAAATGTTAGTCTCAGATAAGGTACTGGGAAAAACGATTGCTGATACTGATCCACAATTGAATTTGTTCGAGGATTATAGATCTGTGAAAAGATGTTCTCACGATTTGTCAGGTTTTGTAAATCAAGGGAAGCCTCCAGCGTAGTCCGCTTATACTCTTTACGGTAAGCAAAACGCAAGTCAGTTCTGAAATAGGTACGTTGCCGTTCACCAAACGCCTCATTCTCACGATAGACTTCTCTTCCGGTTTGTTGAGATAATTCGTAATCCAAAGGTGTGAGGTATTTTCCTCCAATGGTCGTTACCTTGAGATTCACGGAAAAGGATTTTTTCTTTGATCCGATTTGCCATTCGCGACCGATCAAGCCGTTCATGACATATTGGGTGTTAAATGCCGTGTTACGCTCCACACCATCGCTGCCCTCATACTTTGAATCAAACAGGGAAGTAGTAACCAGGAAATAAAACCCTTTGTTGAAGAAACGCTCTACCGTTAATTCAACTCCGTAGTTATAACCTGTCCCGTCATTCACCAAATTACCCTTGTAGCTTGGAACAAAGCCTGCACCGGTATTGATGGCAGAGTAGGAGGAGCTTTTCGTTTCAACAGGAACGTTGGAAAGCTGCTGATAATATGTTTCTGCCTTTACTCTCAGGTTCTCAGAAATATTCCAATCGTAGGTAAGAATATAATGCTGACTTGTTGTAAAGTCAAGATCTTTATTGGTTATCGAATATTCGGTTCCTTCCTTGGTTTGTGAAAATGAAGTGTAAACACTCTGCACCTGATTGTGTATGCCATAGCCGATGCTGATTGAATGATTTGCATTGGGAAGATATTGAAAGCTTACACGTGGCTCAACTACAGTCTGGTTATTAAGTGAATAACCCTGTATATGAATGCCGGCTTGTGCATTAAAGTTGCTGCTAAAGCGATGCTTCCAGGTTGTGTGTGCCTGGTATAACTGTGTGTTATCGTTTACGTCAACCCGCACAGTATCTTTATTTACATTCGGATACGATATTTTCTGATAAAGATCAACATTTTGGGCATCAACGTAGAAACCGGATGTTATGCTATTTTTAGAATTCCACTTTGTTCGTGTGAGAAAAACGAATGACGCTTTTTGTGTAACGAATCGGGTGTTTGCACGCCTGAACCTAGCAACAACATCTTCGTTGTCATCCCGTTCCAGGGAGTCGAGCTTGAGTTCATCGCGTGAAGCTGAAAACCCTACCGTTACTTTTGCAAATGTTCGTTTTGAAATGTTCCACTCATAACTGACACCACCGATGCCGGTTCCGTACCGTGGATAGCTGTCATAATTCTCACTGCCGTACAAATTTTCATCTTGGTCCAGGTCGGCTTCGCTTCCTAACAGATCAATTGAACTTATTCCGCCCAGTCCAAATACTGTAAACTTTCCTTTTTTGGTAGGGAAGGTGAACTTGAAATTTATATCCTGATAAATAGGAGTATTTGATCCCGCACCAAATTCTATTCCGAGCGCATCAAAAAGTCCTAATGTAGAATAACGATAATTAACGATGTAGGATGATTTGGAATTTTTGGAGATTGGACCCTCGGCACCACCCTCAAAACCGTTGAATCCAACCTGACCCAAAAATTCATGCTTTTCATTGTTACCATCTTTTAACCGGATATCAAACACGCTGGCAGCAGCGTTGCCGTATTGTGCTGGGAATGCGCCTGTCATAAAATCAGACTTGTCGATGTTATTGTTGTTAAGCATGCTTACTGGCCCACCGGTGCTAACCAATGCTCCGAAGTGATTTGGATTTGGAATGTTCATACCTTCCAACTGCCAAAGCATGCCAAGCGGAGAGTTTCCTCGTACCACAATATCATTTCTTGAATCATTGCCACCCACTACGCCTGCGAAATTTGCAGCCATTCGGGAAGGGTCACCTAATGCACCGGCATATCGTTTGGTATCATCTACATTAAACGACCTGGAGCTGACTACTGCCAAATCATTGTTGGTCGCGGTCTTATCGTCTCGTGAGTTGGATGTAACAACAACTTCATCCAGTTGACTAACACCTTCCCGAAGACTAAAATTGAGAATTACTTCTTTACCCGCAGTTACAATAATATTTGGAGCAACCTGCGGCTCGTACCCGAGGTAGGAGAGGTGCAGTGTCTGGCGTCCAAGCGGCACATTCGTAATACGAAAATTACCATCAACATCGGTTGTGCTTCCCAGGGATGCATTCCCTTGATCAAGGACGATTACATTTACTCCGACAAGGGGAGTCTTGCTTACATCATCCGTCACCTGACCCCGTATGGTCTGAGTAGTTTGGGCAACAGATGTTTGCGTGGATCCTAAGATCATCACTATTAAGGATAAACTTGTTAGGATTATTTTCATAGTTATGGGTTTATGAGTTTTTTATTGAACCAAATTTTACAAGACTTTCAACAGAGGTTAGGATAGCTTCTTCATTTGTGCGCGGCTGCCAACCCAGAATTCGCCTAGCTTTCTCGTTGCTTGTATCGCGATAGCGACTTAACATGGGAACGATGGCTCTTGTCATGGGATTAAAGATTGCAACAAGCTTGACAATCCAATCCGCAACTCTTTTGTCGGAAATATTCCCAGAAATGGCGGGCTTCTTTTCTTTTAATAGGGAGGCAATTTGAGGTAATGATAAAATTCCTCCGGCCAATGCTAGAAAGCGTTCTCCCTTGGCAGATGGGTGTATCATAGCACGCAGATGCAAATCTGCCACATCCCGTACATCTACTATTCCTAGCGTGATGTTGGGTATTCTTTTCAAGGATCCATCGAGGACCCTTTTTAGTAACTCAAACCCACTCGATAAAGTAGGGCCTAAAGAAGGTCCGAAAATACCCATCGGGTTGATTACGGAAAGCTCAAGTGAACCGCCTTCTTTATGGATGAAATCCCATGCCGCTAATTCAGCCAAAACCTTTGATTTGTTGTAAACGGACAAGCCTTTTTCGTTAGGGTCTGTCCAGGATTTTTCAGTAATAATCTTCGACGTATCGGTGTGACTGTAGCCCACGGCTCCGAAGTTGGAAGTCATTACCACTCTTTTTACTCCGGAATCTCTTGCAGCCCTTAAAACGCGCACCGTTCCATCCACCGCGGGACGAATCATTTCGTCTTCATGCTTGGGCACTCTCAAGAAAATGGGTGAAGCGACATGCAATACATACTCACAATGTTCTGTGGCCTTATTCCAATTGAGATCATTGGTTAGGTCAGCTTCGATAAATTCTATTGGTGCAAAAGCAGAGACGCCAGCTACACCAAGCATATCAAGCACGTCGTTTTTTTTAATAATGGATCGAAGCGTAGTTTTTACAGGGTAACCTTGTTGTAATAATTGTACGATGCAGTGCCCCCCCACAAATCCGCTCCCACCTGTTACCAGTACTGATTTTTTTATACTTGTCATTTTCATTGGAATTGATGGCTCAAAATTCCACATAAAAACACCTGCGGGCTTTGTTAAAAAGTCGGAAGTTACTTTGTTGAAAGGGTTGGTCGGGGAGGATTTGTAAGAATTACCGGACACCAATCAGTGTACGTCATAGTATAAACATGTCGAATTGCATATTCCATAATCATCCATCGGTGGTTTGCTACTACGATCAATATGATTTCGAATGAGGTGATCAACAACCACCTTTGTGTTATTTCTGGTAGGTGTTCGTAAAGAACGGAGTTTCGCTTCCATTTAAATCACATGAAATACTTCTCATGAATCTTCAAAAATCCTTCATTAACTCTTCCCTCTATTTTTACTGGCCGATGTCCCAGAAATTTTTTATTCATTTATTCGATTGCTTTTTTTATTCAAGTTTAATTGCATCAACGGGATTCATTCTGCTTGCTTTGAATGATGAATACGTCGCCGATAAAATAATGAGTAGTAGCAGAATTAATACCACAGTCGAGAAAACAATAACACTTGGTTCTATTCGGTAAGCAAATCCATTAAGCCATTGTTCTGTCAGCCAATATGAAATAGGCAAACCAACGACACTAGCAATCATTGCAATTTTCAGAAAGTAACTTATGTGCAGAAATGCTATCTGTCCGACCGTTGCACCTAAGACCTTTCGAATACCAAACTCTTTCATTCTCTTCATCGACTGGAACAGGGAAAGTGAAAAAATCCCGAAGCATGAAATTAATAAGACAATCCATGTTCCAAGTTGTAATGCACTTAACGCCTTATTTTCTTCGTGGTATTGGTTGTCGTATATTTCTTCCATTGACCTATAGTCCATAAGGTAGCCCGGTAGAACTTTCTCGTATGTAGATTTTATGGAGGCTATCGATTTTTTAAATTCTCCTTTTATTTTGATATTGAGAGACATGCCCGGAAATTCGTCGAATGGTAAGCGAATAACCAGAGGCTCAATTTTATTGTGAAGCGACCGTGTGTTAAAGTCTGCTGATAAACCTACAACAGTTCCTTCCCATTTTTCGCCGGTTGTCTCTCCATATCCGAAGCTGATACGTTTACCAACAGGGTCATCCCAGCCAAATTCCCGGGCGGCCGTTTCGTTTACAATAAAGGCTGACTTTGGGTCCGTTAAGTTTTTGATATCAAATCCCCGGCCTTCTAAAATCTCGATGTCCATGGTCTTGAAGAATTCATAGTCAACAAATATTTCATTTAGCAGAAGTTGTTTCATCGTACCTCCAATTTCAACTTTGTACCAATCCTTCAAGTAAGGAACGCCTGTTACGAGATAGTACGAATACGACACTTCCTCAACTCCTACTGAGGATTTCAATTCATTTTTAAGTACTTCAGCTTTTTCAGGCGGATACTCATCAGGCATTATCAATGTAATAACGTTCGTGCGGTCAAATCCAAGGTCTTTAGTCCCTATAAAGTCAATCTGGTAGGACACGACCAGAGTAACCGAAATACATATCATGGATACGACAAATTGTGTAAGCAAAAGGACCTTTCCGATAGATAAATCTCTTCCAAATATTATTTCTTTCTTCAGGTCTTTAATGGGACTGTTGATGGACAGCTTAACAGCCGAGTAAGTAGTTGAAAAGATGACAATGAAAAGAACGGTCACTGCCACCATAAATATGACTAGGGGGTTTAGTAACATCCAAAAGTTTAGGTTTGGGTCAAGGAATGCTGACACGTGAGGAAATATCATGTAGAGAATCACAATGCTTATTAGTAACGCCGTTGAACAATAGAACAATGACTCTATGGTTACCTGAATTGCAATTTGCTTCTTGCGTGCGCCCAATATTTTTCGAATACCTGTTTCTTTGCTTCGGTTATGAAAGTCGGCGATTGAAAGATTTATGTAATTGATACAAGCAATCATTAAAAGGAAAAAACCCAGCAAGGAAAAGATATACACATAGAACCCATTGCCTTTCTTAAGGAATTCCATTTTAAAACCAGGGCTTAAGTAAATTTCATCGATCGGTTGAAGGAATACACTAAATCGCTTCTCCTGCCCATCGTCGTGTTTTGCAATATTTCTTTTTATCAGAGCTTGCATTTTTTTCTGAAACAGATCAGAATCCGTTTGAGGATATAATCGCAGGTAAAGGAAAACGGAACCATCCCACGAAATCTCCCAGTTGTTGTTCATTGATTCAGCATTTTCAAAGGCGTTAAAGGGCATGATGGCATAAATCGGCATATGGGTATTCGCCGGCAAATCCTCAACGACGCCCGTTACTTCAAGTGTCCGGTTATTTTTCTCAGGAAAAGAAATTAATTTACCTATGGGATCTTCATTTCCAAATATTTGCATGGCCGCAGATGATGTTAATACGATTGTGGCAGGTCTGTCGATAGCGTGTTTTCCACCCTTAATAAATTTGAAGGTCAAAACATCAAAGATGGAATTGTCAGCTGAAACAAATCCACCGGTTCGCATTAAGTTCTCCTTATGCTTAATAAGCATACCATCTGCCTCGCTTATTCGAGAAAAGCTGAATACTTCCGGAAGTTCAGCTTTTAACGAAGGACCAATAGCCGAAGGAACCATGGCATACTTCTCTAACGTTCCATCTTCGTCCCTAATTGAATTCACTCTATAAATGGATGTGTAGTCGTCGTGATATTTGTCGAACGACAGTTGATAAGTAACATAAATCGTAATGATCAGAAAACTAAGCAGTGCCATTGTAAGGCCACCCAATTTGAAAACGAAGTTCACTTTGCTTTTCGAAAAGTGACGATAAGTCGTTTTTATATAATTCTTAAACATAGAGATACTTTATTCAATTTAAAGTTAGCCAAATCTTATTCGCGCCGCATCGGTGTACAGGAATTTTACTCGTTATGGCTAACATTAATGCGGATGGTAAAGGAGCTTTTAGTGATAACCCTGTCTTGCTCAATAGAAATATCGTACAGTTCTGTGAGAGGCTCGAGGGTGAAACTCCCTCTTGCCTACTCAGCGATTAAATTTTGGATAGCGCGCAAACCAGGATATGAAACACTTCAGTCGTAAGCTCGTCAATTACAATCATACGTTACGCCAGAAAAATGATGTTCAGTGAGCAGTAGTCCATGTACAATGGAATCCACAATTAAACCTTGATCATTGTATGCAACGTTGTACGTTAGGTCGAGTGGTATGCTATACTCGTGCGGTCCATTAAAATAGACTTTCCTGCTCAGGATATTATTTTTGCCGGGCTCGTGCTCCAGGATAAATGTTTTAAAGATCTCCAATTCGCTTACTGTACTAAAAAATCTCGGCTTATTATCAAAGGAAAGATTTTCGCGTGCGAGAACCTCTTCGGCGGTCATGTGTTTGTAAAAAATGCGCGTTACGTTGTCGTTGTTATCGTATTCATATCGGTAGACTAGCAGATCATTTGCAACTTCTTTTTCGCGTGTTTGTAATCGTCCTTTTGAATCATAGGAATAGGTCGTTACATTCGGTGGTGCTGAAGTGTCTTCACCCCAGACACGCAATTGTTGAGGCCTTCCCTGAGTGTCATAAATGAGTTCAAAATTTTGATTCGCTTTTGGGCTTCCCTCAAATCGGGTAACACGAATAAGTTGGCCTTGGGTATTGTACTCCAGAATGTCTTCTCGTACATCTTGTGTACCGATTGTATAGTATAAAAGTCTTTCCACTTTGGTTGTTCGATCATATTTAAACACAATCGAGTCGGAATAATCCTTAAAACTTAGAGGACGGCAAATTTCCACGCGTTCATCGGACTCACAGGAGAAGAAGAGTTGAATGCTGAGTAGGAGAATAATGAAGGAAAGCTGGGTAAAATTCCGGACCACTGCGCTCATATACAAACTGGAAATTTTAGATAAAGTTACCCATTTAGAAATATCTTGAAAATCAGAAATGGATAAAAGTACATCGGTA